>NZ_JBBEXE010000002.1:0-410805 GCF_037645805.1 Leptobacterium meishanense
TTTAAAAGCACTTATTTAAACAAATAAGTGCTTTTTTTATTGGCTATTTTAAAAGAGATTAATTTATATTTACACAAAATCTTGATATGTGTAAAAAAGCCCTAAAAATTACCATACCAATTACTTTATTTTTTTTGACTGTAGGATTTTCACAAGTTAATGATGAAAAGCTTTTAGCTCAATTTTCTCCATTTCTATCTAAAACTTATTTTAACTTTAATCTTGGAGGTATTTTTTATCCTTTTTCTAATACACATTTGGCTGAAGGATATAGTTCTGATGACATAAGACTTAATCCTTTTTCTGGCCGTTTTTTGTTAGGATATAAATTCAATGAAGATTTAGCAATTCAATTTGGGGTTACACGCCCTGCTGCGTGGGTAAAATATAAAAATATAAATGGGAGAGCTATTGAAAGAAGTGTATGGATTAATATATGGTCATTATCGCTAAAAAGGTATCTTAATTTTAATAACAGACTTTCTATTTACGGAGAAGCAGGCTTGGGAAATTTGACTAGGGTAGGTTTTTCTGTTGGAGATGATGTTGTTTATCCTGATGCTCATTACATAACACCAGTTTTTGGTGCTGGAATTAAATATACTTTAAATAAAAAGTGGGATTTTTTGTTAAATAGTATGTATGTACCGTCATCTACAAAGCATAACCAACCATATATTTTTCAGCAAACAGTAGGACTGTTATATAACCTAAAACAGATACCAAAAGAACAAGCTAAAGAATATACTGGAGATTCAGGTTATTTTTTCCCAAAGCGGTTTATCCAAGTAGGTTATGGGAGTAGCTCAATAGGGTTTTTTGCTAACAGGTTTTTTTCAATGGATGCCAAAATAGGCAATTTTGATAGTTTTGGTATTCCTATATTTTGGCATGGTGACTCAAGAGCAGCTAATACTTTTATGATATCATATCAGCAAACGGCTTTTCATACTAAAAAAACATTTTCGTTGGATTGGGGAGTAAGTATTACGGGATTTCAAACTATTGACACAAATACAAATGTTTTTGCATTATCGGTTTTTCCTGTATTGAGGTTTTATGTGTTACGAAAAAGTCTATTAGATATGTATTTAAATTATTCTGTTATTGGGCCTGCATACATTTCTAAAAAGAATATTGATGGATTTGAAACAGGGCCTAATTTGACCTATCAAGATTTCATGGGGATAGGGGCATTTGTAGGGAAGAAGAGACGTTTAAATATAGAGCTTAAGATCATGCATTATTCAAATGGTAATCTGTTTACTGAAAATGCTGGCGTTGCTATTCCGTTAATGATTAATATAGGAAGAACGTTTTAGCTTTTTATTTATTGAGCCTCTACTGTATTATTAATTTAACCCCTTAAAATACTTCTGGAAATAACAATTTTTTGTATCTCTGAGGTGCCCTCATAAATTTGGGTGATTTTGGCATCACGCATTAACCGTTCTACATGGTATTCTTTTACATATCCGTTTCCTCCATGAATTTGAACAGCTTCTACAGTTGTTTCCATAGCCACTTGTGAAGCATATAATTTAGCAATAGCACCAGACAAGTCGTAATTTTTACCATTGTCTTTTTCCCAAGCAGCTTTCAACACTAGATGACGAGCTGCTTCGATTTGAGTATGCATATCTGCTAATTTAAAAGCAATAGCCTGATGATTGCATATTTCAGTTCCGAAAGCCTTTCTTATTTTTGAATATTCTTTAGCTAGTTTATATGCTCCTGATGCAATTCCTAAAGCTTGTGCAGCAATTCCAATTCGCCCACCTGCTAATGTTTTCATCGCAAATTTGAATCCAAAACCGTCTTCACCAATTCGATTTTCTTTGGGTATTTTCACATCAGTAAACATTAAGGAATGGGTATCACTTCCTCGAATTCCTAGTTTTTGTTCCTTAGGTCCTATCTCAAAACCGGGCATTCCTTTTTCAACTATAAGAGCATTAATGCCCTTATGTCCTTTTTCAATATCAGTTTGAGCAATTACTAAATATACTTCGGCTGTCCCTCCATTAGTAATCCAGTTTTTTGTTCCATTTAAAAGATAATGATCACCTTTATCTATGGCAGTTGTTTTTTGTGAAGTAGCATCACTACCTGCTTCAGGTTCAGAAAGGCAAAATGCTCCTAAGATTTCTCCAGAAGCTAATCTAGTTAAATATTTTTCTTTTTGTGCTTCCGTACCATAATGTTCTAATCCCCAGCATACCAATGAATTATTGACACTCATTACCACTGAAGCAGAGGCATCTATTTTAGAAATTTCTTCCATTGCCAAGACATATGATACAGTATCAAGGCCACTACCTCCATAGTCAGGAGAAACCATCATCCCCATAAAACCAAGTGCTCCCATTTTTTTAATTTGTTCAGTGGGAAATTGTTGTTTTTCATCTCTTTCGATGACACCTGATAGTAATTCATTTTCAGCAAAATCCTTCGCAGCTTGTTGAATCATTAACTGCTCTTCGGTAAGGTTAAAATCCATAAACTAGTATTTTATAAAAAACGTAAAAAATGAGCCCAAATATAGCTTTTAATTGTGAATTTTTCAATTGAGAATATGTTATTTTGAGTTATATGAAAAACATCCTTACCCAACAAAAAGGTTTTTATTAAAAAGATATATAGAAATCGAAGAAAATAAAAAAGGAAACCTATAAACTAATTTTTATATTTGTGACAGAAGAAAAACTACTACATGAAAGAGTTACTCAAGAAGTATGAGGATACTCCTCCGGAAATTATTTTTAATTGGAAAGACCCTGAAACAGATGCTGAGGGATGGACTGTTATTAATTCACTCCGTGGTGGAGCAGCTGGAGGCGGTACGCGAATGCGAAAGGGGTTAAACATGAATGAAGTGATGTCACTAGCTAAAACAATGGAGGTGAAGTTTACGGTGTCTGGCCCTGCAATTGGCGGTGCAAAATCCGGAATTAATTTCGACCCTAAAGATCCCAGAAAAAGGGAAGTTTTACAGCGTTGGTACAAAGCGGTATCGCCATTATTAAAAAGCTATTATGGAACAGGAGGCGATTTAAATGTGGATGAAATCCATGAAGTAATCCCTATTACTGAAGATTGTGGTGTTTGGCATCCTCAAGAGGGCGTTTTTAATGGACATTTTAAGCCTACAGAGGCTGACAAGATAAATAGGATTGGACAATTGCGTTTAGGGGTTATAAAGGTTCTTGAAAGTAATCACTATTCACCGGACATACAAAAAAAATATACTGTTGCAGATATGATTACGGGCTATGGAGTTGCTGAAGCGGTGAGGCATTATTATAATATCTATGGAGGTTCGGTAAAAGGGAAGCGTGCAGTTGTTCAAGGTTTTGGAAATGTAGGTGCAGCAGCAGCATTTTACTTATCGCAAATGGGCGCAAGGATAGTTGGAATTATAGATGTTGTTGGTGGTTTGATAAATGAAGAAGGTTTCTCCTATGAAGAGATCAAATCGCTTTTTCTCAATAAAAAGGGAAATACATTAGCTGCAGATCATCTGATTCCTTTTGAAGAAATGAATAATCGTATATGGAGCTTGCCTACAGAGATTTTTGCCCCTTGTGCAGCGTCTAGATTGATCACTAAGGATCAGATTGATGAAATGATTGCTTCCGGGCTGGAAGTAATTTCATGTGGTGCCAATGTTCCTTTTGCTGATAAGGAAATCTTTTTTGGGCCTATAATGGAGCATACAGATGAGCAGGTAAGCCTTATTCCCGATTTTATTTCTAACTGTGGAATGGCAAGAGTGTTTGCATATTTTATGGAACGACGTGTTTCTATGGATGATGATGCTATTTTTAATGATACGTCGGAAACAATCAAAAAAGCACTTTTAAATACTTATAATAAAAATAAATCAAAGATAAATATGTCAAGTACTGCTTTTGAAATAGCATTGAAGCAGTTAATATGAAATAAAACTAACTAACACCTATGGAAACCCTTATAATTATTGTATTCGTTTTAGGATATCTTGCTATAACACTGGAACATAACCTAAAAATAGATAAGCTTATACCGGCGTTAGGTATGATGGCATTATTGTGGGCCATTATAGCATTAACACATATGCCAGTTTTTGAAGTTAATACGGAGCTGAAAGAATTAGAGGCAGGGCATTTGGAAGGAGTATTGCTTCATCATTTGGGTAAAACATCAGAGATATTGATTTTCCTGTTGGGAGCTATGACCATTGTAGAAATTATAGATTATTTTGATGGGTTTGCAACGATTAAAAGTTTCATAAGGACAAAAAGTAAGAAAAAGTTATTATGGATATTTTCTTTACTGGCGTTTATACTATCGGCGATTATAGATAACCTTACGGCAACGATTGTTCTAATTACTATTCTGCAAAAGGTTATTTCCGATCGTGAAACTCGATTATGGTATGCAGGGTTAATTATTATAGCAGCAAATGCCGGAGGTGCGTGGTCGCCTATAGGGGATGTAACCACTACCATGTTATGGATTGGTAAGAAAGTAACAACGATGCAACTTATAGAACATGTGTTTATACCATCTGTACTATGCTTTGTAGTACCTGCTTTTATAGCTTCCAGATTAAAAGCATTTAGCGGGGAAATAACGTATGATGCTTCAGACAATCAGCCTGCTAAATCCAAATATGGGGCCGTGATGCTATATTTAGGTCTTGGAGCCATTGTGTTTGTCCCTGTGTTCAAAACCATTACACATTTACCCCCATACGTAGGCATGATGCTTTCATTAGCTATAGTTGCTGCATTTGCAGAAATATATAGTGGTACAAAATTTAGTGTTTCTCACATTGATAGTGAAAGTGATCAAGCCAGTCATCACGGACCTGTGCATAAATCACTATCAAAGATAGAACTTCCCAGTATTCTTTTTTTCTTGGGGATCCTAATGGCAGTGGCTGCTTTAGAGTCATTAGGACAGTTATTCCATTTCGCAGAAGGGCTCAATAATACAATACCAAATACAGATATCGTGGTGTCCCTATTGGGTGTAGGTTCTGCAGTAATTGATAATGTCCCATTAGTAGCAGCCAGTATGGGAATGTTCTCTGAAGGAGTTGATAGTCCTTTATGGCATTTTATAGCCTATTCTGCAGGAACAGGAGGAAGTATGCTTATTATAGGTTCTGCAGCTGGGGTAGTTGCCATGGGGATGGAGAAAATAGATTTCTTTTGGTATCTTAGGAAAATAGCTTGGCTGGCGTTAATAGGTTTTCTTTCAGGAGCCATTGGTTTTATACTTCTCAGGGATTTTGTATTGAATGTATAATTTTCTATACTGTGAGGCGTTATACAGTAAACTTTTTAGCTAAAGCATATGGTATTATTTCAAGAAGTGACTCAAGAAGTACTGGAAGAAACACTTACAGAAGAAAAAACATTATCAGTAGTAGACTTAATAATTAGTGGGGGAACAGGAAGTATTGTAATTATAGCAGTGCTTTTTGTTCTTTTGTTTGCTGCGTTGTATATATACTTTGAACGTATTTTTGCTATTAAAGCAGCTTCTACTATTGATAAAAATTTCATGAACCAGATTAAAGATCATGTATCTAATGGAAAGTTAGATGCTGCTCGATTACTATGTGCCCAGACAGATTCTCCGGTGGCACGACTTATTGAAAAAGGGATAACCCGGGTAGGGAAACCACTAGAAGATATTAATAAAGCTATTGAAAATGCAGGAACCCTTGAGGTCTACAAGCTAGAGAAGAATGTCAGTATACTAGCTACAGTTGCCGGGGCAGCCCCTATGATCGGTTTTTTAGGAACAGTAATCGGTATGATCATTGCATTCCATCAGATGGCCAGTAGTGGCGGTCAAGCTGAAATGGGTTCTTTGGCTTCTGGTATTTATACAGCAATGACTACTACTGTAGCAGGACTTATTGTGGGGATTATAGCTTATATAGGATATAATCATTTGGTAGTCAGAACAGACAAGGTAGTCCATCAAATGGAAGCCAATGCTGTAGAGTTTTTAGACTTGCTAAACGAACCTGTGTAATATGAAATTACGAAGCAGAAATAAAATCTCTCCAGATTTCAGTATGTCATCTATGACAGACATTGTGTTTTTGCTGCTGGTATTTTTTATGCTTACAGCAAACACCCCTAATGCATTGGATTTGTTATTACCTAAGGCTCGGGGAAAATCAACAAATGTTCAAAATGTAGCAGTTAGTATCAATAAAAATTTGGATTATTATATAGATAATCAAAAAGTAAATTTGGACTTTTTAGAAATTGAGCTCAAGAGAAAACTAAAAAATCAAGATAAACCTACAATTATTCTAAGAGCAGAAGAAAGTGTTCCTATAGAGAATGCTGTTAATGTAATGGATATTGCTAACAGGAACAATTATAAGGTGATTCTAGCAGTCCGGCCAAATTAGCGTTATGTCACTTTTCGATACAAAACATAAACGAAAATCGTTTACCTTAACTAGTTTTTTGCTATTAGGGTTGCTAATACTTTTGTTTTATGTTGGCCTTGCGTATTTAGAACCTCCTCCGGAAAAAGGCATTTTGGTTAATTTTGGCACTACGAACACAGGAAAAGGGAAACAACCTCCAAAAACCATTGTTCAAAAAAAAGTAAAGAAGGTATCGGAGCCTCAAGAAAAAATTAAAGAAGTTGTGAAAGAGACGGTAAAACAGGAAAAAATTTTAGCAAATGAGCTAGAGGAAACCGTTGTAATACCTAATGAAACGAAAAATAAAAAAGCAACCTCGATAAATGAAATTAAGGAAGCAGTAAAAAAAGAAGAAAAACAGGTGCCTTCAAAGATTACTACAGATGCCCTTTCAAGTATCATCAATAGTGAAAATACAACTTCTGTAAGTGAAGGAAATGATGTTATTGGTGGAGATAAGGGTCAACCGGAAGGAGATCCCTATGCCAATAATTATTACGGGTCTACAGGGAGTGCTGTTGGGTATGGCCTTAATGGAAGATCATTAGTTAATAGGGGAAAAGTTCAACAAGAATGTGATGAAGAGGGAAGTGTTGTAGTAAAGATTGAAGTAAGTAAAAATGGAGACGTAGTGAGTGCAATACCGGGTGTAAAGGGAACTACAAATAACCATCCCTGCCTGATAGAACCTGCCAGGAAAACCGCTTTTTTGCACAAGTGGAACCCGGACCCGAAAGCGCCTAACCGACAAATAGGTTTTGTGGTAGTTAATTTTAAGTTAGGGGAATAACTGTCCATGAATTATAAAGAAACCCTCGATTGGATGTTTGGCCGATTGCCGATGTACCAACAACAAGGAAAAACTGCTCTTAAAAATAAACTGGATAACATTCAGGGGTTTTCAAAATTTATGGGCAATCCGGAGAAAAAATTTAAATCAATTCATGTTGCAGGTACTAATGGGAAGGGTTCTGTGAGTCATATGGTAGCTTCCATACTTCAAGAATCAGGTTATAAAACCGGATTATATACATCACCACATTTAAAAGATTTCAGGGAGCGGATTAAAGTTAATGGGCTAAAAATACCAGAAGCGTTTGTAGTTCAATTTATTGATAACAATAAGCAGTTTTTAGAACAATATCAGTTATCATTTTTTGAAATGACCGTAGGTATGGCTTTTGATTATTTTGCTAAAGAAAAAGTTGATATAGCTATTGTTGAAACCGGATTAGGAGGTCGTTTAGATTCAACTAATATTATTATTCCAGAAGTTGCTGTAATTACGAATATAGGCTATGATCATAAAGAAATTTTAGGGAATACACTTGAACAAATTGCTTTGGAGAAAGCAGGAATCTTTAAACAGGAAGTCCCTGTGGTTATAGGAGAGTACCAAGAGGAAACGATGCCTGTTTTTTTAAAAGTGGCAAAAGATAGGAATGCATCCGTTTTTTTAGCAGAAGAATTAGTAAAAAAAGAATATGGTTCCGATTTGCTAGGGAACTATCAAAAAAAGAACAGTAAAACTGCAGTAGCAACGGTTCAGCAATTAAAAGATTTTGAAGTAACACTTTCAGCTATTAAAAAGGGGTTATCAAATGTTGTGAAAAACACAAGTATTGAAGGAAGGTGGCAACAATTGGGAATCGCTCCAAGGGTTATATGTGATGTAGCCCATAATAAAGAAGGCATTGGAATAATAATGCAGCAATTACAAGAACAAACATATGACAAGCTACATATCGTTCTTGGGTTTGTAAAGGAAAAGGAGTTGGATGAAATACTTCCTTTATTTCCTAAAAGTGCAAGCTACTATTTTTGTAAACCTAATATTCCTAGGGGATTGGACGTTAATGAACTTCATCGGAAGGCAGTTCAAAATAAACTTAAAGGCAATAAATATGCTACTGTCTTGGAAG
This sequence comes from Leptobacterium meishanense, assembly GCF_037645805.1. NCBI lineage: Bacteria > Pseudomonadati > Bacteroidota > Flavobacteriia > Flavobacteriales > Flavobacteriaceae > Leptobacterium > Leptobacterium meishanense. Next base: position 8,365 of record NZ_JBBEXE010000002.1, read on the forward strand.
CTTACACAGCCTCTAAAAGAAATGCTAAGAGAGATGATCTAATTTTTATTGGAGGGAGTAACTTTGTAGTAGCAGAAACACTTTAACTTTTTAAAATTTATTTTTGGGTTATAAGAATAACTATTCTATATTTGCATCCGCTAATGATGTAATGGGGCTCTTAGCTCAGTTGGTTCAGAGCACCTGCCTTACAAGCAGGGGGTCGCTGGTTCGAATCCAGCAGGGCCCACGATTACTAAACCCTTGAAAAATCAAGGGTTTTATATTTTTGTTTATAGGGTATTTAGCTCAGTTGGTTTAGAGCACTACCTTGACAGGGTAGGGGTCACAGGTTCGAATCCTGTAATACCCACATTCATAATACATCCAGGATTCTTTCCAGGGCCATGCCTCTGGAGCCTTTTATGAGGATAGTACTATTTTTAATAGATTCTCTGTCAATTCCTTTTCTTAAATCATTAAACGTTTTATATTTTTCTAGAGTTGAATTTGTTTTATAAAAATGGGTTCCTATAAGGATCACGTTAATCCCTTGGGCTTTTTCAGCTATGTCAACGATGGCTTGGTGTTCCTTATTCGAATCTTCACCTAGTTCAAACATATCACCTAAGAAAGCAATTTTATTTTTATCAGGAAGGTTTGAGAAATGATCAAAAGCAGCAACCATGCTTGTAGGGTTAGCATTATAAGCATCTAAGATGATTTTATTAGAGTTTTTATAAAGTATTTGGGAGCGATTATTAGCAGGAATATAATTCTCCACAGCTTTTTTGATCGCTGATAACGGGACATCAAAATACATTCCGATAGTAATTGCTAATGCAATATTACTGTAGTTATATGATCCTATCAGTTGAGAATTAATATAGGTATCTCCAACTTTTATGGTAACAAAAGGGTTTGCACCTACAAATTCTATAACATAATCAGCTTTTCCAGACTTAGAGTAACTTATTTTTTTTGAGTAATTTTTTAATTTTTCAACTTGTATAGGATCGTCGGTATTATAAAAAATGTGCTTATTTTGTTCAATGAGATGGTCATATAATTCGCTTTTTCCTTTAATAACACCTTCTATCCCGCCAAAACCTTCCAAGTGTGCTTTCCCAAAATTAGTAATACAGCCATAATCAGGGAAAGTTATTTCACAGAGAAAAGCAATTTCTTTTTGGTGGTTAGCCCCCATTTCTACAATAGCAATTTCTATATTATACTTAATAGAGAGTAAAGTTAATGGAACACCAATATGATTATTTAAATTCCCTTTGGTAGCAATAGTATTGTATTTGCTTTTTAGTACACAATTAATAAGTTCTTTGGTAGTTGTTTTTCCATTACTGCCTGTCAATGCAATAATAGTGGTTTTTAGTTGTTTTCTATGGTAATTGGCAAGTTTCTGCAATGTCGTTAGAACATCATCTACCAATATTGTTTTTCCAGAAACTTCATATTTTTTTTCGTCAACTATTGCATAAGAAGCTCCTTTTTTTAAAGCTTCCTTTGCAAATTGATTACCATTAAAATTGGTTCCTTTTAGAGCAAAGAAAAGACAGTTTTTTTCGATTTTTCGGGTGTCAGTACAAACAGATCTTGTGTCTAGGAAAAGAGTATATAAATCCTGAATCATCATAAAATAAAGGTATTAAAAAAGCTCCAAATTATCGGAGCTTCTTTTATAGTATTTAAAAATGACTATCCTCTTGGCCTTTTTTTGTTTTTGGACTTAGAACCTACCCTAGACATAGCACATCTAAACCCAATATAATCTGTAGCCATATACTCGGGGAGATATCTTCGTTGAGCAGGGTCTAACCAATAGGCGCGGTCTCTCCAAGACCCTCCTTTATATACCCGGACATTGTCATCAATAAGGCTTGTTCTTTTTTCTTTATCGTATTCTTTGATAAGGTTCCCTAATGAATCAGTAGTTACTTTATGATCTGGTGAGTTATACATCCGCTTCCTGTTTTTAGGATCGTCATCATCATTATTTCTAAACCGGTCATAGTATCTTGTAGAACCATATTCACCATCTCTATATCCTCTGTTGTCACTTTTTGTAAAATTAGGCCTTAAATAAGCATCATCTTCTGTAATTGGTACCATGGCTATTTCACCAGGCAAATCCCTTGCAACTATGCGGCCATTGCTTAAAGTGTCATAAACAATATTTCCTTCACCCACTATGGCTACTTTACCGTCTTTGTCTATAGAAGGTTTTGTATAAACATTGCCTCTGTAGTAGTTAAAATCATTAGCTTCATCATCTACAATAGGTCGGTATACATCAGCAACCCATTCGGCTACATTTCCTGCCATATCGTATAGCCCATAATCGTTAGGTGGGTATGATTTAACAGGGGCGGTAACATCAGCACCATCATCAGACCAACCTGCAATTCCTCCATAATCTCCTTTTCCCTGTTTAAAATTAGCCAATTGATCACCTCTTATAGCTCTTTTCCCCGACCTTGTATAACGACCTTCCCATGGGTACTTTTTCTTTCCTCTGTAGTTATTATATTCTCTTTCACCTACAAGTCCCAATGCTGCATACTCCCATTCGGTTTCTGTAGGGAGTCTGTATTCTGGTAATAGAACACCGCTTTTTCTTTTAGCAAAAACATTTACAGAGTCTCTTTTTGCCCTTCCTTGCAATGAGTCGATTTCTCCTCCATATACAGATTCCGGATTATTTATGTAAGCAGCGGTACTGAATGTACCATCTACTTCACCTTGAACAACAGCATATTTGGTGCCTCTTTCAATATAGCCTTCTCTTTCAAGAATTAATTCATTAACACGATCAGTTCTCCACTCACTAAATTGTGTAGCCTGTACCCAATTAACCCCTACAACAGGATATTCTGCATAAGCTGGGTGACGTAAGTAATTATTGGTCATTACTTCATTATACCCTAACCGATTCCGCCATACTAAAGTATCCGGAAGCGCACCATAATAGATGTTTGTATATTTCGGGTCATCAGGAGGGTAAACACTTTTTAGATAATCAAGGAACTCGAGGTACATTACATTAGTAACTTCTGTTTCATCTATATAGAAGGATTGTATATGCTGTTGTGTAGGGGTATTGTTCCAATCATGCATTACATCGTCTTGAACACGTCCCTTGGTAAAAGTACCTCCTTCTATAAATACAAGACCCGGAGCTGTTTCCTGCTCCTTAAAATTTGTGTTGTACTGAAACCCGCCCTCTCGTGCATTGATTTGCCAGCCGGTTGCTCTTGAAGTATTTTTTGAGGAGGTGTTTTTACACCCTGTTAATCCTAAAACTGCTATAAACAGCAGTAAAAAAGCTTTGATAGCATCTATTTTCATAGAGTTAAGATTTGAGTATCTATATTTTTGGCGCAATATAACAATTAACATGATATATTCAATTTTTTAGTTTAGAATCTATGGTAAACGCCATATAATTAGGTTGAACGACACTGTAAAAACGAAGGTTTTTTATATTTATTATTTATTGTTTAAAATTGTATGTTGGATGGAACGCACTATTTTTATGCATAATACGTTATTTTGATGATGAAAAACATTTTCTTCCCTTTAATATTACTTTGCTTTTTCAGCGGTTTAGCTCAGGACAAGCAATTTAAAATTGACTGGAAGGCTTCAAAAGAAATAACAACGTTATCTAAAAAATATACGGTTCCTTATTTTACAGGAGGTTATTTTGTTTATGAAAATAACCAAATAGTTTTTAATGCACGGTGGGAAGAAAATAATTATAGCACAAATACATCAGTTGCAATCAAAAATATAGTAACCGAAAATATTAATAGTTCAGAGATTTATGATGTTCCTTATGAAGCTCTTCCGGAAGCTATTTTTTTTAAAGGAGCTATAAATAAAGCGAGAAACGTTACATACACTTCAATTAAGCTATTTCCATTATACAAAGATGAAAATCAAATAAAACGGGTAGTTTCATTTGATATTGAATATGTTATTGATTCAAGAGTAAATAAATTTTCTAATACCAATGGAAGAGGAAATATCATCAACTCAGTACTGAGAGAAGGAACATGGTATAAATTCTATGTAGAAAAAACAGGGGTTTATCGAATTGACCGGAATTTTTTAAGGCAGTTAGGGGTTGATATAAATACCATAGACCCTAGAAAGATAAAAATATATGGAAATGGAGGAAGGATGCAGTCATTAATGAATGAGGTTGATTATATTAAAGATACTCCTGAGAACGCTATTCAGGTTATAGGAGAAGCAGATGGTTCTTTTGATGCTAATGATTATATCTTGTTTTATGCCATAGGTCCAGATGAGTGGAATGAAGAGAGTCAGACGTATAGAAACGTATACACAGATTTACCGTCTTATTTCTTGAGTATTGGAGAAACAAATGGTAAAAGAATACTGGATGCGAACCAACCCAATACAACAGCTACAACAACAATCACTAAAGTAGATATGAGTGTCTTTCATGAACAGGATATCACTAATATAGCAAAAGTTGGACGCAGATGGTTTGGCGAGCAATTTAACATTGAAAATGAACAAATCTTCGAATTTACTATTCCTGATATTGATATATCATCACCAATACGGGTAGGGGTAAAACCTGCAGCAGTATCTTCATCTCCCTCATCAATGAGTGTTAACTTAAATGGACAAGAAATATTAGGATTTAATTTTACAGCAACCCCTCAGGGCGATATTTTTTTTGGCACTCAAGACAATTTTAGTCCGGACGGCTCAACATTAAAAAGAGGATTAAAATATGCTGATGCTACAGTATCCGGCCAAGATATTGAGATAGCACTTGTTTATAATAATAATGGAAACCCAAGTGCCATAGGTTATCTTGACTATATTGCTGTTGAAGCAAAGAGACATTTATCGGGAAAAGGAGGGCAATATACATTTACCTATAAAAATTCAGAGAACACTACCGGAGTAGCCAACTATGTAGTCTCAGACGCTGCAAACATTTCTCAAATCTGGGAGGTGACCGACAACAATAATATTGTAACATATAGAAATTTAGATACATCAACTATATTTGAGTACAAAACTTTTTTAGGAGAAAACCATTATTATGCAATAGTCAATGAAGAAGATTTTTATGAGCCAGTTATCATTGCGTCCAACCAACAAGTCCCTAACCAAAATGTAAAAGGAACCATCTTTAACGATAATGGACAGCCTACAGATATTGACTATATAATCATTGCGCCACAATTTTTATTGTCACAAGCACAAAGACTTGCAGATTTTCATAGGACAAATTCCGGGTTGATCGTTAGAGTAGTAAGCATAGAATCAATATACAATGAATTTAATTCCGGTAATCCGGATATAGCAGCTATTCGAAATTTTATAAGATACATATATGATAATGCTTCTAATCCTGCAAATAGACTAAAATATGTTGCCTTATTTGGAGATGCTTCCATAGATTATAAAGACAGGTTATCACCTAATACCAATATAGTTCCCATATTTCATTCATATGAAAGTTTTTCATTTACTTTTGGAATTGCATCCGATGACTTTTATACCATGATGGATGTTGGGGAAGGTCATATAACTGGAAATGATTTAATGGATATAGCGATAGGGCGTATTTTGGCCAACACCCCTCAGGAAGCAGATGCAATGGTTGATAAAATTATAGCATATCATCAAACAGAAGCATTAGGAAGGTGGCGTAATAGTATAACGCTTTTGGCAGATGATGTAGATGATAATTGGGAAGGAATAATCCAGTCGAACCTGAACGATTTAGGTGATAGAATAACTATAAACAAGCCATTCTTTAATCTTACAAAAATTTATGCAGATGCTTTTAAACAAGAGGTTTCTTCCGGAGGAGAACGGTATCCAAAAGCAAAAGAAGAATTATTGGCAGCCATTGATTTGGGAACATTGGTTGTTAATTATTTTGGACATGGGGGAGAAGAGGGATTGGCACAGGAACGTTTGTTTACAAAAGCAGATGCTGAAAGCCTGCGGAATAATACCCAATTCCCGCTCTTTATAACAACAACCTGTGAATTTACCAGATTTGACAACCCAGAACGGTTAACAGCTGGAGAGTTAACCTTTTGGAATGAACAAGGAGGTGCTATTGGATTAATAACTACAACAAGGGAAATATTTGTTGGAAATGGAATTGCTTATAATGATATTATATCCGATTATTTGTTTCCTTCAGGCACAGAGAACTATTCGGTAGCAGAGATTCTCAGGCGTTCAAAAGTTGATCCGAGATTTACTGGAGGCGTTCAAAAAAGAGTAGTGTTTTTTATAGGGGATCCTGCAATAAAATTAGCAATCCCAAAGCCCAATGTAAATTTATTGGAAATAAATGACATCCCGATAACACAGCCTGTAGATACTTTAAAGGCATTGAGTAAAATAAAAATGAGAGGAGTTATTACAGATGAAAATAACAATATCTTGACTAATTACAATGGGACAGTTTTTGCTACCATACATGATAAAAATACTCAAAAAATGACCCTTGCAAATGACCAAACTCGAGATAATAGTGGAGCCCTTATTTTTTTAGACTTTGAAACTTTGGGAGAAAGTATTTTTAGAGGAAAAGCAACTGCTGTGAACGGAGAGTTTACGTTTAATTTTGTAGTGCCTAGGGATATTAGCATTCCCGTAGGAAAAGGAAGGGTTAGTTTCTATAGTGAGCGAGGAGCAATTTTTGAAGATAAAGCAGGCTATAATCTTGACATTAATGTAGGAGGTATTAATGAAAATGCTCCTGAAGATAATATAGGCCCTGAAATACAACTTTTTATGAATAATGAAAGTTTTGTTTCGGGAGGAATTACAAATGAATCGCCACTTTTAATAGCCATACTTAAAGATGAAAACGGAATTAATACCGCAAGTGGTATTGGACACGATATTGTAGCGATCCTTGATGGAGATGAGAATAATCCTTTTGTGCTTAATGATTATTATGAAGCCGAAATAGATGATTTTACAGAGGGGAGGGTTTCATTCCCTTTTAGAGATTTAGACCCGGGACTACATACATTGACATTAAAAGCCTGGGATGTATACAACAATTCCTCAACTGCAGAAATTCAGTTCTTGGTATTAGATGATGGAGAAATTCAATTAGAACGAGTATTAAATTACCCCAACCCTTTTACTAGCTATACAGAATTTTGGTTCCAGCACAACAAACCTTTTGAACCTATAGAGGTTGACATACAAGTTTTTACCATATCAGGTAAAGTGGTATGGAATACACACCAAATTATAACAACAGATGGATTTTCAAGAGATATTGTATGGGATGGAAGAGATAATTTTGGAGATAGAATAGGAAAAGGGGTTTATGTATATAAGATTACTGTTAAATCTTCGTTAACAAATAAGAAAACGCATAAATTTGAAAAACTTGTTATCCTCTAATAAAAAGTTATATTTGTCAAAATATATTACTTATACCTACATGAAAAATGCTTTAATGATAGTAGTGGTGTTCTTAACATGGAAGAACTATGCACAACAAGAACAGTCTAGAGTAATTACAACAGCAGTACCTTTTCTTACCATTGCAGCAGATGCAAGAGCTTCAGGAATGGGAGATATAGGCGCAGCCACTTCTCCCGACACCTATTCACAACAATGGAACCCTGCCAAATATGTTTTTGCAGAAAAACAAATAGGGGTAGGAATAAGTTATACTCCTTATTTGGCAGAATTGGTCAACGATATAGCACTTTTACAAGCTAATTTTTACAATAAAATTAATGACAGGAGTGCTTTTGCGTTTAGTTTCCGCTATTTTGGACTAGGAGAAATTGAATTACGGCAATTTGCAAATGATCCGGGAGAAATTGTAAAGCCAAACGAATTTGCTTTAGATGGTTCATACGCATTAAAGCTAAGTGACCGCTTTTCTATGGCAGTTACAGGGAGGTACATACGTTCTAATTTAAGAATTCAACAAATAGATGCCAATGCACAAGCTGCCAATTCCTTTGCTGTAGGGATATCAGGATATTACCAATCAGAACAAATACCTTATAATACATTTGATGGCCGCTGGCGTTTTGGTTTTAACCTGTCAGACATTGGTCCGAAAATCAAATATGATGAAGGGGGGCAAGAGAATTTTTTACCAACTAATTTGAAATTTGGAGCTGGTTTTGATTTCATCTTTGATGAATTCAATAGACTTGCAGTGAATGCAGAGGTTAATAAATTGTTGGTGCCTACACCGCAAGATTTCGATGGCGATGGTGATATTGATGCAGATGATAATGCTGAATATCAGGACATAAGTTTTTTTAGTGGTATATTTGAATCGTTTGGTGATGCACCCGATGGATTTAGTGAAGAGCTAAAAGAATTTACATGGGCATTAGGTGCTGAATATTGGTACCAAGATTCATTTGCACTAAGGACAGGTTATTTTAATGAAAGTGAGGAAAAAGGGGCGCGCCAGTTTTTTACATTAGGTGGCGGGTTCAAATTTAAAGCAGCTGTTATAGACGTGTCCTACTTATTTTCGGCCTCAAAAGTTAGAAACCCTCTGGAGAACACACTACGTTTTTCACTTACCTTTAATTTGGGCAGGGAATATTTTGAGTATTAGCCATATTTGAATGAAAGAATTAAATATACAGGCATCTTTTATAGTATATGAGCATGTTAATGAGCTTTCGGAGGATGCTCGGAATTTAATGAACAATGCTATCCTTTCAAGAAATAATGCATACGCACCATATTCCAAATTTCGTGTGGGAGCAGCTTTGCTACTAGATAATCGAATTATCATTACAGGTAATAATCAAGAGAACGCCTCTTATCCATCAGGATTATGTGCAGAAAGAGTTGCTATTTACAGTGCAGGTGCAAATTACCCCGGTTCAAAAATTGAAATGATAGCCATTACAGCTACTTCTGATAATCATAGCGTTAAAGAACCTGTACCGTCATGTGGTGCTTGTAGGCAAGCCATGCTTGAATATGAAATAAATCAAAAAAAACCTATTCCTATCTACTTTATGGGAGAGGAAGGAAATATCATCAAGACCAATTCTGTTAAAAACATACTCCCTTTAATTTTTGACAGTTCATTCCTTTAATAGGTAGATTTTTAAACATAACAAAAACAAGGATAATTGTGTGTTTTCATTTTCCTACGTATACATAATATGTTACTTTTGTATTTCATTTTTATGCATTCCATAACGGGTATGAGATGCATTGAAAAAGGTTAACTAAAAAATAAACGCGTGAAAAAAGTTACCAAAGAAGTGTACCTTAAGTGGTATGAAGACATGCTTTTCTGGAGAAAATTTGAAGACAAACTCGCAGCCGTCTATATTCAGCAAAAAGTTAGGGGGTTCCTACATTTATATAATGGTCAAGAGGCTGTATTAGCAGGCTCCCTTCATGCTATGGACCTTACCAAAGATAAAATGATAACTGCATACCGCAATCACGTTCAACCTATAGGAATGGGCGTAGACCCCAAGAAGGTAATGGCAGAACTTTATGGTAAAGGAACCGGAACCTCGCAAGGATTAGGGGGTTCCATGCATATTTTTTCTAAAGAACACCGGTTTTATGGTGGTCATGGTATTGTAGGGGGCCAAATACCTTTAGGCGCAGGGATTGCTTTTGCTGACAAGTATTTTAAGAGAGATGCGGTAACACTTACGTATATGGGGGATGGAGCTACGCGACAAGGGGCGCTCCATGAAACATTAAACCTTGCCATGCTATGGCAATTACCGGTAGTGTTTATTGTAGAAAATAATGGGTATGCAATGGGTACATCGGTAGAGCGTACAGCCAGTCATACTGAGATATGGAAACTGGGATTAGGTTACGAAATGCCTTGCGGGCCTGTTGATGGCATGAACCCTGTTAAGGTAGCTGAAGCTGTAAACGAAGCTATTGAAAGGGCCAGAAGTGGTGGTGGCCCAACATTTTTAGAGATGAAAACATACCGTTACAGAGGGCACTCCATGTCTGATGCACAAAAATATAGGACAAAAGAAGAAGTAGAAGAATACAAAAAAATAGACCCTATTACACAGGTATTAGAAGTAATAAAAGAAAAGAAATATGCTACGGATGATGAGATTGCGGTAATAGACAAACGTGTAAAGGATTTAGTAAAAGAATGTGAAAAATACGCTGAAGAATCACCATATCCTGAAAAAAATGTGATGTATGATAGCGTATATGAACAACAAGATTACCCTTTTTTACCTCATAAACTATAACAAATATGGCGGAGATTATAAACATGCCAAGGCTAAGTGATACCATGGAAGAAGGTACGGTGGCCAAATGGTTAAAAAAAGTAGGGGATAAAGTAGAAGAAGGAGATATCCTGGCTGAGATTGAAACGGACAAGGCAACTATGGAGTTTGAATCTTTTTACTCAGGAACGCTGCTCCATATTGGCATCCAAGAGGGAGAAGGAGCTCCTGTTGATGCCCTTTTAGCAATTATAGGGGATAAAGGGGAAGACATTTCTGCATTGTTGAATGGAGAAGCTGCGAAAACCAAAAATGAGGAAGTGAAAGAAACACCCAAAAAAGAAGAAACAGTTTCTGAAGTTTCAATACCAGAAGGTGTAGAAGTAGTTAGGATGCCCCGTTTAAGTGACACGATGGAAGAAGGCACAGTGGCAAAATGGCTTAAAAAAGTAGGGGATGAAGTGTCTGAAGGAGATATTTTGGCAGAGATTGAAACGGACAAGGCAACTATGGAGTTTGAATCATTCTATGCAGGTACATTACTACATATAGGCATAGAAGAGGGAGGATCAGCACCGGTAGATGCCGTATTGGCCATTATTGGCCCTAAAGGAGCTAAGGTGGATGAAATATTGGCAGCAGTTCAGTCAGGAGAGACCATTCAGCCAGACGAACAACAAAAAGAGCCGCCATCTAGGCCCGAGCAAAACACACAAGAAAAAACACCAAACCCTATCAATACAGGAGGAAGGGTGTTTGCATCGCCATTAGCCAGGAAAATGGCCGAAGAAAAGGGAATTGATCTATCACAAGTGAAAGGTTCTGGGGAAAATGGCCGGATTGTAAAAAGAGATATAGAGAATTATACGCCATCAGCAATAGCCACTTCCACTGTTTCTTCTCAAGAAACAAAAGAAGTTGTTACGATGCCTTTTGTTCCTGCAGGGGAAGAGCGCTTTGAAGAAATTAAAAATTCTCAAATGCGAAAGACCATCGCAAAACGTTTGGGAGAATCGAAATTCACAGCACCCCACTACTATCTTACCATAGAAGTGGATATGGATAATGCGATCGCCTCCCGAAGTCAAATAAATGCATTGCCCGATACCAAGGTCTCATTTAATGACATGGTGGTAAAAGCATGTGCCATGGCCTTAAAAAAACACCCACAGGTGAATACTACTTGGAATGGCGATACTACAAAATATAACCATCATGTGCATATAGGTGTTGCTGTTGCCGTTGATGAAGGGCTGGTTGTTCCGGTTCTGCGGTTTACAGACCAAATGAACCTCACACAAATAGGCGCACAAGTAAAAGATTTAGCCGGAAAAGCCCGAAACAAAAAGCTTACCCCTCAAGAAATGGAGGGAAGTACCTTTACAGTATCCAATCTTGGTATGTTTGGGATTCAAGAATTTACCTCGATTATTAACCAACCTAATGCTGCTATTTTATCTGTAGGAGCGATTATAGAAAAACCGGTAGTTAAAGATGGACAGATTGTTGTTGGTAATACTATGAAAATTACTTTAGCATGCGACCACAGGACTGTTGATGGTGCCACAGGCGCTCAGTTTTTACAGACACTAAGACATTATCTGGAGAACCCGGTAACCATGCTGGCGTAAGGTAGTATTCACTACATAAATAACAGAAAAGCATCTTATATTCGAGATGCTTTTTTTATCTTTAAAAAGTTAAATTATAAATGCAATGAAAAAGACAATCTTTTTTATACTCATTGGGTTATTAAGCTGTAAGTCATCAACTGTGATGATGCGTCCAGAGGGAATCATAGATAAACCGGATGCGGGAAATAATGTTGAAAAAGCAATAGACAAGAAAGCGTATTACTCAACGGAAACCTCTGTAAAAAAAGCAATGGAGTTTTTAGCATCTGATAAGCTTAGAGGCCGTGAAGCAGGCAGTGAGGGAATTGCAAAAGCAGCAGATTATGCAGAAACTATTTTCATAAAAAATGGCTTAAAACCATATTTTTCAACATACCGAGATACGTTGTCTAATTATGAAAAAGTGGCTTATAATGTGGTAGGATATGTAGAGGGAAATGACCCATCGTTAAAAAATGAATTCATAATTATTGGTGCTCATTATGACCATATTGGTTTAGGAGAACGGGTAAATGGAGATGCCATTGCCAATGGAGCAAATGATAATGCATCAGGTTCAACAGCTGTTTTAGAATTGGCCAGGTACTTTGGGAATGTCAAAACCAATAAAAGAAGCTTGTTGTTCATTCTCTTTTCAGCAGAAGAAAAAGGCTTGTTAGGATCTAAACATTTGGCCGAAAAATTAAAACAACAATCACTTGATTTATATACGGTTTTCAATATTGAAATGATAGGGGTCTCTATGAAAGGGAGGGGTTATAAGGCATATATCACCGGATATGAAAAATCTAACATGGCAGCTAAAATAAATGAATATGTAGGGGAAGACTTGATAGGTTACTTGCCAACAGCTAAAGAATACCAATTATTTAAAAGATCAGACAATTACCCTTTTTATGAAGTATTTAAGGTGCCGGCACAAACCATTAGCACTTTTGATTTTACTAACTATGATTATTACCATCATGTAGATGATGAAACCTCCGAAATGGATTTTGCCCATATGGCAACCCTCATTAATGGAATGATCCCGGCCATAGAAAGAATGTCCAACACACCCACTCGAGAAATAACAATGAATGAATAATACAAAGCACATTATTGTTACGGGTACGAGTAGGGGAATTGGTTTTGAACTGGTAAAACTATTTGCTGATGCTGGCCATAAAGTATTGGCACTTTCCAGAAATGAACAACCTGTGACTTCAATGAGGCACCCGAATATCACCTGCTTTTCGTTTGATGTATGCAAGAAAGAAGCTGTCCAAAAGCTAGACGGTTTTTTATCAGGTCAATGGAAAAAGGTAGATATTTTGATCAATAATGCAGGGAAGCTGCTCCATAAACCATTTGTGGAAACAACTGCAGAAGATTTCGAAGAAATCTATAAAGTAAATATCTTTGGAGTAGCAGAAGTTACCAGAACAGTACTCCCCTTTATGCCCAAGGAAGGCCATGTGGTAAATATCAGCAGTATGGGAGGTGTACAAGGAAGCCTGAAGTTTGCAGGATTAGCTGCTTATAGCTCTTCCAAAGGAGCTGTTATTACACTTACAGAATTACTTGCTGAAGAGTACAAAGACACTGGCCCTTCCTTTAATACATTAGCATTAGGTGCTGTTCAAACGGAAATGTTAGAAGCTGCTTTCCCGGGTTACAAAGCCCCGGTAACTGCATTAGAAATGGCAACATACATATATAATTTTGCACTTACCGGTAACAACTATTACAATGGAAAGTTGTTGCAGGTTTCTAGTGCAACACCTTAAAGGTTTTTAAAACCTGTAAGCCCTTTTTAATTAAAACCCAAAGTTGTTTTCTATCTTTGTTTTGATGGAACAGACACTTCAAAAATACCTTCCGGAAAATGCAGTAGTTCCCTGTTTTGAATTGATAAAAGTATATGCTGTCCACCTAAAAATTGTAAATGAACGGGTTACACGTCATGGTGATTATAAGAGGTTGCCCGGAGGGATGCACCAAATCACTGTAAACACATCGCTGAATAAATACAAATTCCTTATCACACTTGTTCATGAAATAGCCCATTTAGTAGCTTTTGAAAAATATGGCAGGCGTATTAAACCACACGGACAAGAATGGAAATATACCTTCCAGCAATTAATGGTGCCATTTATACGTCCGGAGATATTTCCATCGCAACTTTTACCGCTTTTAGCAAATCATTTCCGCAACCCGAAGGCGAGTAGTGATACAGACACTACATTATCCATAGCTTTGAAACAGTACGATCCGGAAAACGATAAAAACTATATTTTTGAACTAGCCATAGGGAGTACCTTTCGGATATACAATGGCAAAATATTCAAAAAAGGAAATAAACGGATAAAACGATATGAATGTTTGGAGATGGCAACAGGGAAAACATACCTGTTCAATCCCAACGTAGAAGTAGAAATCGTAAATTAACAGAAAAATAGAACCTTTTTTAACTTTCAAGAATTAACTGAAAAATGAATAAAAACAATTATGCTATTTTAATGGCAGGCGGTGTAGGTTCCAGATTTTGGCCGGTAAGCACGTCCAATTTCCCTAAACAGTTTCATGATATGTTGGGAACAGGAGAAACCCTTATCCAACGGACGTTTAACCGTTTGTGTAAAAGTGTCCCTAAAGAAAACATATTTATTTTAACAAATGAGCGGTACAACAATTTAGTATTAGAACAATTGTCCGGTATCTCGCAAAGGCAAATAGTTTTAGAGCCGGCTATGCGCAATACAGCACCGTGCATACTCTACGCCTCTTTAAAAATATATAAAGAAAACCCTGAAGCCGTAATGATCGTGGCGCCTAGCGACCACTGGATTGAAGATGAAGAAGCCTTTAATAAAAACTTGCAAGCATCTTTTGATTTCTGTCGTAATCATCCTGTGTTAATGACTCTGGGAATCCAACCTACGTTTCCAAATACAGGCTATGGCTATGTTGAATACGATGCCGGATCAACAGAATCAATTAAAAAAGTAAACAGTTTTAGGGAAAAACCCGATTATGAAACTGCCAAACAATTTTTAGCAAAAGGAAATTTTTTGTGGAATGCAGGAATTTTTATTTGGAGCGTTTCAACTATTTTAGATGCTTTTAGAACACACCAGTCAGCTATGTATGACCATTTTCAAGAGGGAATCACTATATACAATACAGTACAAGAAGAAAGCTTCATCAAAGAAAACTACAGCAAAGCGGAAAATATATCCATAGATTATGCTATCTTAGAGAATGCCAAGTCCATTTATGTGTTACCTGCTGATTTTGATTGGAACGATCTTGGCACTTGGGGGTCGCTTTATGAAAAGCTCGAAAAACAACAGGGCAATGCTGTTGTAAATGCACGGGTTATTGCAGAAGAAGCTTCCGGAAATATGATCCGGACCTCAAAAGACAAAATAGTGGTGATAGATGGTATAAATGACTACATCATTGTTGACAAAGACGATATTTTGCTCCTTTACCCAAAAACAAAAGAGCAGGATATTAAAAAAATATTACAAAAAGTAAAAGACACTTACGGCGATCAATATGCTTAACCATGGAAAACAATGCCAACATCAATCCGGAAGAACCTAATAAAGCTTCGGGAGAAGAAATTAAAAAAGAATTTACGGGACTTCTCGGAAGTATTAGGAAGTTTTTAAAAGAACTGCTCGATATCCGAAAAGAAACAGATCGGGATACCACTATAGACTCCATTAAGAATGACATCTCTTTTAAAGGGCATACCGCATGGATTTTGGTATGTTCCATCTTTATTGCTTCCGTGGGATTGAATGCCAACTCCACGGCTGTAGTTATTGGTGCCATGTTGATCTCACCCCTTATGGGCCCTATATTGGGTATAGGGATGGCCATTGCCATTAATGATATTGACACACTTCGCCGTTCCCTTAAAAACTTTGGGGTAATGGTAGGTTTAAGTGTATTAACAGCATTTATGTTTTTCTATTTGTTTCCGCTTCGTGAAGAATCTTCGGAACTACTGGCCCGTACAGCTCCAGATATAAGGGATGTACTTATAGCATTCTTTGGAGGGTTGGCATTGGTAATTGCCCGTGCCAAAAAAGGCACCATTGCTAGTGTTATTTTTGGGGTTGCCATTGCTACGGCGCTTATGCCACCATTATGTACCGTAGGTTTTGGGTTGGCCATAGGAAACTTTGAATACGCAGGGGGAGCTATGTACCTGTTCATTATCAATACTATATTCATAGGGTTGGCAACCTTTTTAGTACTTAAACTGTTACGGTTTCCGATGGTACGTTATGCCAATTCCAAACGAAGAAAACGCATTGCACAATTAGCCTCTTTTGTGGCATTTATAGTGATGGTACCTGCTATCTATACCTTTTATAATGTGTTTCAAGAATCCTTGTTCAGGAGCCAAGCAAAACAGTTTATCAACGAACGGATAGCAACCTATCAGCTGTCGGGGAACAGTAAATTTTTGGAAAATTTTACCAATATAACCTATGAAAATGCAGAAGAATCAGCTATCGAACTTGTTTTTATGGGAGATAAAGGCATTCCCGATAATATTATAAATACCTGGGAGAACCAAAAAACAGCCTATCCAAAATTAAAAAATACCACATTGAAAATAGTAGATGGTGCTAAAAATGACGATGAAGAAAAATATCGTTTTGTGAATGAATTATACGAATCGCAAAAGGCAGAGTTGTTGGACAAAGACCGAAAATTGCAACTGTTGGAAAATGAAATTGCAAAACTGGGAAAACTTCCCATTAACCAAATCCCTTTTGAGGCGATTATAAATGAAGCGAAAGTAAACTATGAAAACCTACGGGAGATAGGATACTCTTCAGTCGTAAAAACCAATTTTCAGCGCATAGATACCTTATCAGTATTTTTAGTACGATGGAAAGACACTATTTCAGATACCATCATACAAAAAGACCAAGACCGCTTAAAAAGGTGGTTGCAGGTAAAGTTGAACACAGAAAATGTACAAGTGAATAGAATTCAGTAGTTTAAGAAGGTTTTTCGGTTTGTATTTAGACTGTTTATGTTCTAAATGATTATTCAAAAAAGAGACTTACGGATCATTTTGAGAAGCGAAGCGTCTCGGACAACTATTGGGAGAGCGCTCTTATTATGTCTTCTAAGAAAGTTTTATGATTTTTCACCCTTGCAAAAAGCAAAAGATTCGAAATGATACATATAGCGTGTTATTTTATTATAACCAAGTCATTTCGAAGGCGTTGAAAACAACTGAGAAATCTGATTACATTCTCTACTAAAATTTTATAGATTTCTCACCCTCATTTTTTGAGGGGTTCGAAATGACATAGTTACTCTTTAAAGAAAAAACCTTCATTATGATTACTGGAAAACCATAGCAAAATAACAACAAATCTATAACAATTTTATTTATAAAATACTGAAAATTAAACAGTTAAAAATATATCAAACAAATTAACTTTGTTGTTCTTTTTTTGCTAATTTAGCCTTCATAAAACAGAAAATACTATAAGATAATACGCTAATTTTAAGTTGGTTTATAAGTTATATTACGTCAATATAATCATAAAATCAATTTAAAATGAAAAAAGTATTAAGTCTTATTTTAGTAGTAGTGAGTGTTGGTTTTATTTCTTGTGAATCTAGCACTACTGATGACGAAAAAGCTTTATATGAAACCATTGCAGCAGACAAATCAGAACTTGGAGCACCCGGGGAAACACCACAATCCCCGACCAATAACGACTAGTATTATTATTTATACTACTGCGGCGCTGGCAGTTGCCGCAGTTTTTCTACATGTTTTTTTGCCCAGGGCATCTCCTGAACTCACCGTGATGCGAGAAGCACATCAAAAAGTTAAAAACGAACGGAATGCTAAAAGAGATGCTCTTATTCTCTTGCTTCAGGATTATTATGGCCAGAAAATAACTTCCGAAGAATTAAATGCTCAAAAAACGCTTTTGGAAGACTATATAACTTATAAAAATCTTTCTAATATTCATTTTGAAAAAATTCTAAAAAGAGAGGAAAATCATAGGTTTTTTGGTTTTATGAGTGTTAATGCTTTCGCTTTCCAATTAAGCGTATATCTGGTATTGTTGTTCGCGGTGCTGGTACTCTATTTGGTTTCTTTAAAACTAACAGACCGGCAATTGCGAAAACCCCTTAACCATGTTACCTTTATATTTGCCAGCATTGCCTTTTACTACATTACGTGGGTATTCTATCCGCAAGGAGACCTCCCCTTCTATAGCTATATTTTAATGATGGTATTTATAGCCGTTTTAACCACCATAACGGTACGGTATTTTTTAAGGTGGCTTTCGGCAAAATACCTCCCTATTCTAAAACTTAAACACATTATCCAGTTGCTAATTAGCCATATAGTAGTTACCGTGCAGCATAAGTATGTGTCCAAAGAACAAAAGAAAGCATATATTAAAGATTACATCAAAGTTCTCGGAAAAGGAACAAAATAAAATAAAAGACGATGAAAAAAAAGGAAGATGAAAAAATTATTGAGTATTACACAGAGAATGAGCTCATAGATAAGAGAACTGTAGAGATTATTAAAGAAGAACTCATAGAACTATATGAAGAGGAGACCGAAGCCATAAAAGACCAGATTATAGCGTTATGTAAAAAAATAAAAGAGCGGTCCGTAGAAATTGTGCTGCCACCTATAGATATGGACTATACATCTTTACTTTGAATGAGTCTTTCCATATATCCCTTGATCGCCTTTACCGTTTTGTTTTCAATATAGGTACTAAAGGTTTTATTTTTCATCAACTCCTCATCATGGGCCATACAATACATGGCAATCTCATCAAAAGAAATCCCTTTAAACTTTTGGTCAATTTCTGAAGTGTCTTTGTGGTGATCCATATGGCCATTTTTAAACAATGAACGGAACAGTACTAATTTTGATTTAGGGATAGGGTGCCCGGATTCATAGTTTTGTACCGTACGAAAAGAAACACCCAGTTTTTCTGCCAACTGCATTTGGGTCAATCCATTTTCTTCCCGATATTTTTTAATAGTTAAACTGTTGACATCCATATAATTACAAATTAAATACGAAAAAAAACGGCATTATTGCGCATTAAAAACGAAATATTTCGTATACTTGTATTAGTAATATATAAACAAATGTAGTAAAAATGATAGCCAAATTCACCGAAGAAGCACAAAAAATACTTTTTGGGTATGGCGAACGGATAGGGAAAAAGCATCAATGTAGCGGGCAATACGTACGGCTTATTATAAAAGGAAAACGAAATATAAATACAGAAAAAGCAAAAGCAATTTACCAAGAATTAATAGAAATAATTGAAAGGAAATTATGAATTACGAATGGACAAAGGAGAGTTCATAATTACGAATTATGGAGTTGTAAATTAAAATGAGCGAAGAGGGAAAAGGAAACATAGGGAATAGTAAAGTTAAAGACTAATCAAAGAAAAAATTTTCAGCTTAAAGCTATCAACTGTGAACTAGCGAAGAACGAAAAGGAAAGCGCGATTAGTGAAAAGGAAAAAGAACCCCTAAACTTTTAAACGAATAGACTATAAACTGGACAAGTGAATAGGAAATAGTGAGAAGGGACGAGTAAACAGAACAACTAAACCCTAAACAATTAAACTATAAAACCTTTTAACTAAAAACTAACAACAATGATACTCCGCATCAATCACACCCCGGAAATTAAAAACGAACAGCGTATGTATGAAATGATGGCCAGGAAGCTGCGAGAGCCCAAGCCTGTAGAGATTCTTTATGAAGAGGACAAGCAACGTTTGGTATGGGTAGATGGCAAGCGCAGGCGCCCTTTCAAGAGCCTTCCATGGAAGTACAAAGAATACCTTTATGAGGAAATGAAAAGGACACCTGAGGTTACGGTAAAATACCGACTTAAATATGAGGGCTACTCCTTAGACGAAGCTTTGGAGGCTTTTGCTATGGAAAAGATGGGCTTAGTTGCATAGGTTATAAAGAGGGTATCCAAAAAAACATATTCTTCTGTCAATTCGAGCGCAGTCGAGAATCATATGCAATTGAGAATCAAATATTTCGTTCCGATAGCTATCGGGACGCTCAATATGGCATATTTAGAGTTTTTATGGTTTTTTAGCCCCCTCTTTTGTTTATTAATTACTACTGAGTATCTTCCTTCAAATACATTTGCCGTACTTTCTTAAAGAGATCAGAGGAGTACACAAAATTGGTAACAGCTTCATTATCGGTTTTAAAAATTTCTTTATTAGAGCCTTCCCAGGCCTTATGCCCGTCCTTTAAGAAAACTATTTTTTCCCCTATTTGCATTACCGAGTTCATGTCATGCGTATTGATGACAGTGGTAATATCATACTCCTTGGTGATTTCCTGAATGAGTTCATCAATGAGAATGGCTGTTTTAGGATCGAGCCCTGAATTGGGTTCGTCGCAAAAAAGATATTTTGGCCTGTTTACAATGGCCCGGGCAATAGCCACTCGTTTTTGCATTCCTCCCGAGGCTTCGGAAGGATATTTATGGTGCGCATCGATCAAGTTGACCCGTTTGAGAACAAAATTGACCCGGTCTTGCATTTCACTCATTGGTTGATTGGTGAACATTTTCAGGGGGAACATCACATTTTCCTCAATTGTCATAGAATCAAACAAAGCACTTCCTTGAAAAACCATGCCCATTTCCTGGCGTAGCGATCGTTTTTCGTCGTCTGTCAATTCAGAATACACACGGTCATCATAAACAATCCGGCCTTCTTCAGGGATAAACAACCCTAACAAAGATTTTAAAAAAACAGTTTTCCCCGATCCGCTCTGCCCAATAATAAGGTTGGTTTTTCCTTTTTCAAAAGAAGCGGATATGCCCTTTAAAACATGGTTCTCTCCAAAGTATTTATGTAAATTTTCTACAACAATCATCAGCCAAGCAACATTTGAGTTAATATATAATTCAATATAATGATCACCACACTTGTCCAAACAAAAGAGGTAGTACTCGCTTTTCCAACCTCAAGCGCGCCCCCTTTCATATAATATCCATGAAATGAAGGAATGGTAGCGAGGATAAACGCAAAAACAAAAGTTTTGATAAAAGCGTAGGTTACATGAAAAGGATCAAAGTCGTATTGTATTCCTTGTATAAACTCTGCGCTGGTACTAAGCCCCCCGAAGACAGCGGCTACCCATCCGCCTAAAATACCCAAAAACATACTCATAGCAATGAGAAATGGGTAAAACAAAAGCGCTATTATTTTTGGGAATATCAGATAATTTACAGAATTAACCCCCATGACTTCTAGAGCGTCGATCTGTTCTGTAACTCGCATAGTACCAATACTGGACGTAATATACGAACCAATTTTCCCTGCCATAATGATAGAAACAAAAGTAGGGCCGAATTCTAAAATAACAGATTGCCGGGTGGCAAACCCCACTAAGTATTTTGGGATCAATGGGTTGTCAATGTTCAGTGCCGTTTGTATGGCAACAACCCCACCTACGAAAAACGAAATAAAGATGACAACCCCCAAGGAATTGTACATAAGGTCTTCAATCTCCTTTAAAATAAGGTTTTTCATGATAGGCCATTTAGTGGGTTTGTTAAAAACCTCCCGGATCATTAAAAAATAACGGCCTATACTTTCTATATAATTCATGCTTTGTAAAAGGAGTACTAAAGTATAAAAAAATACAATAGTGTTGTTTTAACTCAAAATTAAACTTCCTGTTCTTAAATTATAGTATTTTCGCTGAAATTTGATTGATTGAAAAACATGAAACGTTATTTTACTTTACTATTTATTTTTATATGCTTTTTTGGAACAGCACAGACGGATGAAAGACCTTATTCACAGCCAAAGTTGGTGGTAGGCATTGTTATAGACCAGATGCGGTATGATTACCTCACACGTTTTTGGGATAAATATGATGATGGGGGATTTAAACGGTTGGTGAATGAAGGTTTTAATTGCAAGAACAACCATTATAATTATGAGCCTACCTATACAGGCCCCGGGCATGCTTCTGTCTATACAGGGACTACCCCCAAAATGCACGGGATTATAGCTAATGAATGGTATGATAGAGCTAGCATGAAGATGATTTATTGTGCGGATGATGATCGTTATTTATCAGTTGGAACGGGTTCTATACCCGGAGGAAAGTCACCTAAAAATTTGATCACTACCACAGTAACCGATGAGCTCCGTCTGGCAACACAGATGAAAGGAAAGGTAGTTGGTATAGCGCTTAAAGACAGGGGTGCTATCCTTCCAGCAGGACATACAGGTACTGCGTATTGGTTTCATGGAAAAGATGAAGGCATATGGGTTAGTAGTGATTATTATATGAACGAGTTGCCTGCATGGGTGAAAAAATTCAATACTTCAAGAACTATTGATCAGTATATTAAAACATGGAACACACTTTACCCCATAGCCACATATACGGAAAGTGGGAATGATAACAATGCTTTTGAAACAAAAATTCCGGGTGTGGATGCTCCCGTTTTTCCGTACGATTTACCAAAATTATGGGAAGAAAATAAAAAATATGAACTCATCCCGTGGACCCCTTATGGAAATAGCTTAACGATGGATTTTTCTTTGGCGGCTATTGAGGGAGAGGCTTTGGGACAAGATGCTATTACCGATTTTCTGGCCATTAGTTTTTCTAGTACTGACTATGTGGGACATGCTTATGGAGTAAACGCTAAAGAAACGGAAGATACTTACATTCGATTGGATAAAGACATTGAACGTTTACTCAATACGTTAGATAAAAAAGTGGGAAGTGGCAATTATACTGTTTTCTTAACAGCAGATCATGGAGTAGTACATGTGCCTTCGTACCTTCAGTCATTAAATATCCCAGGAGGGTATGTGGTTGTGGACACTGTTAGAAAACAGCTAGCAAATTTCTTAGAAATTAGGTTTGGTGAAAGCAAATTGTTAGAGAATGTTTCAAACAACCAAGTATATATTGACCATGATATAGCAAAAAAAATGAAGTTGGACATTCTCGAAATACAAAAAGCACTTGTAGAAGAGGTGCTTACTTATGAAGGGATTAAAGAAGTGTACTCGGCAGAAAGCATGAAAACTCAAAATTATACCCGCGATATTTCAATGCACATTCAAAATGGGTATAACCATAAACGTTCCGGGGATGTAATTTTGGTGAAAGAACCGGGACATATTTCAAGTTCCCGTAAAACAGGTACTACACATGGATCTAGCTATTCGTATGATACTCATGTGCCACTGTTATTTTACGGTAAAGGGATTAATAAAGGAAGTACTACCAAACGAACAGCCATTACGGATATCGCTCCTACCATTTCAGCATTGCTTGGCATTGCATTCCCGAATGGGACTACGGGAAACCCAATAAGTGAGGTGATAGATTAGCTAGCGAAGCCTTAATTTTTTAAATACGGACTGAAAGCGGAGTTTTCGTATAAAAACACCTTCCTCAACTGTGACCAGAAAAGGGATTTTAGCCTTTTTAGCATTAAAAAAACCATGCATATTGTCCAGAAGTGTCCGCCATTTTTTTTGCGTAGAAGCCATTTTTGCTGAGGCAATAAATGTTAAGAGAAACCCATACCGCATTTTGTACATAGCCTCACCCTGTAAGCGCTTGGCTTTTTTATGATATGCTTTCCCCACAGGGCGCAGGTGCTTCACATGCAATGATTCATCTGTATGACATATAAAACCATGGTATTTTGCCAGAAGTTCGTCAACGGTATCCCAGCCCATGGAGTTTTTAAGCCCATCCATTTTCTTAAAACAAGCCTTGCTATAGGATTTAAATGCGCCACGTACATGGTCTTTATTCATAGGGTGGTTGCGCTTCCATTTTCCGGTTTCATCTTGTTCATAGGCAAACCCACCGGCAATTCCAATTTTAGGGTCTCCGAAAAAGTGTTTAGCGATTGTTTCAAAATAGTTTGGAGGGAGTATTGTATCAGCATCTAATTTGACGATAAAATCAAAATGATCATCTAAAAGTTCATATCCTTTATTGAAAGCAGTTACCACTTTACTTCCGGGCATCCGGTCTGAAGAAGAAGTTGTATTTAACTTCTGAATCCAGGGGTATTTGGAAACATAGTCATCGATAATAATTTCTGTGCCATCTGAGGAATGGTCATTTACGATCACCATTTTTTTAGGGAGCAATGTTTGGCCTACTACAGACTCCAATGACACATGCAAGAACGCTTCTTCATTATGTGCCGGCATGATGATATAATACTCCATTAATTGTGTTATTTGCGTTCTGCATAAACAGCATAGTAACGAGGCGTAAAACTTCTCAAAAGTGGACGGAACCCTATTTTTTTCACCGGGTTGCTCCACTTTTCCCGTGCTTTTATTTTCCACCCGGATTTTTCCAGTAACCAATCAAATTGCCAAGCTTCAAATTCATGAAAATGACGGTCCCTATCATCATTTTTATTTTGATAAGCAGGGGCAAACCACAGCCGGAGGGGAACCGTAGCGACCAGTTTTTTTGCTTTTATGTCTCTTAAAACATTGAAAGGAGCGACCAGGTGCTCAAAAATTTCAAAAGCAGTTACCACATCATAGTTGCTTGTCTTAACAGTTTTTGTGTCCAAATCTAAATCTTCCCCCCATGTATTTTCCACCTCATACCCGTGATCCTTCATGATAGCTGAAAATGGATTTTTTATACCAAGGTCCAGAACAGTGGCAGGAGGGGGCACATGTGTTTTTAAAAACGTTAATGTGTTTTGGTATCTTTTTTTCGGAAAATTAGTTTCATACATGATACGTTGGTTACAATTTATGCTTCCGCATAGGCTTCTATAGGAGCACAAGTACAAATTAAATTTCGGTCTCCATAAGCATCATCTGCCCGTCTTATAGCAGGCCAAAACTTATTTTCGGAAATATAAGGCAGTGGGTATGCCGCTTTTTCCCTTGAGTATGGAAAATGCCATGCATCGGCGGTTAACATCGCTAATGTATGGGGTGCATTTTTAAGGACATTATTAGGTTCTTCCGGATTGGTTTCTTCAATTTCTTTTCTGATGGCAATTAAAGCATCGCAAAACCTGTCCAGTTCTACTAGGCTTTCACTTTCGGTAGGTTCTATCATCATAGTGCCATTTACAGGAAAAGATACTGTTGGTGCATGAAACCCATAATCAATAAGCCGTTTGGCAATATCAATAACTTCAATACCTTTTTTCTTGAACGGACGGCAATCAATGATCATTTCATGAGCGGCCCTTCCACATTCTCCGGTATACAGGATATCGTAATGGCCTTCTAAACGTGCTTTTATATAATTTGCATTTAAAATAGCATATTTAGTAGCATCCGTTAAGCCTTTTGCACCTAGCATTTGAATATATCCGTAAGAAATCAGGCATGCGAGCGCACTTCCCCAAGGAGCAGAAGAAATAGCTGTAATGGCTTGCTTTCCTCCGGTTGCAATGATTGGATTTGTAGGTAGAAAAGGAACCAAATGTGCAGCCACACAAATAGGCCCTACTCCCGGGCCACCACCGCCATGTGGAATAGCAAAGGTCTTATGAAGGTTAAGGTGACATACATCGGCTCCGATAGTCGCCGGATTGGTCAAACCAACTTGTGCATTCATATTAGCACCGTCCATATATACCTGACCGCCATTGTCGTGAATGATTTTTGTGATTTCTTTGATGGATGACTCAAAAACACCATGGGTAGAAGGATACGTAACCATCAATGCCGCAAGCGAATCTTTATACTTGATGGCTTTTTCACGAACATCTTCGATATCTATGTTTCCGTTTTCGTCCGTTTTGGTAACAACTACTTGCATGCCGGCCATGACCGCAGAAGCAGGATTGGTTCCATGGGCAGATGCTGGTATCAAACAGATATTTCTATCGAAATCGCCCCTAGATTGATGATAAGCCCTTATTACCATTAACCCGGCAAATTCACCTTGTGCCCCGGAATTGGGCTGTAACGAGGTTCCGGCAAAACCTGTAATGACGTTTAACTGCTCTTCTAATTTCTTTATAACTTCATGGTAGCCTTCTGCTTGATTTTGTGGAGCGAAAGGATGAATATTGCCCCACTGTGACCAGCTTAACGGAAGCATTTCAGAGGCAGCATTGAGTTTCATGGTACAGGAACCCAATGATATCATGGAGTGGTTGAGTGAAAGATCTTTACGCTCTAGTTTTTTGATATACCGCATAAGCTCAGTTTCCGAATGATAACTGTTAAAAATTTCATTGTCTAAAAAGGGAGAAGTTCTTTTCAATATTTTCGGAAGTGCTTCAGACGTTGTATAGTTTGTAATTGCAACAGCTGTTTTTTTAGCAGCTGTTGCAAAAATTTGAACAATGGTATTGATATCGGTCAATGAGGTAGTTTCATTAACAGCTATAGAAATTGTATTGTTGTCAATATAATAAAAATTAATCCCTTTTTCTTCCGCTATCGGTTTTATCGTCTCAGTATTTGCATGTATAACAATGGTGTCAAAATAAACATTATTTGTCTGCTGATAGCCTAATTTTTCTAGCTGATCAGTAATAGTAACCGCTGATTTATGCACTTTCTGTGCGATGTATTTTAACCCTTCAGGCCCATGGTACACAGCATACATGCCCGCCATGACTGCCAATAAAACTTGAGCAGTGCAAATATTGGAGGTTGCTTTATCCCTTTTTATGTGCTGTTCCCTAGTTTGAAGTGCCATCCGTAGTGCACTGTTACCATCCATATCTTTAGTAACCCCTATAATTCTTCCCGGAATAGTACGTTTATAAGCTTCTTTAGTGGCAAAATAGGCAGCATGAGGGCCTCCATACCCAAGAGGGATGCCAAAACGCTGGGTAGTCCCCACAACAACATCAGCGCCCATTTTTCCGGGAGGCGTTAGTACAACAAGGCTGAGTATATCTGCAGCTACCGCTATTTTTATTTCCTGTTCTTTAGCACGTGCAATAAAATCGGAATAATTATGAACATTCCCATGCTTTCCGGGATATTGAAGGATCGCTCCATAGAAATCTGTACTAAAGGAGAATGTTTGATGGTTACCTACTACTAATTCAATTCCCAACGGAGTAGCTCTAGTTTGTAATAAAGAAAGTGTTTGGGGCAATAGTTCTTCAGAAGCAAAGAACTTGACAACATTATCTTTTTTTTGTTCTCTACTTCGTAGCTCGAACAACATAGCCATGGCTTCTGCTGCAGCCGTACTTTCATCTAATAAAGAAGCATTTGCTATTTCCATACCGGTAAGATCACATACCATTGTTTGGAAATTCAATAATGCTTCCAGCCTTCCCTGTGCAATCTCGGCTTGGTAAGGGGTGTACGCGGTATACCAGCCAGGGTTTTCCAGAATGTTACGTTTAATGACAGAGGGCGTAAAAGATTCATGGTACCCTAGTCCTATAAAGGACCGATAGACTTTATTTTTGGAAGCCAAGTGATGAATGTGATTAAGAAACGCATTCTCACTCAAGGCTTCCGGGAGTTTTAAATCAGATGATAAACGGATATCATCAGGGATTGTTTCATAAATTAATTGGTCTACAGTATCAACACCAATAGTTTTGAGCATATGATCAATGTCCTGCTCTTTGATACCAATGTGACGTAGTGCAAAAGAATCTGTCCTCATTCCGGAAATATTAAAATAAGATGGGCAAAATTACGTATTAAATTTGTTAAATATAACGTTGTAGCATTCCCTTTTAAGTGAAGTTTTTAACCAAAAGAGATAATTATGAACAGATTTTTTACTTTTATGCTGTGCGTATTATAAAAGCTATTTTTGATTTCTATATCCATGCTAGTATTCATGTGGCAATAGCGGTCTATGCATTGGTACAATTGACATATATTAATTTAGGTTTTTTTGAAGATGCTACGGTAGGTTATCTAGCTTTTTTCGGAACAATTGTAGTGTACAACTTTATTAAGTATGGAAGTAAGGCCAAAAACTATTTTTTTGTTGAGAAAAGTAATGAGAAGATAATACAAGTATTTAGTATACTTTGTGGATGTATAGGGATGTTCTATGCTCTTGGGCTTTCTTTGAACGCTATGTTCTTGCTTATGTGTTTAGGTATCATTTGTATGTTGTATGCAGTCCCTATCTACATGTTCAAAAAAAGGTTTCGTGAATTTAACGGAATAAAATTACTCATCGTTGCTTTTGTATGGACGGGCATGACAGTTTTTTTGCCTGTATTGAATACGAAAGTTCAATTGGATGGCAATATTATAATTGAAGCGGCACAGCGATTTCTATTTATTATTGTAATTACATTGCCTTTTGAGATCCGTGACCTTCATTTTGATGAACTGAGCTTGGGAACGATACCACAAAAAATAGGAACAGGGAACACTAAAAAATTAGGGCTATTTTTCTTGATATTGTTTGTACTGTTGGAACTTTTTAAAGTTGGTTATACCACACTTGGGTGGTATATAATGATCATACTAGCAATAATAACTACTTTATTATTGTTTTTTTCAACAGCAAATCAATCGAAATATTACAGTGGTTTTTGGGTAGAAAGCTTGCCCATATTATGGTGGGGAATGGTATTTTTGACTACATTGGTTTAATTGCCAAGATTATTCATTTCCCTTTCAAGGGATTCTTTCATTTCCCTTTTTTGAGAAGTTTCCAGCGTTTTAATATTTGCCTCTTTTATAAGTTTTGACAACTTATTATTATCCATAGAATATTTCATACATGCTTTACAGTATAAAACGTGGATAATCATTCTGATTTTTTCCCAGAAAGAAGCCTCATGATACTGCTTTCTATCACATACATGATTAGCCTCTTCGCATGTTAAGAATATTTTTTTCCGCAAACTCATTTAAAACCAATTTTGTTCTAAGCAGGAAACCAATGAGGTTCTTGCTCTGTGAATGATTACCCATAGATTAGACGGTGTGATGCCTATTTCATTACAAATATCTTCAGTATCAATCCCTTCGATTGTTTTCATTTTGAAAACACGTGCTTGTTTTTCAGGCAATTTGCCTAAACAATTTTCTATGGCAAGCCTCAATTCTTCATTTTGAATAGTATCTTCTGCATTCATTTCAAAAGAATCGGCCACTTGTTCTTCAAACCAGTTTCCTTCTGAATCAGGATCAGAGTTGTAATCAATCAATACTTCTGCTTTTCCTTTTTTAGAATTTATTTTCCGATAATGGTCAATTATTTTTCGCTTCAAAATGGATATAAGCCATGTACGTTCGGATGCATCACCCTTATAGTTTTTGGAAGCTTTTAAAGCGGCCAGAAAAGTATCTTGGACAATGTCTTGAGCTATTTCATTATTGCTGACCCGGGCAATGGTATAATTGTACAAATAGTCTGCATATTTGTCTATCCATTGATTAGGGTTGAGGGTGCTTACCGACATATGATCACTTTTGCCTTATCAAAAATAAGAGAAAAATAGATTAAATAAGAATAATGGGGCGGCTAATTAATTTTTTTATAATTTTAATGCATGATGAGAAAAATTTATATTGTTTTTGCAACACTAATTGTTTTTAGTTGCAATTCGACAGAAGAAAAAAACATAACTGTTTTGGATACAGCATCGTATTCGGAAGCTATTGAAAAAGGAAAAACAACATTAATTGATGTTCGTACTCCCGAAGAATATGCCGAAGGCCATTTGGAAAATGCGGTAAATGTTAACTATCTATCAGATGATTTTGCTGAAAAGATAAGTGACTATAAAAAGCGCAAACCCATATATATCTATTGCAGGTCGGGGAACAGGAGCGGAAAAGCTGCATTGGTGATGGATTCCCTTGGTTTTAAGAAAATCCTGGATTTAGAAGGTGGTGTTTTAGGATGGCAGGCAGCAGGAAAACCATTGGTTAAATAAAACTAGTTTAGGAGCCCTGCTCTTTTTAATAAAGCATCCGGTTGCGGTTTTTTACCTCTAAAGCGTATGTACAAATCCATTGGGTTCTCCGTTCCGCCTTTCGAAAGTATGTGCTTTTTAAAGCTATCAGCTACTTTTTTATTGAATATACCTTTTTCCTTGAATAGTTCAAAAGCATCTGCATCTAATACTTCTGCCCATTTGTAGCTGTAATACCCCGCTGAATATCCTCCTTGAAAAATATGCGAAAAGGCAGTGCTCATGCATGTCTCTGGAGTTTCAGGATATAGGTTGGTTTTTTCAAATGCTTTTTGTTCATGTTTTTTTACATCGGTTATAGCTGTAGGATCATTTCCGTGCCAACTCATGTCCAACATTCCAAAACTTAACTGACGCAATGTTTGTATTCCTTGCATGAAGGCAGCCGATTTTTTTATGCTTTCAATGTATTCCATGGGAATAACTTCTCCAGTTTCATAGTGCTTTGCAAAGAAGTCCAATGCTTCTTTTTCATAGCACCAGTTTTCCAGTATCTGGCTAGGGAGTTCTACAAAATCCCAGTAAACACTCGTTCCACTAAGGCTAGGATAAGTGGTGTTTGCCAACATGCCATGAAGGGCATGCCCGAATTCATGGAAAAGCGTGGTTACCTCATTAAAAGTTAATAGAGAAGGCTTGGTTTTTGTAGGTTTTGTAAAATTGCAGACAATGGAAATATGTGGACGTTCATTTGCCCCATCTTTTTTATATTGTGACTTATAGGAAGTCATCCATGCACCGTTACGTTTCCCTGCCCTTGGATGAAAATCAGCATAAAAAATAGCTGTAAAATTGCCTTGGTCATCTTTTACTACATATGTTTTTACATCAGGATGATAGGTATCTATGTCAAAAACTTCTTCAAAATGAAGCCCATATAGTTTCTTTGCAATTAAAAATACGCCATTGATCACATTCTCTAATTTAAAATAGGGTTTCAGTTTTTCATCATCTAGATTAAGTAGCTTTTGTTTGAGTTTTTCTGTATAGTACGCCCCATCCCACTTTTGAAATTTTTCGACGCCATCTGTTTCTCTAGCAAAATCCTGAAGTTGTTTAAACTCTCTTTTAGCAGCAGGTTTTGCTTTTTCAAGAAGGTCATTTAGAAATTCTGTAACCTTTTCAGGAGTTACTGCCATCCGTTCTTCTAGGATAAAATGTGCATGTGTTGAATAGCCTAAAAGTTGTGCTCTTTGGTGTCTTAATTTAGTTATTTGCAGGACTATTTTTTGATTATCGAGCGCATCATTATGAAATCCTTTGCTGCCAAATGCGAGCGCCATTTTTTTTCGGAGTTTCCGGTTTTTGGCATAGGTCATAAAAGGAATATAACTAGGGTAATTTAGTGTAAATACCCACCCTGTTTTATTTTTACTTTCGGCAAGGTTTTTTGCTGCTTCAACAGCTCCTTCTGGAAGCCCTTTTAAATCAGCTTCATTAGTGATATGAAGTTCAAACTTATTGGTTTCTGCCAACACATGTTCACCAAATTTAAGACTGAGTTGAGCAAGCTCTTTGTCAATAGTCCTTAATTGTTTTTTTTTGTCATCCGAAAGGTTGGCGCCGTTCCTTGAAAAACTCTTATACTTTCGTTCTAACAGCATGCTTTGTTCCTTGGTCAAATTGAGTTTTTCTCTTTCTTCATATACAGTTTTCACTTTTGCAAACAGTACTTTATTTAGACGGATGTCATTTCCAAATTCAGTTAATAATGGTGATATTTCTTGGGCAATATTTTGAATAGTTTCATTTGTTTCTGCACTGTTCAGGTTGAAAAAAATGTTAGTGATCCTGTCTAGTTGCTCTCCTGAATATTCCAATGCTTCAATGGTGTTTTTAAAGCTTGGTGCATCCGGATTTGAAGTAATTACATCTATTACTGCTTTTGTTTTTTCAATTTCTTTTTTGATTGCAGGAAGAAAGTCTTCTTCTTTTATCTTGGAAAAGGGAGCAGTATTGTATGATGTTGTAAAGGCTTTATTTAGAACAGAGTTCATTTAAATGTTTTTTTTGATTAAAATATGTGTAAGATGATTTATTCGTAGATAAAATAAGCAACATTATTTTATGGCTGAAAAAACACAAAGGTTTTTGGTTAATAGTGTAAAAAGCTTCAAGGTATTTCTTAAAGTTTTATTTTTTAAGGTTATTGGAATTATCAATTACTTTTTGCTTCAGGTTTTCTTTGTATTGAAGCACTTTGTCCAATATTTTTTTGTTGCTACTTCCTATGATTTGTGCAGCTAATATTCCGGCATTTTTAGCACCATTTAATGCTACGGTAGCTACCGGAACGCCTCCCGGCATTTGTAGAATAGAAAGCACAGAATCCCAGCCATCTATTGAGTTGCTGCTTTTTACGGGAACCCCGATGACCGGAAGCGGCGACAATGAGGCCACCATACCCGGTAAATGGGCTGCCCCACCAGCACCTGCAATAATAACAGAAATCCCTTGATTATGGGCATTTTTTCCAAATTCAAACATTTTTTCGGGCGTTCTATGCGCAGATACAATATCGGTTATTACCTCAATGTCAAATGTTTTTAATATATCAATAGCTTCTTGCATGACGGGAAGGTCACTGGTGCTCCCCATAATTATGGCTACTTTGCTCATTTTTACTAATTGCTTATTACGTTTATGGTCTTTTTTACTTGTTCTGCTATTTTTCGCGCTTCGTTTAATTGTTCATTGACAATAGTTACATGTCCCATTTTCCGAAAAGGGCGGGTTTGTTTTTTTCCATAAATATGAGGTGTAACACCTTCCATAGCCATTATTTTTTCTACGTGTTGGTAGATTACAGGGCCGGTATGGCCTTCACTACCTACTAAATTGACCATGACAGCACCAAGTTTACTAGCCGTTTTGCCCAGAGGCAGGTTTAAAATGGCTCTTAGGTGTTGCTCAAACTGATTGGTGTAACTAGCTTCAATACTATAGTGGCCGCTATTGTGTGGTCTGGGGGCTACTTCATTTACTAAAATGCCATCGTCGATGGTCTGAAACATTTCTACAGCCAATAAGCCTACATGTTTCAAAGCATTGGATACTTTTAAGGCAATTAATTGTGCTTTTTCTGCAACTTGCTTATCAATCCTAGCAGGGCAAATCACATATTCCACTTGATTGGCCTCTGGGTGAAATTCCATTTCCACTACAGGATATACCGCAATGGCACCATCAACATTCCGGGCGACTGTAACGGCCAGCTCATTTTTAAAAGGAATTAAATCTTCTGTAATACATGAAACATTTGGGAGTTCTTCCAAATCAGAATAAGTTTTAACAACTTTTACACCTTGACCGTCATACCCAAAGCGGGTACTTTTCCAAATAAAAGGAAAATGGAGTGATTCATTTTTTATAGCGGCTTCTATCTCATGTGTGTATGCAAATCGTAAAAACGGTGCAGTGGGTATGGAATGGTCGACATAGAAAAGTTTTTGTTTCCCTTTATCTTGGATAATCTCCAATGTCTTAGAAGATGGATAGACTTTTATTCCTTCACTCTCTAGCTTTTTTAAAGCATCAACATTTACATGTTCTATTTCTATGGTGAGTACATTGACTTTTTTTCCAAAACGGTAGACAGTATCAAAATCCATTAAATCACCTTTGTGGAATTCATCACAGGCAATTTTGCAAGGAGAATCATTGTTTGGGTCAAGCACTAAAGTATAGATGTCATACTTTCGGGTTTCGTACAACAACATTTTTCCGAGCTGTCCGCCACCTATAATCCCCAGTTTAAAATCGGATGAGAAGTAGTTCATATCCATCATTTGCACAAAAATACATTTAAATCTTAAATGAATCTATGTAAATCAAAAATCAAAAATCAAAATGTTATCTTTGCTCTTTCTAAAAAAACACATCCAATTGATTAAGCTCCACGATAAAGACTTTCAGGCGTTTATTTCAGCAGAGGAAATAGCGGGTGCAGTAAAAAAGGTAGCTGCGCAGGTTGCAGCTGATTTTAAAGATGAAGTGCCGGTATTTGTTTGTGTATTGAACGGAGCTTTTATGTTTGCTTCTGATTTCATGAAACAATATCCATATTCTTGTGAAATAAGTTTTGTAAAGCTTAGTTCTTATCATGGACTTTCATCTACAGGAATTGTAAAAACACTCTTGGATGTGCCTAAAACTGTTGAGGGAAGAAGTGTTATTGTGTTAGAAGATATTATAGATACAGGAAATACGTTAAAAGAACTTATTCATCTTTTTGCTGATATCAATGTGAAACAGTTTAAGGTAGCAGCTATGTTTTACAAAGAAGATGCTTACAGCGGCGAATATAATATAGATTATGTTGGGATAAAAATACCCAATAAATTCATAGTAGGGTATGGATTGGATTATATGGAGCTGGGCAGAAACTTACCGGAAGTATACCAATTAAAAGAAAAAAATATGATAAACTTAGTACTCTTCGGAAAACCGGGAGCAGGAAAAGGTACGCAAGCAGCTTTTTTGAAAAAAGAATACAATTTGGTTCATATTTCCACCGGAGATGTGTTTAGGCGAAACATTAAAGGAGACACAACACTTGGAAAACTTGCAAAATCATATATGGATAAGGGTGACTTGGTGCCGGATGAAGTGACCATTGATATGCTAAAAGCAGAAGTGGAAGTAAATGTAGATGCCAATGGGTTTATTTTTGACGGTTTTCCTAGGACTATTGCCCAAGCAAAAGCACTAGACACTTTGCTAATAAACAAAGGAATGAAGGTAAGTGCCACGATAGCATTAGAAGCAGATGAGGAAGTATTAACGGATCGATTATTAGAAAGAGGGAAGGTAAGTGGCCGGAGCGATGATCAGGATGAAGAAAAAATCAGGAACCGCTTTGAAGAATACAATCAAAAAACAGCGGCTTTAATAGATTACTACAAAGATCAATCTAAATTTCATAGTGTAAATGGTATAGGTTCTGTAGACGAAATCACATTACGCTTGAAAAAGATTATCGATGAGTTATAGTATCCCTAGTATTTAATATATAACAATGACCGAAGGGAATTTTGCAGATTATGTGAAGATTCACGTAGCTTCCGGAAATGGTGGTAAAGGTTCTGTACATTTACATCGGGAAAAATACGTGACAAAAGGAGGTCCTGATGGTGGCGATGGTGGGCGTGGAGGCCATGTTATCATACAAGGAAATAAAAATTTATGGACGTTATACCATTTTAAATTTAAGCAGCATTTTAAGGCCGGGCATGGAGAACATGGTAGTAAAAACCGGAGTACAGGGGCTAACGGAGAAGACAGTTACATAGAAGTTCCTCTGGGGACGGTAGTTAGAGATACTGATACAAATGCAGTTCTATTTGAAATTACCGAAGACAAGCAAGAAAAAATTGTAGCTAAAGGAGGTATGGGCGGCTTGGGCAATTGGCATTTTAAAAGCCCTACCAATCAAACGCCCCGTTATGCACAACCTGGAACCCCTGGCGAAGAAAAAAAGATTACCCTTGAACTGAAAGTACTGGCTGATGTAGGGCTAGTAGGCTTTCCTAATGCCGGAAAATCTACCTTATTATCTGTGATGACTTCTGCAAAACCTAAAATTGCTGATTATGAATTTACAACCTTAAAGCCAAATTTAGGGATTGTTCAACACAGGGACTTTCAAACATTTGTAATGGCCGATATCCCTGGCATTATAGAAGGAGCGGCAGAGGGGAAGGGTCTTGGACATTATTTTTTGAGACATATAGAACGCAATGCCGTATTGCTATTTGTTATTCCTGCAGATAGTCGAGATATTGCTAAGGAATATACTGTTTTATTGGATGAATTAAAACGATACAATCCGCAGTTATTAGACAAACAACGCATGATTGTCATTTCCAAAAGCGATTTGCTGGATGATGAACTGAAGGCCGAAATGAAAACAGAGTTGGATAAAGAATTTAAAACAATTTCCTATCTTTTTATTTCTTCTGTGGCACAGCAGGGAATACAAGGACTAAAAGATGCTCTTTGGGCTTTATTAAATGAATAAGAGTAAAAATTTATAGGGGATTAGTTCAGCAAGTTAATTATCCCAAATAATAATAAAAATAGCCCTTTCTTCAAAAAAATCAACAGGAAAAATCATAATATTTCGTAGTTTAGTTTATATGGTGATATAATATATGAAAGCCATTCTGTATAACCCAAATTAATATGTAATGAATACACATCTACTCAAAACCATTAGTATTTTATTTTTAATTACGGGATGGGTACATCTTAATGCCCAAAGAGCTTCTCGAGAGTCGTATAAATATACGTATGTTAACTATCCATTGGTTGACGTCTCTAATGCGTATTCCTATGGAATAAAAATCCATCAAGGTGGCTTGCCTGTTTCTGAAAACCATTTCACTAGTAATAGGGCCCGGAGGAAGTTTAGGGAATATACCAAAGACCTTACATTTTATGCACTAGACCATTTTAAGTATGTAGAAGAAGATCCGGATATATGGATAGAAATAGCTTTTGGAGATTTTGAAGTTGTTGAAAAAGCAATGAAAATCCATAAAATAGGATGTGTGTATGAAGGGGCAAAACTCAATTCCGTAGAGAGCATAAAAAAGAACCTAAAAGAATGTGATGGTTATTATTATGAAATAACCTATAAGGTGCCGTATATTTTAAAAATATCCAATAAATCAGGGCAAGTATTTTTCATAAAAGAATATGACACGAATGATGTAACCACCTATGGATATGATTCAACAGGGCTTACCGGGTACTTGGTTAAAGAAGAGTTAGCTGCTGCATTTGAAGAATCAGGGATGGATAAAATATATAGGGACGCTATACATGAAAAAGTGGCTGAAATGCTTTATGATATCTATGAAAATGTATTTTTTGATAAAGAAATAGATGAGTTTAAAATAGGGACCGCCAAAGACAAGGATTATGATTATGCCAAACTTGATGAGGTTCAGGATAACGTAATAGAAGCTCTTGAAGAAAACACCCCTGAACTGGAAACTGTTTTAAAAGAAGGAATCGCAATATGGGAATCAGAAGTAGCCGATGCAGATATAGGAAATAACAAAGCCAGAATTAACCGAAGGGTAGCTACTACACTATATGGGAACCTTACTATTGCCTACATGTACTTAGATGATTTTGAAAAGGCGACGGTTTATGGAAAAGAGTACCTGAAACTTACAGAAATTGCTTTTAATCAAGCAATTGATGATCGGGCAGAAGTAATTTGGAGCCGACTGAAAGACCGGGAAGAACGTCGTGAAAATAATAAGTCTTTAATAATGAATGCCCCTTTAGTAGAAGCTCCTGATCTGGTAGACATCTTCAATGGGAAATCTGTAAATGGTTCTTATACCTTGCTTACCGGGCTGGCTATGTATTCTGATTTTCAAGAAGAAATAAATGCCATAAACACTGAACGTATAGCAGCTATACAGGCAGCCAGTGAAGAAAAACGGAACAACCCTACAGAAGATGATATAGTAGAAAAGTACCGAAATAGGATTTCTTATACCGCTTTACAAGGATATGTATTGTTTATAAACAATTGGTATGATAGGGATATAGAAGGCAAAGAGCTTCCCGAAGCTATAGGGACACTTAAAGAATTGAATGAGTTACGTGCGTATGGACTAAGTTTGACGGCTGTCCCTGAAAATATAGGAAGTCTTACCGGATTAAAAAGATTGGACTTATCAGGAAATGCCCTAACTGTGTTGCCGGCATCTATTGGCAACCTTTCACAGTTAGAAGTGTTAGACCTTTCCGATAATCAACTAACTACGCTTCCGGAAGAAATAAAAAACCTTGCAAATCTAAAAAGGGTAAAACTAGGTAAAAATAATATTTCCTCAGCAGAAGAAAAACGGATAAAAGCGTTATTGCCCCCTAAGTGTAAATTAAAAATATAAGAGTTTTTGCAAACTGTTTTTCAAATAGGACAGAGTTTTATTTTGAAACAACAAGCCATTTCCTTAACTTTAATTATGAGACTTTTAAAAATATGCTTCTTTTCTCTCTTCATCATATCTTGCGCTACCCCTAGGGTAACTTATGATTATGATAGAAATGTTGACTATGATAATTATAAGTCCTACAATTTTTATCCGGATATAAGGACAGGATTAAATCAGTTAGATGACAAACGTTTTTTTACTCAGATAGATTCTGTAATGCAATTGAAAGGACTTTATAAATCAGAAGCCCCTGACATCTATGTCAATATTATTGTACGGGAATATGAAATACCTTCACAAAGTGCTGTTGGAATTGGAATAGGTACCGGAGGTAGAAATACACGGGTAGGGGTTTCTGGAGGTATTCCGGTGGGTTCTTCACGAATAGGACAAGAAATAACAATTGATTTAATTGATGTAAAACGAAATGAGCTTTACTGGCAGGCAACTGCCAAAGGAAGGATGCCCATAAACGCTACTCCTTTTGAACGTGAACAATACTATAAAGCCATGGCTAATAAAATATTTGGACCATATCCCCCAAAAGTCAAAGCCAAAGAGTAATTATAGGATTTTCTGTTGCGCATCATTTTATATCTTTACTTTACAAAAAAGTTTCCATGCAAATACATTTTATAGCGATTGGAGGAAGTGCTATGCACAATTTAGCGATAGCCCTGCATGATAAAGGATATACTATTACAGGGAGTGATGATACTATTTTTGAGCCATCCAAATCGAGATTAGCAGTTAAGGGGTTATTGCCAGAAGTTTTCGGGTGGTTTCCGGATAAAGTTCATGGGCAATTAGATGCCGTAATTTTGGGAATGCATGCCAAGCCCGATAATCCGGAACTTTTGAAAGCGCAAAAATTAGGACTCTCTATTTATTCATATCCTGAATTTTTATTCAATCAATCAGAACTAAAAACAAGAGTGGTTATAGGTGGAAGTCATGGAAAAACAAGCATTACCTCTATGATTCTGCATGTGCTAAATTATCATGAGATTTCCGTCGATTATATGGTAGGGGCACAATTAGAAGGATTTGATACGATGACGCACCTTACGGAAGAGAATGAATTTATAGTATTAGAAGGTGACGAATATTTGTCATCTCCCATAGACCCAAGGCCAAAATTCCATCTCTATAAACCAAACATAGCCTTGATAAGCGGTATTGCATGGGACCATATCAATGTGTTTCCCACCTATGAAAATTATGTAGCTCAATTTGAGCAGTTTATTGAGAGCATGGTACAAGGAGGTATTCTCGTATATAATGAAGAAGATGAAATGGTAAAGCATATTGTCGAAACATCTAAGAGTGCCATTAGGAAGCATCCCTATAAGACACCTGATTATGAAGTGGTAGCAGGGAAAACATTGTTACATACTCCGGAAGGATCTATGCCGCTGGAGATTTTTGGAGCACATAATTTGAGTAATTTGGAAGGGGCTAAATGGATATGCCAACATATGGGAGTTGATGAGGTAGATTTTTATGAAGCTATTGCCAGTTTTAAAGGGGCCTCTAAACGGTTGGAAAAGATAGCAGAGGGTGCTAAAAGTGTTGCCTATAAAGATTTTGCACATTCACCCAGTAAAGTGAAGGCAACTACAGATGCTGTCAAAGCTCAGTACCCTGATAGAAAATTGATAGCTTGTTTGGAATTGCATACATACAGCAGCTTAAATGTTGATTTTTTAAAGGAATATGATGGTAGTTTAAATGCTGCAGACGTTGCAATTGTTTTTTATTCGCCGGAGGCAGTAAAAATAAAACGCTTAGAAACTATTACATCAGAACAAATAACCAGTGCTTTTAACCGGTCAGATATAGTGGTTCACACAGCGCCTGAGGCATTCAAAGAATTTTTATTCAACCAAAATTTAGAAAATAATACATTGTTATTGATGAGTTCCGGAAATTATGGCGGTCTTAATTTTGAAGCGGTTAAAAAATTAGTAAAATAGTTAAGTTATTTATGCTGATGTTTTTCGAATAATCGATCAATGAATGAAGCAATGCCTTTTTGTTGATTTTTTATAAGGGTTTCTTTCGCAAGTTTTTGATCACGTGGCAATTTATCTTGCGACCATTTAAATTTTCCTTCCCAAGCAGTGATATTGATCTCAAAACCTACTACATAATCTAATGCGGCTTCCATTTTAGGATCGTCTTGCTCCAGCGTATATAAATGCTTGGGGTGTTCCAAAAATGTTGTCATCCGGATCATGGTTTGCTTTACCTTTTCCCTATTGTTGTACCTAGTTACAGTTCCTTTTATATGCGCTTTAATATAATTCCACGTTGGAAGCTGTGAAGTAGTATAGATAGCGGGTGAAATATATGTTTCTGGTCCATGAAAAATAGCAGTGACTTCTTTTTCATCCGTCAAAGCTTTAACATGTGGGTTGTATTTGTCAATATGTGCTACCAGCTTGCCAAATTTGGTTTTGTCCTTTTCATAGATTAAAGGAAGGTGTGTAGTATACAATTCGTTTTCATGAACAGAAATAAGTGTAGCAAGGGGATAACTTTTTATAACCTCTACAATGTTTTCAAAATTACCTTCTTGATGGTGTGCAGGGGGGTATTTGTTTATCATGCATTAAATTGTCTAAGGTGATGGTCTAAGTGCTTGTACGTCATTTTACCCCATTGTTCTTTCGTAAATGTACCAAAAACAGGATGTGGAGCCCAATCTTCTTTTGTTTTATGATTGTGAAATTCGTCAATAAGGCTCTTTAAATCATTTTTTTCCTGCTCAAAATCTTTAGAAGTTACTATTTTAT
The DNA here is from genome assembly GCF_037645805.1 of Leptobacterium meishanense. NCBI lineage: Bacteria > Pseudomonadati > Bacteroidota > Flavobacteriia > Flavobacteriales > Flavobacteriaceae > Leptobacterium > Leptobacterium meishanense. The sequence goes on from NZ_JBBEXE010000002.1 coordinate 48,952, forward strand.
ATTGTTTTGCCGTTGGGAGGTTTTTTCGGTAAGGTGTATCGTTGTATAATGATTTTTTAAACAAGAGTTTGAGTAAAAAACTTGGTTTTTGATCGAGTTTCTTTTTTCCTAAGGCCACTTCAATAGGCTCTTTGCAGTGCGCACACATTTGAGCTACATCCATATTGCCCCAGGAAGCAGACGATTTTTCAGTTAATGCATCAATACGGGTTAAAATTTCTTGATAGGGTTTTTCATTAAAAATAGACTCCATGGAAAAACATTTAAATTTAGTAATGGAAGGTACAATATTTTTTGAAGTTTTTTACCTTTAGCAAAAAAACAAAATGACAGAAAAAACAACTTTTTTTTCCATAAAAAACTGGTCAGAAGATGATAGACCCAGAGAAAAACTTTTGCAAAAGGGGAAGGCAGTATTAAGTGATGCAGAGCTTATAGCTATTTTAATAGGAAGTGGTAGTAAATCGGAAACTGCTGTTGACCTTTCCAAGCGTATATTATCTTCTGCTCAAAACAATCTTAATGAATTAGGGAAGTTATCGGTAGCTCAATTTATGCAATTTAAAGGAATCGGGGAGGCTAAGGCAGTTACTATAGCAGCTGCATTAGAGCTTGGTAGAAGGCGTAGGGCTGAAGAAGCATTGGAGAAAAAGAAAATTACTTCAAGTAATACTGCTTATGAGATGTTGCAACCAATTATCGGGGAGTTGCCTCATGAGGAATTTTGGGTTGTTTATTTAAACAACGCTAATCGGGTGATACAATCTATGCAATTAAGCAAAGGAGGGATTACCGGGACATTGGTTGACGTACGATTAGCATTACGAAAGGCTATAGAGATTGGGGCTACTGCTTTAATATTAGCACATAACCATCCTTCAGGAGTATTATTGCCCAGTGAGTCAGATAAAAAACTGACAGAGAAGCTGAAAACAGGAGGTGAAAGTCTGGATATAAAAGTTTTAGATCATCTCATTGTAACTGAAAAAGCGTATTTTAGCTTTGCTGATGAAAACCTGATATAAAAACATTAGGAATACTTCGAAAGGCTTGTAACCTTTATATATGCTACTAGTTTATACCCATAGAATTACACCACGGCTTACCTATATAATGAAGCATATTTTTATAAATATGTCGAAGGTAGAAGTTGCTTTTACTGTTAAAGTGGAGGAATTTATTGCACATACGGGCCCAAAACTTACATATTCCAAGCAACCGTTACAAAATGAATTTTTTATAAGAAGCCATGAACTTCTTTTTGAACAAGGGATTAGAAATGTGGAGATAAATGTACAAGACTGGGAAGGAACCCCATGTATATTTCCTGTAGGGGAGAGAAGTACGATCCCCTTTGATATTTTCGCAGCGAGTTTTTATTTGATTAGTAGATATGAAGAATATTTACCCCACGTAAAGGATGAACACGGAAGATACCCTGCTACAGAAAGTATAGCCTTTAAAAATAATTTTTTAGAATTACCGGTAATAGATATTTGGGCATTAAAACTTAAACAGGTATTGCTCAGGCGATTCCCTGAGATGTACTCCCCTGTAAGACGTTATAGACATATTTCTCTTATTGATGTTCCGGTTGCGTATTGCTTTAGGAAGAGAGGTTTCATTCGTACACTGGGCGGTACATTGGTAGACTTATTTTCATTCAGAATAAAACGTATTTTAAAACGGTATGCTACATTGATGGGGTTTTTCAGAGACCCTTATGATAATTTTGAAGAATTGATTGAACTCCACAAGCATTATGATGTTGATGCGATGTACTTTTTCTTGATGGCAGATTATTCCAACTATGATAAAAATATTTCTGTAACCAACAAAGAATTCTGCTCATTGGTAAAATCAGTAGCAGACTATAGTATAGTCTCTTTAATGGCTTCATATCAATCTGCAATAGATATCAAGATGTTGAAAAGGGAAAGAAGCCGCCTGATAAACTTGATAAACCGTCCGGTAAAAAAAGTGCGTCTCAGATATAATAAAATCAATATTCCTGAAACCTATGAAGCATTTTTGGAAGCTGAGTTTAATGAAGATTATACAATGGGATATTCACACCATGCCGGATTTAGAGCCGGGACGTGTACCCCTTTCTACCTTTACAATATAAATTTTGAGGCTCAATTACCTATAAAAGTCAACCCATTTTCTATACAAGACCATGCATTATTGCGAAAACCAACTATGGAAGAGGTCAAAAAGACACTTTTCAATATACGTGATGAAGTAAAAAAGGTAAAAGGTACTTTTATTACTGTTTTTTCTAATGAAATCCTTGGGGATGAAACAACCCATAAATGGAAAGAACTGTATAGAGAACTTATAAAAAAATAATATTTTGAAAGATATAGTCACAGATGTGTTTTTTGATTTGGATCATACTTTGTGGGATTTTGAAAAAAATTCAGCAATTACATTCAATAAAATATTGAAAACACATAAAGTGAATTTGAAAGTTCAGGAATTTTTAGAAGCCTATGCCCCCATTAATTTCAAGTACTGGAAAGCATACAGAGAGGAAAAAATACCAAAAGAAGTGTTAAGGTACAAGCGCCTTAAAGACACATTTGATGAATTCTCATATAAGATAGATGATGAGCTCATACATATTCTCTCAGATGAATATATAAAAGAGCTACCCCACCAAAACCATTTATTTAATAATACGATTGTGATTTTGGAATACTTAAAGAATTCAGGATATGATCTTCATATTATAACAAATGGTTTTGAAGAAGTTCAAGAAGGAAAACTAAGAAAAGCAGCTATTATGGGTTTTTTCACGCATGTAATTAATTCTGAGATGGTCGGTGTGAAGAAACCAAACCCAAAGATTTTTGAATTTGCCTTAGAGAAAGCAATTGTAGACCCTGAAAAATCAGTAATGATAGGCGATAGCCTTGAAGCAGATATCATAGGAGCTAAAAATGTAGGCATGCACACAATACATTTTAACTCAAACAAAGAAAAGAAGCATGATCATTGTATTATTGTGGATGATTTAATTGAAATTAAAGAGTTTCTATAGTGACAACTTTAAAAGGCTATCTTCATACATTAGCAATGTAAATTTTTATATTTTAGCAGATAATCTGTTCGAGTATCAAGATTTAGCTAAAGCCAGAAGTATTTCGTTCCAGCTAGGGTTTAATTATATACTCTCGAAAACAAAGAAACCATACTAGAAAGACAATGAAGAAAATAATTTATTTGTTCCTTTTTACAGGAATAATGTCATTTGCTCAAAAAAACATTAACAACTACAAATACGTAATTATCCCTAAACAATTTGATTTTCTTAAAAAGGAGAATCAATATCGGGTAAATACACTTGTAAAGTTGTTATTTGAAGAAAATGGTTTTACAGCTTTTTATGAAGGGGAAAATATGCCGGAAGACCTTGCTAGGGATAATTGTTTGGGATTAAAAGCAGATGTAGTCAATAATTCAAACTTTTTTACTACTAAATTAATTGTAGAACTCAAAGATTGTTATAAAAATGTTATTTATAGATCCAAAGAAGGAAAAAGTAAAGAGAAAGATTTTGAAAAAACCTATCATGCAGCCATAAGGGATGCTTTTTCATCAATAGAAAGCCTTAATTATACATACCAACCTAAACAAGAAGCTCCTCAAGAAAAAACAAAGAAAAAAGTAGTAAAGGCTGAAGAGCCTGTCCAGGATATTAAAGAGAAAGAAACAAAAACAAAAGAGGAGAAGAAACCTATACAACAATCCAAAGAACTTATAGAAACTCCTATAAAGGAGGAGCTAGAAGATGTTTTATATGCACAGCCTATTGCCAACGGTTACCAACTGGTTGATAGCGCTCCTGCAGTTGTATATGTTTTACAAAAAACAACCTTAGAAAATGTATTTATCTTAAAAAACAAACAGGGGATCCTTTATAAAAAAGGAAATGATTGGATAATGGAATATTATGAGAAAAATAAACTAAAACAAGAAAGATTAAAAATTAAATTTTAATAATCATACTTGTCTTTCCACTGTGCTTTAAGAAGTGCACGGACCGTATTTTCCCGTTGATTTTCTCCCGGTATGTAAAAAGTAGTGTTTTTTAGCGCATCAGGTAAAAATTCTTGTTTCACAAAATTATCCGCATAATCGTGCGCATATTTGTAGTCTTCCCCATATCCCAACTCTTTCATTAATTTTGTAGGTGCGTTTCGCAAATGTAATGGTACTGACAAATCTCCTGTTTCCTTAACAGTTTGCTGCGCCTTTTTAATAGCTGTATAGGAAGCATTGCTTTTTGGAGAGGTTGCTAGGTATATAGCACATTGACTTAAAATAATTCGTGCTTCAGGATACCCAACAGTAGTTACCGCTTGGAAAGTGTTATTTGCAATCACCAATGCAGTTGGATTGGCATTACCGATATCCTCGGAAGCTGAAATTAGCATACGCCGTGCAATAAATTTTACATCTTCACCGCCTTCTATCATTCTTGCCAACCAATAGACAGTACCATTAGGGTCACTCCCTCGTATCGACTTTATAAAGGCAGAAATGATATCGTAATGTTGTTCTCCGGTTTTATCATATAGCACTGTATTCTTTTGCACTTTTTGAAGCACCAAATCATTTGTAAAAATGATAGTATTCATATTTTCAGCATTTACAACCAATTCAAAAATATTAAGTAGCTTTCTAGCATCACCTCCGGAGAGCCGTAGCAATGCTTCCGTTTCTTTTAGCGTAATGTTCTTTTTAGACAGAACAGGATCTATTTTAAGTGCTCTCAACAATAATCTTTCTAAATCTTCTTTATTAAAGGGATTTAAAATATATACTTGACAGCGTGATAAGAGTGCGGGGATCACTTCAAAACTTGGATTTTCTGTAGTAGCTCCAATCAAAGTCACCCAACCTTTTTCCACAGCACCTAATAACGAATCTTGCTGTGATTTACTAAACCGATGAATCTCATCAATAAAAAGAATAGGACTTTTTGTAGTAAACAGTCCACTACTTTGTTTTGCTTTATCAATAACCTCACGTACGTCCTTAACTCCTGAACTGATAGCACTTAACGTGTAAAAAGGCCTGCCTGATTCATTGGCAATGATGTTTGCCAATGTCGTTTTTCCGGTACCTGGAGGCCCCCAAAATACTAATGAAGGTATAATCCCCTGTTTTATTTGGCTTGTAAGTGCCCCAGTTTCTCCAACTAAATGTTGTTGACTTATGTATTCATCTAATGTTTTTGGGCGTACTCGTTCAGCTAATGGTGCATTCATAAGATAAAAATAACCAATATTTATATGACAAGATAACATGTTTTTATGTTTGGTTATTTTTTTGATATACAAAACATTGATTAAATTCATGAAATGAAAAAAACAGCATCATTTGTTTTTTCAACCGGAGTAGTTGGTTATCCATTACTGTTTGTCTTAGCCATATGGATAGTTTATTGGTTTGAAGTTCGTTTTGGGTATGATTTTACGGTTTATGGCATATTTCCCAGAACTGTTTCAGGATTAAAAGGGATCTTTTTCAGCCCTTTTATCCACAGCTCATTAAAACATTTATATAATAATACCCTTCCATTTTTCTTTCTTTCAAGTGGATTATTCTATTTCTATCGAAGGATAAGCTGGAAAGTAATGGCCTTTGGAACTGTTTTGACGGGTATTATCACCTGGCTGATAGCGAGAGATGCCTATCATATAGGAGCGAGTGGGATTATATACATGCTTAGCAGCTTTGTTTTTTTTCGTGGGATTATTGTAAAACAATATCGCTTAATTGCATTATCACTTATAGTAGTATTCTTGTATGGAAGCCTTGTGTGGTATGTTTTTCCTGTAGACGACCGAATTTCTTGGGAAGGGCATCTGTCAGGATTTTTAACCGGATTGATCTTTGCCTTCTTATTTAAAGAAAATAATCGTAAAGAAATAGATATAGAAACAACAATAGGAGATGAAAACGATCCTTTTCTAAATCATTTTGATGCAGATGGTAATTTTATTCCGACGAGTGCATTGGAAAATGAAAAAAATGAAAACAAAGAGTAATCTTGATCTGCTGATTAATAAGCTATAAGGATTAATAATTGCGTTGTCTCAAGACCTCGTAGAGAAATACACCACACGCTACAGATACATTTAATGAAGCAATAGTTCCTTTCATAGGCAATTTTATGGCTTCATCGGTTATTTTCAGTAGGGAAGGGGAAATTCCCTTTCCTTCAGCCCCCATAATAATCGCTATAGGCTTTTTGAACGAAGCACTTTCGTATATGGTTTGTTTTGCTTTTTCGGTAGCAGCAATAACTTTGATACCTGAAGCTTGAAGGTAATAAACAGCATCTTTAATATGATCTACTTTGCATATAGGCATATTAAAAACAGCACCGGCAGAAGTTTTGATGGTATCAGCTGTGACCGAAACACTCCCTCTTTTAGGGATGATAATACCATTAACCCCGGTACATTCGGCTGTTCTGATGATAGCACCAAAATTCCGGACATCTGATAATTGATCAAGTACTAAAAATAAAGGAACTTCTTCTGATTCCAGGGTTGAGATGACCAATTCTTCAAAATCATAAAACTCTATAGGGGAGATGATAGCGATGACCCCTTGATGGTTTTTAGAAGTTATTTTATTTAACTTTTGAAGAGGGACATAGGATATACTGATCTGTTTTTTTTTAATTAACTCATAGAGTTCATTAAATAAACTATTTTTTAATTCCCGTTGAACAAAAACCTTATCAATAGGTTTTTTGGCTTTTATGACCTCAATAACAGACCTGATACCAAAAGCGTAACTTTCTAATTTCATGATAATGTTTTTAAATGTTATTTTTTATAAAAAAAGGCTGTCAAAATAGACAGCCTTTTTTATTATTTTAAATAGATTAATATTTAATATCCTGGGTTTTGATGAATATTTGGATTCAAGTCTCTTTCAGAAGTTGGGATTGGAAGGATAGTCTTGTCAGCACCAAAGGCAGATGCTGCTTCATTTGGCATTCCAGGCCTTCTTAGAGCCATTCCATTTCGTAATAAATCCATTCTACGATGTCCTTCAAAACAAAGCTCTTTTCTACGTTCAAGCAATATAGCATCTAAATTGACTGAACCTAAAGGTGCTAGACCAGCTCTATTCCTTAATGTATTAATGTCACTAAGAGGAGTGGCTCCAACAGTTGTACCACCTCTTAAGTTTGCTTCGGCACGTATTAAATACATTTCTGTTATACGAATAACAGGTGCATTGTCTGTAAGGTTTATTCCATCAGGAAACTTACTGCTAAATGTAGACGTACCAGATTCTGCATCTGTCCCTACTTGATTCAAGGTAGTAAATCTAAGATCTCCCGGTTCTGCTGCAAACGCATCTAACAAATTTTGTGAAAATGGTGCATCTCCTCTTCCAATGGGAGCAGGATTTGACAATCCTGAAAAACCTTGACCACTTGTCTGTCCATCAATTGCCGTATTAATTACGGTGAATACATCTTCGGAAGTGAGCTGATTATAAAAACTATAATCAGAAGCTAAACTATATTCCGAAGACTGAATGACTTGATTTGCAAAATCAGCTGCTTCAGCAAATTGCTCTCTATAAAGATAGAGTCTTGCTAACAAAGCTCTTGCAGCCCCTTTACTAGCTAACCCTCTACTTGTTGAAGTTAAAAGACCTGGAATGGCATCAGTAAGATCCTGTTCAATTGCTGCATGTACTTCATTCACAGTACTGGCTGCTAACTGAAATTGACTGGGATCTCCTTCAAAAAATTCAGTAACCAAAGGTATTCCTAGGTTGCTTCCATTTGAAAACTGATAAGGCTGTGCAAACAAATTGACTAATTGAAAATTAACCAACGCACGAATAAACTTTGCCTCTGCTATTATACGGTCTCTATCCGTATTTGATAGACCAGGAACGTCAGCAGCTGGCAAGTTATTGATCAAAAAATTTGCAGATGAAATAACCCTGTATGAATTTCTCCAGAAAGGAAATATTGAAGTGTTATTTGCAAGTGTTATATAATCACGCATTTCCCTAAAGGTTGGAAATGAGCCTACAAAATTAACATTATCACTCATCCACTCTTGAGCTAACTGAGGGGTACCATTCATTACATTGTCACTTTGCAAACGGCTATAGGCTCCTACTAAAACACCTTCTACTAAGCCTGGATCTGAAAGAATAGCACTATTTGTTATACTATCTTCCGGACCAATGTCTAACTTTTCTACACATGATACTGCTGAGACAAATATTGTCATCGTTAGTATATAAGTGATTTTATTTATTATTTTTTTCATTTTATATTTATTTTTTTAATTAAAATGTCACTCTAGCTCCTATTAGATAGGATTTTGTTTGTGGAGCTACAAAGAAACTTTCTCCTAATTGTAAAGGATTAACATTGTTAGTCACCTCTGGATCTCTATCTCCCAAATCGCTATCTTTTATAGTTAAGAGATTTGTACCTGTAGCATAGATTCGGATAGAATCTACGAAATTCATTTTTTCTAAGAATTTTTTTGGCACATTATACCCTAAGGTAACATTCTTAAGTCTTATGAATGATCCATCTTTTAGTTGATTAGTAGAATTAGTTCTAAACAAACCAACTGTAGAGCTATTTAATGCAGGAAAATATGCATTATCGCCAGGTTGTGTCCAGTAATCTAAAAGACGCGTACTCATGTTGAAACCAATAGGAGCATCAGTAAACCGAATACCTCCTATTAAAATATCATTTCCATAAGTATAGTTCATAAAGATATTTAAATCAAAATTTTTGTATTTAAAGGTATTGGTAATACCACCATAAAAGTCTGGCTGGGCATCCCCTACAATTCTTCGATCATCTGGAGTTGGAGATGTAGTAATATTGCCGTCAAAATCTAACCATTCAGCATCACCTGTCTGAGGGTTTACTCCTACATAGCGAATCATGTAAAAACTATTTGCAGACTCACCTACAACAGCTCTTTGATTTCCGGATCCTGATATAAACTCTCTTCCTTGATTATCAAGATTAGCACCTGGTAGTGAAATAACTTCATTATCTATAGTTGATAAGTTTATTTTGGTAGTCCACTCAAAATCTTCTGTTCTAATGTTTACAGTACTTAAATCGAACTCAAAACCTCTATTTTCAATCTCCCCTGCGTTTCTTGCAACTGAATTAAGACCAGTTTGCGATGGTAGCGGAACATTCAATAATAAATTATCAGTACGTTTGATATAATAGTTTGCATTAAATCTAACTCGATTACCAAAGAAACCAGTTTTTATGCCTACATCAAATGTTGCAGTCTCTTCCCATTGTAAATCTACGTTTTCAGCTGAAGAAGGAATTATACCAGGGATATTGTTATAGTTTGAAGATGCAAATGTACCTAAAGAAGGGAAGTTTCCTATGCGGTCATTTCCGGTAGTTCCATAACTAGCTCGAATGCTCAAGAAATCAAAAAAACTATCTTGCATAAATGCTTCATCAGAAACAATCCATCCACCAGCAACTGCCCAGAAATTACCAAATTTCTTATTAGCTCCGAATCGACTGGAGCCATCTCTTCTGAAAGATCCTTCTAACAAATATTTCCCTTTGTAGTCATAGTTTATCCGCGAGAATATTTGTCCATATAACCTGAATTGTGTTCTAGAGCTAAATGTAAGAGGAAATATTGATGCACTTGTAATATTTCTCAACTGATCAGATAAAAAGCCAGTACCTTGTGCTCTTGTAACATTTGTTCTGGTTTCTTCATAGGAAGTACCTACAAGCGCAGACACTGTATGATCGCCAAATGATTTGTTATAATTCAGAGTCCCTGTGATAAGATGTCTATTAATAAACACAACTCTGTTGCCAGCAAACCCCCCAGGAGAGTTCACTTCTAAGCTCCTATTTGTTTCTTCAATTTGTGTTCGGTCTACACCAAAATCAATTTTAGCTTTTAAGCCTTCGTAAAGTTCTGCTTCTATATAAGTGTTCCCTGTAATTTTAGTTGTCTGAACTTGATTCAAATCTAAAGCCTCAATAGCCAAGACATTAGCAATAAAACCAGTATTTACAAAATCTCCTTCACTATCTCTAGGAAGTACATCAGGTCTTTGAAGAAATCCTACTGTCCACGGTGAAAATGTAGAATTTTCGGCAGAAATCCGATCGTTGAGTGTTGTAGTTACAGCCAAATTCATACCAGCATTTAACCAATCAGTCGCTTGTGTATTTACATTAATACGGGCACTTGTCTTTTCTAAAGAATTACCAATGATAAACCCTTCAGCGTCAGAATGATTTAAACCAAAATAATAAGTGGATTTCTCACTTCCTCCTGAAACACTTATGTCTTGATTGGTAGTTACCCCTTGTCTGTCAACTGCAGATAACCAGTCAAAACCTTCAGGAACAGGATTGTTAGTGCCATTTAAAATGTTTCTGAACTCAGTAAATTGTTGAATGTTCATCATATCTTCAACAAAAGTAGCTTCATTTATAGAGGCAGAATAACCAATGGTTACTTTTGGCTTATCACCCAATTTACCTCTTTTTGTAGTAATTAATATGACACCATTGGACCCTCTAGTACCATATAAGGATGTTGCAGCAGCATCTTTTAAAACCGTAAAACTTTCAATGTCCTCTGTATTAACATATGACAAGGGATTTAATCCAGTATTACTTCCGTTTGATAATGTTTGGTTTTGATCATCAATTGGTACACCATCAATAACAATTAATGGATTTGACCCTCCTGTTAATGAGTTAACGCCTCGCACACGAATTACAGAAGCAGAACCTAATACTCCTGAGGCTCCTGTAACGGCTACCCCTGAAGATTGTCCTTGCAATAAATCTTGCGGAGATGTAGCTTGAATATTCTCAATATCTTCTTGTTTTACCAAGGAAACATTTTGAATAATCTTTCGTTCACTTTGTTGACCGTAACCAACTACTACCACCTCTTCAAGCGCTTGAGCATCTTCAACCATCTGTACGTTGATCGTGTTAGAAGCACCAATTGCACGTTCTTCTGTTCGTTGTCCTAAATAGGTAAAGACTAAAGTCTGTCCAACCGCTGCAGAAATAGAATAATTTCCGTCAAAATCTGATTGGGTTCCATTAGTTGTACCTTTTACTATGACATTAACTCCAGGTAACGGTAAACCATTTTGGTCAGTTATTGTACCTGAGACTGTCTTTTGTTGTGCAAACGTTAGCTGCACAATAAACGCCAGTAATAGCGTTAAAATTCCACTAAACTTTGTTCTCATTTTTTAAATTATTTGAATTAGCTAGTGCCAAAAATCTTAAATTAACGTTAATTATCCAACTTTTTTTTCATAAAAAAACTTTTGGAGTACTGTTTTTCCATAAAAATCAAACTCCAAAGGATTAAAAAAAGGAGGAAAAGCTGACATGTATTTTAGATTCTGATAGTTTAATGCTGGAGTCATTGGTCTTGCCAACTGCATAGTTGAATTTTAAAATTCCACCTGCCGTTTTTGTAGAAAAACCAAAACCAAAACCGTATAAATTATTTTTACTGCCTACTAGTTTGTCTTCGGTATACCCGATATCTATAATAGAGTGGATGTATGTATCATTAGATAGAAATACCTGATATTCTGTATTAATCACATTATATAATGTAGCTTCAATAGTGTTTTCATTGAAGCCTCTTATTGAATTAATTCCTCCATAGCGTATTTTTTCGCTTAAAAAATAATCATCAGAGAATAATGACTGAAAGGTGTTTTTTAGGTAAATTTTGTTTCTTCTGTCTAAATCCCAGCGGTAGCTTATAGATGTATTGATTTTTTGCTGATCTGTTTTTTGCTGATCTGTTTTGCGATAGCCATGTCCGAATCGTATATCTATGAGGAACTTTTCTTTAAGTAAAGAGTTGTTTGAGCTATTAACTTTTTTTTGAAAACCAATAGTATAGAAAATAGAAGAAAGGTCTTTTAATATGTTATCAGTTATGACTTCAGATGTGCTATTAGTGTTTAAGTTCTCAATGCCGATTCTCATGAGCGAATTTGTATTCAAAGCATACTCTAAATTAAAAACAGTGGACGTGTTGCTAAATATAGAGTCTTGGCGTAATATGTTAAGTTCAGTATTTAATCCAATGGGAGTATTAAATATATAAGGGATAGTAAGTGCTGTCTTAAAAGTAGTTTGTTTATTACCGTTGTTTTTCCAGTTTAAGACAAATTCTTCTCCTTTATTTAGATTGTTTAATAATTTTAAATCAATATAACCATTGAGATTTATGTTACTATTGCTTTGGTCTGTGCCAAATCCTAAAAAACCATCAAATGAATTTGCCGATCTTTTTTTTAAATATAAGAAAACAGTAGTGCTGTCTTTTTCGAAGAGTACTTCAGGGGGCTTAATTTCTTCAATAAAAGGAAGAGAATTAATTGTCAAGGTGTTTTTAATGAAATCATCTTTATAGAAGACCTTCCCTTTTTTAAGTATTTGGTTGTTTTTTAAAAAAGCTTTTGGGAATTTTTTATAACCTTTTACAATAATTTTATCAAGCGTTCTGTTTTTAGTTGTAGAAATAATAAGCTTAGCCATTAGAGTGTCGTTCCGTACTTTTAAGTTTTCAAGATTGGCCTCTATAAAAGGATCTCCCTTTTTCTCGAAGAAGGTGGTTATTTTTTCTAGAACATTTGCTGTTTGTTTGAAGTCTATTTTAAAGGAGTTTTTATTGATTTTAGAATTGGTAGGTAAAATATTAATAAGTGCTGTTCTTGGGATTTTTTCTTCATCATACGTTATAGACGCAGATATTATTTTTTTATTAAGAACCCAATTAGCAATATATAGAGTGTCATTTTCTTTCTTGAGTGAAATCAACGCACTTTCTAAATAACCAATACGATGTAATTGTTCATGAAATGAGTTCAGTGTTTCATAAAGGCTCTTAATATCAATATGTTCTTGTTGGTAACCAATACTGTCAATAATGATGTTTTCGCTTTTGCTTTTCCCTTTTATGTGCACTTTAATTTTTTGCCCATATATATTATATGATGTAAGTATAAATATTAAGGTAAACAAGCAGAAAAAAAATGCTCTCAAAACAGTTTTATTTTTTGTAAAATAACATAAAATATAATGAGGAGTTGTTTCATGGGGACAAAAAAAGTGATATTAGCTGAAAATAAATATGTGAACGTTTGAAAAATTGGAAAATATTTCTACCTTTGCGACCCTCTAAAAAGAGGGATTTATATAAAAATCATAATTATTGTAACGTAAATTATGCCAACAATTTCACAATTAGTACGAAAAGGAAGGGTCAAAATTACTAAGAAGAGTAAATCGGCTGCTTTGGATTCGTGCCCTCAACGAAGAGGGGTGTGTACGCGAGTTTACACAACAACGCCTAAAAAACCAAACTCTGCAATGCGTAAAGTAGCAAGGGTTAGGCTTACCAATGGCAATGAAGTAAACGCATACATCCCCGGAGAAGGTCACAACCTCCAAGAGCACTCGATAGTATTAGTAAGAGGCGGAAGGGTTAAAGATTTGCCGGGGGTTAGATATCATATCGTTCGTGGAGCTTTGGATACTGCTGGTGTTCAAGGTAGGACGCAAAGAAGATCTAAATACGGAACCAAGCGCCCTAAAAAGTAACTAACTTTTTAAAGAACAGTAATGAGAAAAAGACAAGCAAAGAAAAGACCATTATTACCAGATCCCCGATTTAATGATCAATTGGTAACCCGCTTTGTGAATAACCTTATGTGGGATGGTAAAAAGTCTATAGCATATAAAGTATTCTACGATGCTATTGATATTGTAGACCAAAAGAAACAAGACGACGAAAAAACAGCATTGGAACTTTGGAAAGATGCACTATCTAATGTGATGCCACATGTGGAAGTAAGAAGCCGTCGGGTAGGAGGGGCAACTTTTCAAATACCTATGCAGATACGTCCGGACAGAAAGGTATCAATGGCGATGAAATGGCTTATTAGTTTCGCGCGTAAGCGAAATGAAAAGGCCATGGCCCAGAAATTAGCAGCTGAAATTTTAGCAGCTGCAAAAGAAGAAGGTGCCGCAGTGAAGAAAAGAGTAGACACGCATAAAATGGCAGAAGCTAATAAAGCATTTTCACATTTTAGATTCTAATCACTATAAAAAGAAATGGGAAGAGATTTAAAATATACAAGAAATATAGGTATTGCAGCTCACATTGATGCAGGTAAAACTACTACTACAGAGCGGATACTTTTTTATACAGGGGTTAGCCATAAGATAGGAGAGGTACATGACGGTGCGGCTACAATGGACTGGATGGAGCAAGAACAAGAGCGTGGGATCACTATTACTTCTGCAGCAACTACATGTACATGGAACTTTCCGACAGAGAATGGAAAACCAACTTCAGGCACAGAAGGATATCATTTTAATATCATTGATACACCCGGTCACGTTGATTTTACAGTAGAGGTAAACCGATCTTTAAGGGTTCTTGATGGATTGGTTTTCTTATTTAGTGCTGTTGACGGAGTAGAACCTCAGTCAGAAACTAACTGGAGACTGGCAGATAATTACAAGGTACCACGTATGGGCTTTGTAAATAAAATGGACCGGCAAGGCTCCAACTTCTTGAATGTTTGCAAGCAAGTTAGGGAGATGTTAGGGTCTAATGCAGTACCTATTGTGTTGCCTATTGGAGATGAAGCTGATTTTAAGGGAATAGTAGATCTAGTTAAGAACAGGGCTATTGTATGGCACGAAGATAATTTTGGGTCTACATTTGATGTAATTGATATTCCTGCAGAGATGCAAGATGAAGTAAATGAGCATAGAGTAGCACTCATTGAGGCAGTTGCTGAATACGATGAAGCATTAATGGAGAAGTTTTTTGAAGATGAAAACTCCATTACGGAAGATGAAATCCACACGGCGTTAAGAGCTGCAGTTATGGATATGAGTATCATACCAATGATTTGTGGTTCTTCCTTTAAGAATAAAGGAGTGCAATTTTTGTTAGATGCTGTATGCAGGTATTTGCCATCTCCGATAGATAAGGATGCTATTATTGGAACAGATCCTGATACAGGTGATGAAATTTCCAGAAAGCCATCGGTAAATGATCCTTTTTCAGCGTTGGCATTTAAGATTGCGACGGATCCATTCGTAGGGAGATTGGCATTTTTCCGTGCATATTCTGGAAGGTTAGATGCCGGATCCTATGTTTTAAATACTCGCTCAGGTAAAAAAGAACGTATTTCACGTATATATCAAATGCATTCCAATAAGCAGAATGCAATCGAATATATTGAAGCAGGAGATATTGGTGCAGCAGTAGGGTTTAAAGAAATTAAGACCGGAGATACTTTATGTGATGAGAAACATCCTATTGTGTTAGAAAGTATGATATTTCCGGATCCTGTAATTGGTATCGCTGTTGAGCCAAAAACAAAGGCAGACGTTGATAAATTGGGAATGTCTCTAGCTAAACTAGCAGAGGAAGACCCAACTTTTCAAGTGAAAACAGATGAAGCTTCAGGACAAACGATTATCTCAGGAATGGGCGAACTTCACTTAGATATTATTGTAGATCGTTTGAGACGTGAGTTTAAAGTGGACGTTAACCAAGGTCAGCCACAGGTAGAATATAAAGAAGCCATAACAGGAAGAGCTGATCATAGAGAAGTTTATAAAAAACAAACAGGTGGGCGTGGTAAATTTGCAGATATCGTATTTACTATGGAACCTGCTGAGGAAGGAAAATCAGGTCTTGAATTTGTAAACGGGATAAAAGGAGGTAATATTCCAAAGGAATATATCCCGTCTGTAGAGAAAGGGTTTAGAGAAGCTATGAAAAATGGACCTCTAGCCGGATTCGAGATGGATTCCATGAAAATTACCCTTAAGGATGGTTCGTTCCACCCTGTTGACTCCGATTCACTTTCATTTGAATTGGCAGCTAAACTGGGATATAAAGAAGCGGCTAAATCGGCACGTGCTGTATTAATGGAGCCTATCATGAAATTAGAAGTGCTTACTCCTGAAGAAAACATGGGAGATATTGTAGGAGACCTTAACCGTCGCCGTGGACAGGTAAACAACATGGATGATAGGGCAGGTTCTAAAGTAATCAAAGCTGAAGTGCCACTTTCAGAAATGTTTGGATATGTAACATCATTAAGAACATTATCTTCTGGTAGGGCAACTTCAACAATGGAGTTTTCCCATTATGCAGAAACACCTGCAAACATTGCAGAAGAAGTGATAAAAGCAGCAAAAGGAGTAACCGCTTAAAGTTTTAGGAGATGAGTCAAAAAATTAGAATAAAATTAAAATCATACGATCATAATTTAGTTGATAAGTCAGCTGAAAAAATCGTAAAAACGGTAAAAAGTACAGGAGCTGTAGTAACAGGCCCTATCCCATTACCAACACACAAGAAACTATTTACTGTTTTACGTTCTCCGCACGTAAACAAAAAGTCAAGAGAACAATTTCAGTTGAGTTCATATAAAAGATTATTAGATATCTATAGTTCATCATCAAAAACAATCGATGCATTAATGAAGCTCGAATTGCCAAGTGGTGTAGAAGTAGAAATCAAAGTGTGATACACCTGGAAGGGATGCCCTTCCATATAAAAACATGTCCGGAGCATTTTGCAAAGGAAAAACGGGAAAAAATACATTCAGGGTTGAAGGTGTTTTTAACCCTGAATTTTTTAAATTAAAATAAATAATAATTATGTCTGGGTTAATAGGAAAGAAAGTAGGTATGACCAGCATTTTTGATGAGAATGGAAAAAATATTCCATGTACTGTCATAGAAGCTGGACCATGCGTAGTTACCCAAGTCAGAACCAAAGAGGTAGACGGGTACGAAGCCCTTCAGCTTGGTTTCGATGACAAGGCAGAAAAACGTGCAAATAAAGCCGAACAAGGGCATTATAAAAAAGCAGGTGTTTCTCCAAAGAAAAAAGTTGTTGAATTTCAAGATTTTGAAGGAGAATTTAAATTAGGGGATACCATTACGGTAGAACATTTTGTAGAAGGAGAATTTGTTGATGTTTCAGGAACATCAAAAGGAAAAGGATTCCAAGGAGTTGTTAAAAGACATGGCTTTGGAGGGGTAGGACAAGCTACTCACGGACAGCACAACCGTCTTAGAGCTCCAGGATCCATAGGTGCATCGTCATACCCGTCAAGAGTATTCAAAGGAATGCGAATGGCAGGAAGAATGGGCGCAGAAAAAGTAACAGTTCAAAACTTAAAAGTGTTGAAAGTGGTAGCAGACAAGAATCTTTTAGTTATAAAAGGATGTGTGCCCGGCCATAAAAACGCTTACGTAATCGTTCAGAAGTAATGAAAGTAGCAGTAATAGACATAAACGGAAAAGAGACGGGAAGAAAAGTAACGCTTTCCGATGACATCTTTGCTATAGATCCTAATGAACATGCTGTTTATTTAGATGTAAAGCGATATTTGGCCAATCAGCGACAAGGAACGCATAAGGCTAAGGAAAGAGCAGAAATAACAGGTAGCACAAGAAAGATAAAGAAACAAAAAGGGACTGGTACTGCCAGAGCAGGGAGTATTAAAAATCCATTATTCAAAGGAGGAGGTAGGGTTTTTGGTCCAAGACCAAAAGATTATACCCAAAAACTCAATAAGAATGTAAAACGGTTAGCACGTAAGTCGGCTTTAAGTATGAAGGCTAAAGAAAAGTCTATTATGGTAATGGAAGACTTTTCTTTTGAAGCACCAAAGACAAAAGATTTTACAAATGTTTTAAAGACTTTAGGGTTAGAAAACAAAAAATCTTTATTTGTATTGGGTGATTCAAATAATAATGTATATTTGTCGTCGCGTAATTTGAAAACATCTGAAGTTATAACTAACTCAGAATTAAGCACTTACAAAATATTAAATGCTAACAATATAGTCCTTTTGGAAGGATCTATAGAAGGGATTGAATCGAACTTAAAGTAAATAAGAAATCATGAGTGTGTTAATAAAACCTATTATTACGGAAAAAATGACCTCAGATGGTGAGTTGAACAACCGCTATGGTTTCATTGTTAACTCTAATGCAAACAAAATAGAAATTAAGACTGCAGTAGAGAGTTCGTACGGTGTTTCAGTAGAGAAAGTTCGTACAATGAATTATGCTCCAAAAAGGAGAGTTCGATATACAAGAACCGGAATACAAAATGGAAAAATCAGTGGATACAAAAAAGCTATTATACAAGTAACAGAAGGAGATTCCATTGATTTCTATAGTAATATATAAGAAAAGACTAAAATGTCAGTTAGAAAATTAAAACCAATAACCCCTGGACAGCGATTTAGAGTAGTAAACGGATTTGACGCGATTACTACTGATAAGCCGGAAAAAAGCTTGCTTGCTCCGTTAAAAAAGACAGGAGGTAGAAACAGTCAAGGAAAGATGACTACCCGATATAGAGGGGGAGGTCATAAAAGAAAATACCGTATTATTGATTTCAAAAGAAACAAGACAGGTATAGAAGCAACTGTAGAATCTATACAATATGACCCAAACCGTACGGCATTTATTGCATTAATAAAATATACTGACGGGGAGAAGAATTATATCATAGCTCAAAATGGTATGCAGGTTGGTCAAATAGTTGTTTCCGGAACAGGGTCACCCCCGGAAATAGGTAATGCTTTACCTTTGAGTGATATTCCTTTAGGAACTATTATTTCATGCATCGAATTACATCCCGGGCAAGGTGCCGTTATGGCACGAAGTGCGGGTGCTTTTGCACAATTAATGGCGAAAGAAGGTAAATATGCTACAATAAAACTTCCATCGGGGGAAACACGAATGATACTCATTAATTGTATGGCAACTATAGGAGCTGTCTCAAATTCGGATCATCAATTGATAGTATCAGGTAAAGCTGGTAGAACAAGATGGTTAGGTAGAAGACCGAGAACAAGACCGGTAGCAATGAACCCTGTAGACCACCCGATGGGCGGTGGTGAAGGAAGAGCTTCAGGAGGGCATCCACGATCCAGAAATGGAATTCCGGCTAAAGGTTACAGAACCCGTTCTAAAACCAAATCTAGCAACAAATATATCATAGAACGTAGAAAGAAATAAAAGGATAAAACATGGCACGTTCACTAAAAAAAGGACCTTACGTTCATTATAGTTTAGAAAAGAAGATTCAACAGAATGTAGAATCTGGTAAAAAATCAGTTATAAAGACTTGGTCTAGGGCTTCAATGATCACACCGGATTTTGTAGGTCAAACCATAGCGGTTCATAATGGCCGTCAGTTTGTTCCTGTTTATATAACAGAAAACATGGTAGGTCACAAATTAGGAGAATTTTCACCAACAAGGTCATTCAGAGGCCATGCAGGTGCAAAAAATAAAGGAAAAAAATAATAGTAAGTCATGGGAGTTCGTAAAAGAGAAAGAGCAGAACAGATAAAAGAAGCTAAAAAAAGCTTATCATTTGCAAAATTGAACAACTGCCCTACATCACCAAGAAAGATGCGTATAGTAGCAAACTTAATTAGAGGTGAAAAAGTAGAAAAGGCACTTGCTATTTTAAAATTTAATGAGAAAGAAGCTTCACGCCGTTTAGAAAAACTATTGCTTTCTGCAATAGCTAACTGGCAAGCTAAAAATGAGGATGCTGCAATAGAAGAAGCAGATTTATTCATCAAAGAAATAAAGGTAGACGGAGGGAGTATGTTGAAAAGACTTCGTCCGGCACCTCAAGGAAGAGCACACAGAATCAGAAAACGTTCCAACCATGTGACATTAGTGTTGGGATCAAGCAATAATACACAAAGCTAAAGATAGTATGGGACAAAAAACAAATCCAATCGGAAATCGCCTTGGTATTATCAGAGGATGGGAATCTAACTGGTATGGAGGGAATGATTATGGCGATAAACTTGCCGAAGACGATAAGGTAAGAAAATATGTTCGTGCACGTCTATCCAAAGCAAGCGTTTCAAGGGTAATAATTGAACGCACTTTAAAACTTGTAACCGTTACTATCACCACGGCACGCCCCGGAATTATTATTGGTAAAGGCGGTCAGGAAGTAGACAAGTTAAAAGAAGAGCTTAAAAAGATTACAAATAAAGAAGTTCAGATCAACATCTTTGAAATTAAAAGACCCGAATTAGATGCAAATTTGGTTGCAGCGAGCGTAGCACGTCAAATAGAAAGTAGGATTTCATACAGACGCGCTATTAAAATGGCAATTGCAGCGGCGATGCGGATGAATGCAGAAGGTATTAAAATACAAATTTCAGGACGTTTAAATGGCGCTGAGATGGCAAGGTCTGAATCATACAAAGACGGAAGAATTCCGCTATCCACTTTTAGAGCTGATATTGACTATGCTATATTAGAAGCCCATACCACATATGGTAGATTAGGGATAAAAGTATGGATAATGAAAGGAGAAGTATATGGGAAAAGGGAATTATCTCCATTAGTCGGAATGTCTAAAAAACAAGGAAAAGGTGCTTCCGGATCCAATGGAGCCAAAAAAGCTCGTAGAAGAAAGTAATTTTTTAAAGAAAAAGAAACATGTTACAGCCAAAAAGGACGAAGTATCGTAAAATGCAGAAAGGCCGTATGAAAGGGAACTCACAACGAGGTCACCAACTTTCAAATGGTATGTTTGGCATTAAATCTATGGATTCCTCATTCATCACTGCCCGCCAAATAGAAGCGGCACGTATTGCTGCTACGCGTTATATGAAAAGACAGGGGCAATTATGGATAAAAATATTTCCGGATAAGCCTATTACTAAGAAACCTTTAGAGGTTCGTATGGGTAAAGGAAAAGGAGCCCCGGAATATTGGGCTGCTGTGGTGAAACCAGGTAGAGTTATGTTTGAAGTAGGAGGGGTTCCACTAGATATAGCCAAGGAAGCGTTGCGTTTAGCAGCTCAAAAACTTCCTGTAAAAACAAAGTTTGTTGTAGCAAGGGATTTTGAAGCATAATTATTATGAGACAATCAGAAGTAAAAGAATTATCCAGTACCGAGTTACAAGAAAAACTTGGAGAACTTAAAAAAAGTTATGCAGATTTGAAAATGGCACATACTGTCACCCCATTAGAAAATCCGCTTCAACTTAGAACAGTACGAAGAACAATAGCTAGAGTAGCAACTGAGCTGTCAAAAAGAGAATTACAATAATTCGATTCTGCTAAAGATGGAAAAAAGAAATTTAAGAAAAGAAAGAATAGGAGTTGTTACCAGTAACAAAATGCAGAAATCAATTGTGGTTTCTGAAGTAAAAAGGGTAAAACATCCTATGTATGGTAAATTCGTGTTAAAAACAAAAAAATATGTTGCACACGACGAAGAAAACGACTGCAATATTGGAGATACTGTAAAGATCATGGAAACTAGACCTTTAAGTAAATCTAAACGTTGGAGATTAGTTGAAATCATTGAAAGAGCTAAATAATTATGGTACAACAAGAGAGTCGATTAAAAGTAGCTGATAACACGGGAGCAAAAGAAGTTTTGACCATTCGTGTTTTAGGGGGAACAAAAAGAAGATATGCTTCCGTAGGTGATAAAATAGTTGTTACTGTAAAAGAAGCTACTCCTAATGGTAATGTTAAAAAAGGGACAGTCTCTACCGCAGTAGTTGTTCGTACCAAAAAAGAAGTAAGAAGACCAGACGGTTCGTATATACGTTTTGATGACAATGCATGTGTATTATTGAACCCTACAGGAGAAATGAGAGGAACCCGTGTATTTGGGCCAGTAGCCAGAGAGTTACGAGACAAACAGTTTATGAAAATTGTTTCATTAGCACCGGAAGTGCTTTAAAACATTAAAAAATGATAAAGCTGAAGATAAAATCAGGGGATACAGTAAGAGTAATAGCCGGAGACCATAAAGGTTCAGAAGGAAAAGTACTCCGAGTTTTTCGTGAAAAAAATAAAGCAATAGTAGAAGGGCTTAACATGGTTTCAAAACATGAAAAACCAAGTGCGAAAAACCCTCAAGGTGGTATTGTTAAAAAAGAAGCTCCTGTCCATATTTCAAACCTTTCTTTGATTGATCCTAAAACAAAAGAGGTAACAAGAGTAGGTTTTGAAGAGAGAGATGGGAAAAAAGTTAGAGTGTCTAAAAAATCTAATGAAGTAGTATAGTTATGGGGTACATTCCAAGATTAAAAACAGAATATAGAGAAAGAGTAATAACTGCTCTAAGAGATGAGTTTGGATACAAGAATGTAATGCAAGTACCTAAATTAGAGAAAATTGTTATTAGTCGAGGTGTAGGAGCTGCTGTAGCAGATAAGAAATTAATAGACTATGCTGTAGATGAATTAACAAAAATATCCGGTCAAAAAGCAATTGCAACAATATCTAAAAAAGATGTAGCATCTTTTAAATTGCGTAAAGGAATGCCAATAGGAGCAAAAGTAACTTTACGAGGAGAAAAGATGTATGAGTTTTTAGATAGACTGATTACTACGGCATTGCCTAGAGTAAGAGATTTCAATGGGGTTAATGCAGGAGGTTTTGATGGTAGAGGAAATTATAATTTAGGTGTTACAGAACAAATTATATTCCCTGAAATTGACATTGATAAAGTAAACAGGATATCGGGGATGGATATTACATTTGTAACTTCTGCTAATACAGACAAAGAAGCGAAATCATTATTAAACGAATTGGGATTACCTTTTAAAAAGAATTAAGACATGGCTAAAGAATCAATGAAAGCCCGTGAGGTAAAAAGACAAAAATTAGTAGCAAAATATGCCGCTAAAAGAAAAACCCTGAAAGAAGCAGGAGATTATGAAGCGTTACAAAAGCTTCCAAAAAATGCTTCCCCGGTTCGTTTACACAACAGATGTAAATTAACAGGAAGACCTCGAGGATACATGCGGACATTCGGAATTTCTCGTGTTACTTTTAGAGAAATGGCCAATCAAGGATTAATTCCGGGAGTTAAAAAAGCAAGTTGGTAATATAAAGGACAATAAAATGTATACAGATCCTATAGCAGATTATTTAACAAGAATTAGAAATGCCAACAGCGCAGGGCACAGGATAGTTGAAATTCCGGCTTCTAATCTTAAAAAAGAAATTACTAAAATCCTTTTTGATCAAGGATATATACTTAGCTATAAGTTTGATGAAAATGGCCCGCAAGGGAGTATCAAAATAGCATTAAAATATGATAAAATCACTAAAGAACCTGTTATTAGAAAAATTCAACGGGTTAGTAAACCAGGGTTACGTAAATATGCTGGTTCAGGTGATTTGCCCAGAGTATTAAATGGCCTCGGAATAGCAATTGTTTCTACTTCACATGGTGTGATGACCAGTAAACAAGCTAAAAAAGACAATGTAGGAGGCGAAGTATTATGTTACGTTTACTAAAATTATAAAGACAAGAAAAATGTCAAGAATAGGTAAAAACCCAATAAATGTTCCTGAAGGAGTAAGCATAACTATAGAAAATAGCTTAGTTACTGTAAAAGGCAAGCTTGGAGAATTAACCCAAGAAGTCAAAGACATTACTGTAAAACAGGAAGAAGGGCAGTTAGTATTAGAAACCACAGATGATACTAAACACCAAAAAGCTAAGCATGGTCTGTACAGGGCATTAATTAACAATATGGTACTTGGAGTATCTGAAGGATTCACGAAAGAGTTAGAATTGGTAGGGGTCGGTTATAGAGCTAGCAATCAAGGACAAAGGTTAGATTTGGCATTAGGTTATTCTCACAATATTATACTTGATTTGGCACCTGAGGTTAAGGTAGAGGCTATTTCAGAAAAAGGGAAAAACCCAATTGTTAAATTAACCTCTCATGACAAGCAGTTAGTTGGACAGGTCGCAGCTAAAATACGCTCTTTCCGTAAACCCGAACCTTACAAAGGAAAAGGAATTAAGTTTGTTGGAGAACAATTAAGAAGAAAAGCAGGTAAATCAGCTTAATAAGTAGCAATCATGGCATTATCAAAGACTGAAAGAAGACAACGAATTAGAAACAGAATTAGAAAGGTTATTTCCGGAACTTCCGGAAGACCAAGATTGGCTGTTTACAGAAGCAATAAAGAGATTTATGCTCAAATAATAGATGATACTACAGGCGCAACGGTAGTAGCTGCTTCATCTAGGGATAAAGATATTAGTAAAGAGAAAAACACTAAAGTAGCAATCGCAAGTCTTGTAGGAAAAGCAATTGCAGAAAAAGCCTTAAAAGCCGGAATAGAGACTATATCTTTTGACCGAGGCGGGTATTTATATCATGGGAGAGTAAAATCATTAGCAGAAGGAGCTAGGGAAGCAGGACTAAAATTCTAAGAAAATATGTATCAGAACTATAAAAATGTAGAGACAGTTAAACCGGGAGGACTTGAATTAAAAGACAGGCTTGTTGGTGTTCAAAGAGTTACAAAAGTTACAAAAGGAGGAAGGGCTTTTGGTTTTTCCGCTATTGTAGTTGTAGGTGACGAGAATGGTGTAGTAGGCCATGGTTTGGGAAAGTCTAAAGAAGTATCAGATGCAATTTCTAAAGCTGTTGAAGATGCCAAGAAAAACCTTGTCCGTATCCCTTTGAACAAAGGTACATTGCCACATGAGCAAAAAGGAAAATATGGAGGTGCCCGTGTATATCTACAACCGGCTTCTCATGGTACGGGAGTAATAGCAGGAGGTGCTGTTAGAGCAGTGTTAGAAGCAGTAGGAGTACATGATGTACTTTCAAAATCACAAGGGTCCTCTAATCCACATAATGTTGTAAAGGCTACTTTTGATGCACTATTACGATTAAGAAGTGCTGAAACAATTGCAAAACAACGAGGTGTTTCTGTAGAGAAAGTATTTAATGGTTAATTTATACTAAGGGAGTATATAATGGGAAAGATTAAAGTCACACAAGTAAAAAGTAATATCAAACGCCCTCAAAATCAAAAGAGGACGTTAGAGGCATTAGGCCTTAAAGGCATTGGACAGGTAGTGGAACATGAAGCAACCCCCAATATCCTTGGTATGGTAAATAAAGTTAAACATTTAGTTTCTGTAGAAGAAGTATAATAAGATATATTGTTATGAGTTTAAATAACTTAAAACCTGCAGCTGGGTCAGTTCATAAAGACGGAAAAAGAGTAGGAAGAGGACAAGGATCAGGAAAAGGGGGAACAGCTACCCGAGGACATAAAGGAGCTAAGTCTCGCTCAGGATATTCTAAGAAAATTGGATTTGAAGGAGGACAGATGCCACTTCAAAGACGTGTCCCTAAATTTGGGTTTAATAATATTAACCGTAAAGAATATGTAGGTATCAATTTAGATAAGCTCCAAGCAATGGCAGATAAAGGCCTTGTTAAGGATACTGTTGATATGGATGTATTAATTAACAATAAAGTAGTTAAAAGAAGTGATTTGGTCAAGATATTAGGGGGAGGAGAATTAAAATCTAAACTGAAAGTATCTGTACATAAATTTACTGCCTCTGCAAAAGCAGCCATTGAAGCAGCCGGAGGAGAAGCAGTAACATTGTAAAAATAACGCATGAAGAAGTTTTTCGAAACACTTAGTAATATTTGGAAAATAGATGAGCTAAAAGGTAGAATAGTAGTTACCTTAGGATTGCTATTGGTTTATCGGTTTGGAGCACATGTAGTACTTCCCGGAATTGATTCTGTTCAGTTAGAAGAATTAACCAGTAGGACTGATGGAGGTGGATTATTAGGAATTTTGAATGCGTTTACAGGAGGTGCATTTGCAAATGCCTCTGTATTTGCACTAGGGATCATGCCATATATCTCAGCCTCGATTGTTGTTCAATTAATGGGGATTGCCGTTCCTTACTTGCAGAAATTACAAAAAGAAGGAGAAAGTGGAAGAAGAACAATTAACCAAATTACCAGATGGTTAACTATAGGTATATGTATTGTGCAGGCACCGGCATATTTGTATGGGCTAGGTGCATTAGGAGTGCCCGATAGTGCTTTTCTTTTAGGGAAAGGTTTAGATTTTATAATTCCTTCAGTAATTATTCTGGTTACAGGCACCATATTTGCCATGTGGCTGGGAGAGAAAATCACAGATAAAGGAATTGGTAATGGGATATCGCTTTTAATTATGGTAGGTATCATTGCACAACTACCTTTGTCATTCGTTCAAGAGTTTGTATCAAGAGTTTCAGAGAATAATGGTGGGTTGATGTTGATACTTATAGAGCTTATTATTTGGTTCGTAGTGATTTTAGCAAGTGTGATGTTAGTGATGGCAACACGTCAGATACCGGTGCAATATGCAAGGAGAACGGCTTCGGGAGGATATGAAAAAAATGTTTTTGGATCCAGACAATATATACCGTTGAAACTAAATGCATCAGGAGTAATGCCTATTATTTTTGCACAAGCAATCATGTTTGTCCCAAGCGCATTAGCTAGCTTATCTGATTCTGAAACAGCGCAATCTATAAGAGCAGCATTTGGAGATATATTTGGATTCTGGTACAATTTAGTTTTTGCACTACTTATTATAGTGTTTACATATTTCTATACGGCAATTACAGTACCAACCAATAAGATGGCAGATGACCTAAAACGCAGCAATGGTTTTATTCCAGGGATTAGGCCAGGAAAAGAAACAGCTGATTATTTAGACAGAATTATGTCGTTAATTACTTTTCCAGGATCCATATTCCTTGCAATTATAGCAGTATTGCCAGCCGTAGTTGTTAAAATAGTAGGGATTCAACAAGGATGGGCCTTATTTTATGGAGGTACGTCATTACTAATTATGGTGGGTGTAGCGATTGATACAATGCAGCAAGTAAACTCATATCTGCTGAACAGGCACTATGACGGTTTGATGAAAACAGGAAAAAACAGGAAAATAGTAGCATAATTTTATGGCTAAGCAACCAGCAATAGAACAAGACGGTACCATCATAGAAGCATTATCTAATGCAATGTTTAGAGTTGAATTAGAAAATGGACATGTGGTTACAGCTCATATCTCAGGGAAGATGCGAATGCATTATATTAAATTATTGCCGGGAGATAAAGTGAAGTTGGAAATGAGCCCATATGACCTAACTAAAGCGAGAATTACTTATAGATACTAAAAGTATAAACAGATGAAAGTAAGAGCATCAGTAAAAAAAAGAAGTCCCGAGTGCAAAATTGTGCGTCGTAAAGGGAGATTGTATGTAATAAATAAAAAGAATCCTAGATTTAAACAAAGACAAGGATAGTTATGGCAAGAATCGCAGGAGTAGATATACCAAAACAAAAAAGAGGAGTTATTGCATTAACCTACATTTTTGGTGTTGGAAAAAGCAGAGCTAAAGAAATTTTAGAAAAAGCTCAAGTTAATGAAGATACAAAAGTATCTGATTGGAATGATGAAGAAATAGGTCGTATTCGTGAAGCAGTTTCTTCCTACAAAATTGAAGGAGAGTTACGTTCTGAAGTTCAATTGAGCATCAAACGTCTAATGGATATTGGATGTTACAGAGGAATTCGTCATAGGTCAGGACTTCCTTTACGCGGACAACGGACTAAAAACAATTCCAGAACCAGAAAAGGTAAAAGAAAAACAGTTGCAAATAAGAAAAAAGCAACTAAGTAATAATTAAGTAAATAGTAATTAGTATTAGGGGTTAGGTTTTTAATAATACTTTATATCTAACAGCTAATAACTAAATCTAAATGCTAGAAAAAATATGGCAAAATCAAGTACAAAAACTTCTAAGAAGAGAAAAGTTGTAGTAGATGCAATTGGAGAGGCGCACATTTCTGCAACTTTCAATAATATTATTATATCCTTGACTAATAAAAAGGGAGATGTGGTCTCATGGTCATCTGCTGGTAAAATGGGATTTAGAGGATCTAAGAAGAATACGCCCTATGCAGCTCAATTAGCAGCAGAAGATGCTGCTAAAACTGCACAAGAAGCAGGTCTTAGAAAAGTGAAAGTATATGTAAAAGGACCTGGGAATGGTAGAGAATCAGCTATTAGATCTATACATAATGCAGGGATAGAAGTTACAGAAATAGTGGATGTTACACCATTGCCACATAATGGATGCCGTCCGCCAAAGAGAAGAAGAGTTTAATAATTTGTTATAATCATTAACCACTGGGATGTTGATGACTATCGAAGGACAGCCTTAATTCATAGTCAATCCCACTAATTTTTTAAAAAGTATGGCAAGATACAGAGGTCCAAAAACTAAGATTGCACGAAAATTTGGCGAAGCAATTTTTGGGGACGATAAATCTTTTGAAAAAAAGAATTACCCTCCAGGTCAACATGGAAACAATAGACGAAGAGGTAAGAAATCAGAGTATGCTATCCAGTTAATGGAAAAGCAAAAAGCAAAATATACTTATGGTGTTTTAGAACGTCAGTTCAGAAATCTATTTGAAAAAGCAACGCGTAGCAAGGGAGTTACCGGAGAAGTGCTTCTTCAACTATGTGAAGTAAGACTTGACAATGTAGTGTACCGAATGGGTATTTCACCTACCAGAAGAGGAGCACGCCAATTAGTATCCCATAGACATATTACAGTAAATGGAGATATTGTAAATATTCCTTCATATTCATTAAAACCAGGCGATATTATTGGTGTAAGAGAGAAATCAAAGTCATTAGGTGTTATTGAAGATTCTTTAACAACTAATAGCTCTGTATATGAATGGATCACTTGGAATGCTGAAAAGAAAGAAGGAACATTTGTTTCTGTTCCGGAACGAATTCAGATTCCAGAGAATATCAAAGAACAATTAATAGTTGAATTATACTCTAAATAAATAATCCAGATAGTAGTCCGTATTATGGCAATATTTAATTTTCAAAAACCCGATAAAGTTATAATGATTGATTCTTCAGATTTTGAAGGGAAATTCGAATTCCGCCCTTTAGAACCTGGATATGGATTGACCATTGGTAATGCATTAAGAAGAGTTCTTCTGTCTTCATTAGAAGGCTTTGCTATTACATCAGTGCGAATAGATAAAGTAGAACACGAATTTTCCACTATTCCGGGAGTAGTAGAAGATGTTACAGAAATTATTCTCAATTTAAAACAAGTTCGTTTTAAAAGACAAATAGAAGATATCGATAATGAAACAATTTCTGTTTCTGTATCGGGTAAAAAACAATTAACTGCCGGCGATCTTCAGAACTTTATATCCGGATTTCAGATTCTGAACGCCGACTTGGTCATCTGCAATATGGAACCAGATGTAAATATTGACATGGAGCTTGTTGTGGAGAAAGGCCGTGGGTATGTTCCTGCAGAGGAAAATAAGAAAGCAAATGCACCTATTGGCACCATTGCTACAGATGCTATATATACACCGATCAAGAATGTAAAATACAGCATTGAGAACTTTCGTGTAGAACAAAAAACAGATTATGAAAAATTAGTCTTTGAAATAGTTACTGATGGTTCTATTCATCCCAAAGATGCATTGACGGAAGCTGCCAAGACACTTATTCACCATTTTATGCTATTTTCAGATGAGCGGATTACACTTGAAGCAGATGAAATAGCGCAAACAGAGACCTACGATGAAGAGTCACTTCATATGAGACAACTTTTAAAAACAAAGCTTGTTGATATGGATCTTTCAGTTCGTGCACTGAACTGTTTAAAAGCTGCGGAAGTAGATACTCTAGGCGACTTAGTATCCTATAATAAGAATGATTTGATGAAATTCCGAAACTTTGGCAAAAAGTCGTTAACAGAACTGGAAGAATTGGTGAATGTTAAGGGGCTTAGTTTTGGAATGGATCTATCAAAATACAAATTAGATAAAGACTAATCACATATGTCTTCTGTGGAACAGAAGCAATATTTGAAACGATGAGACACGGGAAAAAATTTAATCACTTAGGAAGAAAATCAGCACATAGAAAAGCGATGTTGGCAAATATGGCTTCTTCCTTAATTGAACATAAGCGTATTAACACAACAGTTGCTAAAGCAAAGGCATTAAAGCAATATGTGGAACCTTTAGTGACTAAATCTAAAAATGATACAACGCACAATCGAAGAATTGTTTTTAGATATTTAAGAAACAAAGAAGCTGTCACAGAACTTTTTAGAAATGTAGCTGCAAAGGTAGGAGATCGTCCCGGAGGGTACACCAGAATCATAAAGCTAGGGAATCGTCTTGGAGACAATGCTGACATGGCCATGATAGAATTAGTAGACTATAACGACACTTATACCCCTGCTAAGAAAGTCGCTAAAAAGAAGTCGACCAGAAGAGGAGGAAAGGTGAAGAAAGAATCAACAGCAGAAAAGGTAAAAGAAGTAGCTGCCTCGGAAGGAGAAACACCTGAAGTTGAGGAGAAAGAGCCTTCAAAAGAAGCGAAGTAGTAATAAGCAGGAAATTAATATATGTGAAAGGATGATCATATGATCATCCTTTTTTTATTATAAACATAATGAAATATATAATTAATTGATATATTTACTAAAAGAGTATATTGTATGAAAAAAATAATTGTTTATATACCAATAGCGTTTTCTCTTTTATATCAAATAAGTGCTCAAGTTAATAATTCTTCAGATATGGGAAAACAAAACGTTACCTTATATTTTGATGGAGGAATTGATACAGATGCAGGTAATTTGAATCTATCTTCAGTATCATATAAAGAACCTAAGCGTGTTACAGAAGGAGATGTGTATTTATTTTCTAAGTGGGAGGATGCAGAATTATATTCCAAGACAGGGAAAAAATATAAAATATTAGGAATAAATTATAATGTTAAGAATGATCGTTTTGAAATTAAAGTTGCAAAGGACTCGGTTTTTGTTATAGCACCTAATTATATAGATTATGTAGATGTGAATGATGTTTTATATAAGAAATATGATAAAAGTGTTAATAATTTAGAAGGGTATTATGAAATTGTTTATAAAGGAAATAAATTGTCATTACTAAAAAAGCATAATGTTAGGCTTGTGAAAGGGAAAATGAATCCTTTAAATGGTATTGTAGATCCTGATAAATATTATTTATATTATGATTATTATATTCAAAAAGTTGATCAAGTAAAAGAAATAATATTAAAAGAGAAAACTATTAATAAATTTTTAGGAAATAAAATAGAATTAATAAATAAATATGTAAAAAGTAATAACCTGTCTTATAAAAAAGAAAAAGATATCATTAGAATACTCGAGTATTATGATTCATTATGAGTTTCTATATTATATAGTATTAAAAAGTTATAAAAGGATATACTAAACGTTTATCCTTTTTTTATTGTTATTTTTGTCAAACCTTTAAGCAAAACCATCAATGAAATACTACACACGAAAAAAAGCATTGATACTCTTAGCCGATGGCACCATCTTTTATGGAAAAGCGGTAGGAAATCCTGATAATATGACAAGTGTTTATGGAGAAGTCTGTTTTAATACAGGGATGACAGGATATCAGGAGATTTTCACAGACCCGTCTTATTATGGCCAACTCATGGTAACTACTAATGCACATATTGGAAATTATGGGGTGAATAATGAAGAAGTAGAATCAAGTTCCATTAAAATAGCCGGATTGATCTGTAAAAACTTTAGCTATAATTATTCAAGAGTAGCAGCAGATGATTCCTTGGAAAACTTTCTTAAAAAAAATGATCTTTTTGCAATTTCTGATGTAGACACTCGTGCATTGGTCAGTTATATAAGAGATCATGGAGCAATGAATGCAGTTATTTCTACAGAGATTGGTAGGATTGATGAATTAAAGGAAAAGTTAGCTGAAGTTCCTAGCATGAACGGGCTTGAGCTAGCTTCTAAAGTATCAACAAAAGAGCCTTATCATTATGGAAATGATAATGCGAAATATAAAATAGCAGCATTAGATTTAGGTATAAAAGAAAACATACTTCGGAACCTGGCAAACCGAGATACATATATAAAGGTATTCCCATACAACACTACGTTTGAAGAGATGAGCGCTTGGAACCCAGATGGATTCTTTATATCTAATGGACCTGGAGATCCTCAGCCTTTAAAAGAAGCACAACAGTTAGCAAAAGAAATTATCTCCAAAGACCTTCCTTTATTTGGAATATGCCTTGGACATCAAGTTATAGCGATAGCAAATGGAATTGCCACGTACAAAATGCACAATGGGCATAGAGGAATTAACCATCCAGTGAAAAACTTGTTAACAGGAAAAGGGGAAATCACCTCACAAAACCATGGCTTTGCTATTAGTAAGGAAGAAACAGAAGTACATCCCGATGTTGAGATAACACATGTCCACTTGAACGATGGTACTGTAGCAGGAATACGAATGAAGCACAAAAACTGCTTTTCTGTTCAATACCATCCCGAAGCTAGTCCAGGCCCTCATGATGCTTCATATTTATTTGATCAATTTATAGAAAATATTAAAAAATATAAATTAGAAACAGTATGAGTATTATCATTAATATACATGCAAGACAAATTTTAGACTCAAGAGGAAACCCTACCGTAGAAGTGGATGTAGTAACCGAAAATGGTATTTTAGGCCGTGCAGCAGTTCCTTCAGGAGCTTCCACAGGAGAACACGAAGCCGTAGAGCTTAGAGACGGGGGAGGTGCATATATGGGGAAAGCAGTATTAAGAGCAGTTGACAATGTGAATAGTGCTATTGCAGGAGAAATTATAGGGATGTCAGTTTTTGAACAAAACCTGATTGACCAAACCATGATACAATTAGACGGTACACCCAATAAATCAAAACTAGGGGCAAATGCCATTTTAGGTGCTTCCCTTGCAGTTGCCAAAGCTGCAGCAAACGAGTTAGGGATGCCATTATATCGATATGTAGGGGGCGTAAGTGCCAATACATTACCGGTGCCCATGATGAACATTATCAATGGTGGTTCGCATTCAGATGCACCCATTGCCTTTCAGGAATTTATGATTATGCCTGTTAAAGCCAAAAATTTTACACATGCCATGCAAATGGGAACAGAGATTTTCCATAATCTTAAAAAAGTATTGCATGATAGGGGGTTAAGTACGGCAGTGGGAGATGAAGGAGGGTTTGCCCCAACGTTGGAAGGTACAGAAGATGCATTGGATACAATTATAAAATCAATTGAAAAAACAGGATATAAACCCGGTGATGAAGTAATGATTGCTTTGGATTGTGCTTCTGCAGAGTTTTATATTGATGGAAAGTATGACTATACAAAGTTTGAAGGTGATAAAGGAGCAGTAAGGACATCAGAAGAGCAGGCATTATACTTGGCAGAGCTTACCTCAAAATACCCTATTATTTCTATTGAAGATGGAATGGACGAAAATGATTGGGAAGGGTGGAAATACTTAACAGAAAAGGTTGGTGATAAAGTCCAACTAGTAGGAGACGATCTTTTTGTGACCAATGTAGAACGGCTTTCTAAAGGGATAGAGAACAATATAGCAAACTCTATCTTGATTAAAGTAAATCAAATAGGGACGCTTACTGAAACGATAGCCGCTGTAAATATGGCACATAACGCAGGTTATACGTCTGTTATGTCACACCGTTCCGGAGAAACAGAGGATAATACTATTGCAGATTTAGCTGTGGCACTCAATACAGGCCAAATAAAAACAGGATCAGCTTCACGCTCTGACCGTATGGCAAAATACAATCAGTTACTTCGAATTGAAGAGGAATTAGGAAGCGTAGCATACTATCCACAGGAAAAAGCCTTCAAAGTAAAGTAATTTAAAAACAATGTTTTTTTATAAGCAGTATTTTATAAAAAAGTACTGCTTTTTTGTATTACAATGTTTCAAAACCTACAAACCTTAACCCAATTTTAACAGTTTATTTTGTAAATTCGCAACACTTTAAAGATAAGTTCTAAAACAAAAATCACGATACAAAAAATGTCAGATAAAGCTACGTTAGAATACAAAGGGAGAAAATTTGATTTTCCTGTTATAGAAGGAACAGAAAAAGAATTAGCAATTGATATAAAAACACTTCGTTCAACTACAGGAATGATAACGCTAGACCCAGGTTATAAAAATACCGGATCTTGCGAAAGTGCTATTACTTTTTTAGATGGAGAGAAAGGTATCTTGAGATATCGAGGATATTCTATAGAAGAATTGGCTGAAAAAGCAGACTTTCTAGAAGTAGCTTATTTATTGATATTTGGAGAATTACCTACGAAAGAACAGTTAGAAAAATTTGACACAGATATTAAAGCAGAATCCCATGTAGATGAAGACGTTAAAAAAATATTGGATGGATTTCCAAAAGCAGCACATCCAATGGGTGTACTATCATCGTTAACCAGTGCATTAATTGCATTTAACCCTTCTTCAGTTAATGTGAGCTCAGAGGAAGCCATGTATAAGTCGATTGTAAGGATACTAGGTAAATTCCCTGTATTGGTAGCATGGACTTTACGTAAAAGAGAAGGTTTGCCCCTTGATTATGGTGATGATTCTCTAGGATATGTGGAGAACATTGTAAAAATGATGTTCAAAAAGCCTAATAGAGATTACAAAAAGAATCCTATTATGGTTGATGCATTGGATAAGCTGCTCATTCTTCATGCTGATCATGAGCAAAACTGCTCCACATCAACGGTTCGCATTGTGGGTTCATCGCATGCAGGGCTTTTTACCTCACTTTCTGCCGGGATTTCAGCATTATGGGGGCCATTACATGGTGGTGCCAATCAAGCAGTAATAGAAATGTTGGAAGCTATTAAAGAAGATGGAGGGGATACCAAAAAATACATGGCCAAAGCCAAAGATAAAAATGATCCATTCCGTTTGATGGGGTTTGGACATCGGGTGTATAAAAATTTTGACCCTCGTGCCAGGATTATTAAAAAATCCGCAGACGAAGTATTAGGAGATTTAGGAATAGATGATCCTGTATTGGATATTGCTAAAGGATTAGAGAAAGAGGCATTAGAAGATCCGTATTTCGTGGACAGAAAGTTATATCCGAATGTTGATTTTTACTCAGGGATCATATACCGCGCACTGGGAATACCAACAGAAATGTTCACGGTAATGTTTGCTTTAGGGAGATTGCCCGGATGGATTGCACAATGGCGTGAAATGCGATTGCGAAATGAGCCTATCGGTCGACCAAGGCAAGTATATATCGGTGCAAATTTAAGACCTTTTAAAGCCTTAAAAAATAGATAATAAAATTAATTTGATTCTTAAAAAGCAACCTTCAGGTTGCTTTTTAATATTTAATGATGTTACAGCTTAATGTAAAAAATGAAATAGCGCCTCTTAAAGCAGTAGTTTTAGGCACAGCTATAAGCAATGGCCCGACGCCAAAAGCTGAAGATGCTTATGACCCGACATCGCTTGAGCATATCATGGCAGGAACATACCCTGTTGAAAAAGATATGGTAAAGGAGATGGCAGTATTAGAGAATGTTTTTAAAAAATATAACATCAAGGTATTTCGGCCTGAAATAATAAAAGACTGTAATCAGATATTTGCAAGGGACATTGCATTTGTAATTGATGATTTTTTTATAAAATCCAACATACTACCTGACAGGGATCAGGAACTTAAAGCTATTCAATATATCATTGATGAAATAAGCCCTGATAAAGTAATAAAACCTCCTAAAAATGTACATGTAGAAGGAGGGGATGTAATGCCTTGGAACAATTATATTTTTGTGGGGACTTATACCGGAGTTGATTACCCTAGTTATATAACAGCCCGGACAAACAAAGCCGCAGTCCATTTTTTGCAAGAGCTTTTCCCTGAAAAAAAAGTAAAATCATTTGAACTCAGAAAATCAAATACAAACCCCAAGGAGAATGCATTGCATCTGGATTGTTGCTTTCAGCCGATAGGAAAAGATAAAGCGATTATATGTAAAGCTGGCTTTCTGCTTGAGGAAGACTATGAATGGCTATATAATTATTTTGGAAAAGAAAATATGTTTGAGATTACAGCAGATGAGATGGCACGTATGTTTTGTAATGTGTTTTCCATAACCCCAAACGTTGTTATTTCAGAACAAAAGTTTACACGCTTAAATAATTGGCTAAGGAATAATGGATTTACAGTAGAGAAAGTCCCTTATTCCGAAATATCCAAGCAAGGGGGGTTGCTTCGTTGCTCTACCATGCCATTGATCAGGGAAGGTTAAACCTTACTCTTCCTCCCATTCAGTACCCTTTATCATTCCGGCTATAATCAGCTTGTTTTTATAAGTCCAACAGTTAATTTTAAAACCATCATCGCTGTGAAAAAGCCATTCTTTCTCTTTATAATTAACAGGGCCTAAATATTTTGCTGCTTCAGTATTGCGGTACTTAGGAGATGTGTAATTGATAATAACTTCATAAAGCACATTTGGAGCCTTATCATCAAAGTAATATACAATGTATTCGATTTCTTCATCATTGATGTTTTCCAAATAGACTTCCCTGAAAGATTCTTTATTGGAAATCTTAGCATTTGGCCGCTTTTTTAAGGCTCTATCTTTCGACATGCCTAAATATAAATTTTTTACAATTTCAGGCATATATTTTGACTTTTGTGCATTGCTTGAAGTTGAAATAAGGAAGCAAGTAAAAATAACCAACAATATTTTTTGCCACATGTTAAGTCTGATAAATATGGGTGTTTTCATAATGAATAATTATTTTTTGTTTAGTAGGATAGCAATTATATTTAATACTTCTTGTCTTTTTATCCATAAAATAGCTACACAGCATATAAAAGCAATCAAAGCTAAAACAAATAGTATGCCATGGTCATCTCTAACAACAATGCCCAGAACTGTTAAGTGTGATGCTATAGCCCCGGATAATATCACAACCCCTATAATACTACCATAGGTAGTAGTTTTTGGATATATGAGCATTCCAGCTGTAATAAGTTCAATAATCCCTAATCCTACACGGCCATATGGTTCAAGCCCCAAAAGGGTGAAAACATACACACTATCCGGGTGTGCAGTGAACTTAAAATACAATGTTTGTAATAAAATAATCGCAGCTATAATAGATAAAACATTTGTAATGGTTGTGTCCTTGTCTTTTTTGATAATATGTTTTAGGGAACTCAAGTAACCCTTAGCTAGTTTCAAGAACTTTTTTACTATGATTAGTGTCTTTTGTTTCATATATCAAAACCAATGTTTTTACAAAAAAACATAAAATTTACCGGATTTAAATTTACTAATTTTATACATTAATTGTATTGAGATTTTAAAACAATGAATCAGATAACTAATACTATTCTAATGATCCGTCCTGTTGCCTTCAGGATGAACGAACAAACGGCTGTTAATAATTATTTTCAAGAGGACTTAACCATAAAAAACCAAGAAATCAATTTTCGGGCGCAGGAAGAATTTGATGCTTTTGTGGAAAAGCTTAAAAAAGCAGGGATCAATGTCATTGTTGTACAAGACACTAAAGAGCCTGATACGCCCGATTCCATTTTTCCCAATAACTGGATTTCTTTCCATGAAGATGGCACAGCCGTCCTTTATCCAATGTTTGCAGAAAACCGGAGGTTAGAACGAAGCGAGGCAATTTTAAAGGCAGTAGAAAAAAGAGGGTTTCATATAGAACATATCGTTGATTATACTACTGCTGAAGAGGAGAATATATTCCTGGAGGGCACGGGCAGTATTATTTTAGACAGGATAAACAGAAAGGCCTATTGTGCGCTTTCTGAGCGTGCAGACGAAGCGCTTTTTATTGAATTTTGTGAAGACTTTGAATATACTCCGGTTGTCTTTACCGCATACCAGACCGTAGAAAATGAACGTAAGCCTATTTACCATACGAATGTGATGATGTGTCTAGGAGAAACTTTTTCTATAATTTGTCTTGATAGTATAGATGATAAGAAAGAGCAGAAAAATGTAATAGCACATCTTAAAGAAGACAAAAAAGAGGTCATTTCTATTACCGAATTGCAGATGCATCATTTTGCAGGTAATATGCTTCAAGTTGTAAATATTCAGGGGGAAAAATATATTGTGATGAGCACTGCAGCATATGAAAGCTTAACAACTAAGCAGCTCAATAGGCTAAAAAAACATGGTGAGTTGATTTATAGTCCATTAGATACGATAGAAACCTGTGGAGGGGGAAGTGCCCGGTGTATGATGGCAGAGGTATTTTTACCAGAGGTTAAAGGAGCGTTCTTAGAGGGATAATTATAGTCCTCGAATATAGCTGCCATATATATCTTTAAGCTGATATCCTTCTCCAATGCGGTGTTTACTTAGCTTTTTATGCACTACTAATCCCCAAAGAAGGAATTCTTTCATAAAAAAAGAATCATTTTTAGATATATCGGGTTGGTATTTGTCAATAAGCTGGTTGAGAGGAGATATAGAGTCTAACTTCTTTTGATATTCTTTTTCAGAGAGGCCATCATACAATTCAAACCCTGTTTCTTCAAAAAACCAATCAATTAAATCTTGATAAGGCCCTTTTTCGTTTTGTTTTTCCAGTTTTTCTATTCTTGGAAAATAATTTGAAAAAAGGGTTTTTACAGCATTTTCAATCAGTATTTCTGCAATGGCAGCTGCTCCTTCCTGCTCACCTTCATAAACCAATTCTACCTTACCGGTGATGGCAGGGATAATACCCATAAAATCACTAAACCTGATGGAAGTAGTGTCAGATCCATTTATTAAAGCCCGTCGTTCTGCGGCACTGATTAAATTTTCCAGGGCAGTAATTGTCATTCGTGCACTCACACCACTTTTAGGATCAACATAGTCACTTTTTCGTGCTTCAAAACTAATTTGCTCCAATAAATCCTTTGCTAATTCAGGAATGTAAACACCTTTTTTCTGCTTTTCTTCAATAGCGGCTTCCTGCTCAGTAATTTTTTTAGCAATTTCAATTGTTTCTGGATAATGTGTGAGTATTTGCGAACCAATGCGGTCCTTGAGAGGTGTGACAATACTTCCTCTGTTGGTATAATCTTCTGGGTTGGCAGTGAAAACAAATTGGATATCTAATGGCATTCGTAGTTTAAAGCTTCTTATTTGTATATCACCTTCCTGAAGAATATTAAACAAAGCTACCTGGATACGTGCTTGTAAATCGGGTAGCTCATTGATTACAAAAATACTCCTATTCGCCCTAGGGATCATTCCATAATGGATAACCCTGTCATCAGCATATGACAATTTAAGATTAGCAGCTTTTATTGGGTCTATATCTCCAATAAGGTCAGCAACCGTTACATCTGGGGTCGCTAGCTTTTCAGCAAACCGTTCTTTTCGGTGTAACCATTCAATAGGGGTTTCGTCTCCTTTTTCATTGATGAGTTGTTTTGCATGTCGGGAAATGGGAAGAAAAGGATCGTCATTAATCTCAGATTCAGCAACTATCGGGATCCATTCATCTAATAAATTCACCATCGATCGGGCAAGTCTTGTTTTTGCTTGCCCTCTTAGTCCTAGTAAATTGATGTTATGGCCTGAAAGAATAGCACGCTCCAAATCGGGTATTACTGTTTGCTCATAACCATAGATGCCCTCGAACGTACGCTCTCTGTTCTTGAGTTTTTCACGGAGATTTTTTCGGAGCTCATCTTTTATTTTTAAGCTTTTATAACCGGATGCTTTTAACGCGCCTAATGTGGTGATATTTTTATAGTCCATAATTAATATCCTCGTATGTGTTTTTTTCTGTTTTGCTCATAATCTTCAAATATCATTTCACCCAGTCCTTTTATGCCGGTATAAAAAGCTTTTCCTTGATTTGCCTTCGTAAATTCTGCCACAAAACGCTTAAGATAAGGGTCTTGTGCAATCATAAAAGTAGTAATGGGAATGTGTAGTTTTCGGGCTTGTTGAGCCATATTATAACATTTGTCAACAATATAATCATCTAGACCAACACTATTCATGTAGTAAGAGCCATCTTTCTTACGGATACAACTAGGTTTACCATCGGTAATCATAAAAATTTGTTTGTTGGTATTTCGTTTTCTGCGTAGCATATCCATGGCTAATTGTAGCCCTGCTACAGTATTGGTGTGATAAGGCCCTACTTTGAGATAAGGAAGGTCTTCAATGGCAATGGGCCAGGCATCATCCCCGAAAACTAAAATATCTAAGGTATCTTTCGGATATCGGGTTATAATGAGTTCTGCCAATGCCATTGCTACTTTTTTGGCAGGGGTGATGCGGTCTTCTCCGTACAAAATCATACTATGGCTTATGTCAAGCATAAGCACTGTGCTCATTTGCGTATTGAAGGTAGTTTCATTTACGACAAGGTCATTTTCGTGCAATTCAAAAGCATCAATACCATTATTGATTTGCGCATTTCTGAGGCTTTCAGTTATTGAAATCTGCTGTAGGTTATCTCCATATTGATATTCGCGAAAAGTTCCGGTTTGTTCATTACTATGTCCTGTGTATTTAGTTATATGATTGCCTGCTCCGCTACGTTTTAACTTTCCAAATACCTGGTCAAGAGCCATTTGCCGGATAGCTTTTTCTGTTTTAGGAGTAATAGTTATTCCAGTTCCATTACCATCTTCATCTGGCTCTTCTTTCAAATATCCTCTTTTTTTGAGTTCTTCAATAAAATCATCAATGGTATAGTTTTCATCAGTGAGCTGATATTCCTCATCCAATTCTCTAAGCCAGTTAATAGCTTCCTCTACATCTCCTGATGTGTGTGTTATAAGCTCTTTAAAGACGTCAAAAAGTTTGTTGAAAGGGTCTTGCTTAGGAGCAATATACTTTTGAAATCGAAAACCATTTTTTAGAAGATGCTCTCTCATAGCTTATAAAATTACTATTTTATATCTATATTTTCTGAATGTAAGAAGTTAAAAAGTCACAAAAATTCTTATAAAAACTGTAAGAAGCAACCCAGTCTAGGGTTGCTTCTTAATTAATGAGGGCGAAAAATATTTTTACAAGAAGCTAATTTTGTGTAGTCATCTTTTCTAAATCTACATACATATTGTCTCTGGTTGGCAAGAACATTTTAGAGTCTGTCATAGCTTTTATTGGCATTAGGGGTTCTCTTAGTGCTGTTTTTCCAAAAACACCTGTTATTTCAAAAATAGCCCTTGATAGGAGGGGTTCATTAGTTTCTCCCAGTACACCTAAGTTTTCTAAATCTTCACTGATCGCTACATCCGGAACAAGTCCATCTGTGTAATCGAAGAAGCCAACAGCATTTTCAGAGCGTAATACTAATGGTTGCATGCCATAGGTGTGATTAGGATTTAGATTAGATATTGTTCTGTCAATATACGGGAAAGGGGATCCCCTGCCAAAATCATCTAACAATGTAATAGATGCTTCATTTTTACCACGAGTCCGTTCTCCGATATGAATAACATTAATGTATGGATTTAATGCGTTGATGACTAATTCGCTCGCTGAAGCACTACTTCCTAAAGCGATAACATAAACTTTATTTAGGTTAAGGTTGTTAATAGGGGTGCCATCATCTAATTGATTTGTAAAAAAATTACTTACGTTTTGATCACCTAGCATAGCTTGTAAACGCGAATTCCAGCGCTCTTTAGAGAACAAATCTCCATTAAACTGCCCAGTAATCATACTAGATAAAGCAATGGCAGTACTTACTGAACCGCCTGGGTTATATCGTAAATCTAAAACCAGATCAGTAATCCCATCAGCTTTAAATTGCCCAAAAGCATCATTTAACTGTTGATCAAAAGTTCGGGTAAAACCATTGTACATAAGATACCCAATTTTTGCTCCATTGATATCAATGGTTTTACTAATAAAAACAGGGTTTTCAGTAAGTTCTGTTTTAGTTAGAGTAACTTCTTGATTATTTGCAGTAATAGTATTGTTTGCTATATCAGCCATATTTAGCGTATAAACATCACTTTCCCCAAACAATAAATCGGAGAAATTATTGACGTTTAATGTTTGTCCGTCAACACCAACAAAAATATCGCCCCTCTGAATATTTTTCGTAGCAGCGTCAGAACCTGGGACAATATAACGGACATATCCGAAAACATCATCACTGTTTGAAAATTTAACCAAGCCAAATTCTACACCATTGGATTTAAAAACACCCTGTTGAGAATCAAGTAGTTCATTATAGTCACTAGTAATGAAACTAAACCGGTCTTCAGAAAATAATAGTTCATCTGAAAAAAAAGATTCTGGATTTGAAAAGTTACTCAGATAAGTAATATATTCTTCTTCTGTAGCAAAACGGTCATCTGCCAAATTTGGGACATCTCCCTGCCAGAAGTAATAGAAATTCAATCCTTTCCATATAAAATCTTGAACATCTAAGTTAGCGGGGATACCCCCTCTAGGGTCGGTTATTGATACATTGTCATCATTGTCATTACAGCTTACTATAAGAAAGAAGCTAAAAAGTAAAAAAAACAGTTTTTTCATGGTTTGAATATTTATCATCATTGCAAAATAAAAACACTAAATTACTGAGATTATTGTTAATTTAAAATTTTTTGTAACAAAATTGGAGATGCTTCGTCTTCCTTATGTAACACAAAAATAAATACGTTACAGTAACGACCAGAAAATGCAACAGGTTGATTTTATAAATATTGTAATGCCGTTCAAAGACAAGTTGTACCGTCTTGCTAAAAGGTTGTTAGTGTCTAGTGAAGAAGCAGAGGATGCTACACAGGAAGTTCTTTTAAAGTTATGGGCAAACAAAGATAAAATGGAAGGCTATAAAAATATAGAAGCATTTTCCATGACCATGACAAAGAACTATTGTTTAGATAGGTTAAAGTCTAAACAGGCCGGAAACTTAAAATTGGTACATAGTAATTATGAAGATGGTAATGTTTCGTTACAACGGCAACTAGAGGTAGAAGACAGTGTTAGTTGGATGAACAAGATAATGAAATCTTTGCCTGAGCAACAAAAACTAGTATTGCAACTAAGAGATATAGAGCAGTATGAGTATGAAGAGATAAGCGATATGCTTGATATGAACCCAACGGCTATAAGAGTAGCTTTGTCAAGAGCCAGAAAAGCTGTAAGAGAAGAACTTATAAAAAAACACAACTATGGAATTAGTTAAAATAGAAAAATTACTGGAGAAGTATTTCGAAGCTACAACAACTGTAGCAGAAGAGCAGCAATTAGAGGCTTATTTTTCACAAGAGGAGGTAGCACCTCACTTGGAGGAGTACAAGCCAATGTTCCAATACTTTTCCATATCCAGGGAAGAACAGTATACCAAACACGTTCCATTAAACACTACGCGAAGAAGCATTTATTACCGGTGGATTTCTGTGGCAGCTGTAGCCGTTCTATCACTTGGGGTTTATTTTGGTACGGAAAACCAAAAACAAAAACAGGCAATGTATGCTTATGAGGAAACTCAAAAAGCCTTTGAATTGATTGCCCAAAACTTAAACCGAGGTGCTGAAAAAGTAACTTATTTAAGTGAATTTGAAAATGCAAAAAACAAAATCTTAATTAACGAATAGTAAATCTTAGAAATCATGAAAAAAATAGTTTTAATAGTATTAGCTGTAGTCTTACCCCTTATGTCTTTTAGCCAGTCAATTTTTGACAAATTTGAAGACTCAGACAATGTAACAACCGTGGTGATAAACCAGAACATGTTTAAATTGTTTTCCAGAATAGAATCTGATGATCCTGAGGCAAAGGAATTCATGGAAATGGTAAAATCCCTTAAAGACCTTAAAGTATTTATAACAGAAAATAAAGCGGTTGCAGCTGATATGCAACAAACAGTAGATAAATACTTGAAAGGCTCTTCTTTACAAGAGTTGATGAGGGTGAAAGACAAAGAGGCCAATGTAAAGTTCTATATCAAAGAGGGGAAAGATGAAGACCATGTAAGCGAACTGTTGATGTTTGTTAGTGGTATGAAAGAGGTAGAAGCAAATGGCAGAAAAATAGAAACAGTGCTGCTTACGCTTACAGGTGATATAGACCTGAATAAAATAAGCACCCTTACGAAGAAAATGAACCTACCTTCTGACCTTGAGAAGGTTGATAAAAGCAATAAATAAACCTTAAAATGAAAAATGTTTGCCATGTACATGGCAAACATTTTCCTAACCTAAAAAGTATTAAAGATGAAATCATTAGCGTATTTTTTCAGTGTACTGATTGCGGCACTGTTTTTGACTTCTTGTAATGGCGGACAGAGCCTTCAGGAGTATTTTGTGGAAAATTCAGAAGACAAAGATTTCTTGGTCATTGATGTTCCGGCCAGTTTGCTAAATCTTTCAGAAGTTGATCTTAATGAAGGTCAAAAAGAAGCCTACGAGTCTATTAAAAAAATGAATATTCTTGCTTTTAGGGTTCAAGAGGATAACAAAGCTGATTATGAAGCAGAAAAAACAAAAATCAAAGAAATCCTTAAAAACCCAAAGTATCAGGATTTAATGAAGTTCAATAGCGGAACTGCTAAAGCAACGGTAAAATATCTTGGAAAAGAAGATGCTATTGATGAGGTAATTGTTTATGGGAGCGATAATCAATATGGCTTTGCAGTAGTGAGGGTATTGGGCAATAAAATGAAACCTGAAAATATTGTTGCCTTAGTACAAGCATTAGACAAGGCAAATGTAGATGGAGAAGGGTTAAATGAGATAAAAGGTTTTCTCGGAATGTAAAAATGATATACGGAAAGAATGGCAAAACGCTGCTCCATATGGAGCAGCGTTTTTATTTATACTCCAGTATAATTGCTTGGGGTAATGTTTTTAAGCTCCATCCTTACAGCATCAGAAACTTCCAGTGTATCAATGAAAGCAGCAATAGATTGTTTGGTGATTTTTTCATTCGTCCGGGTAAGCCCTTTTAAAGCCTCGTATGGTTCCGGATAG
Source organism: Leptobacterium meishanense (assembly GCF_037645805.1). Taxonomy (NCBI): domain Bacteria; kingdom Pseudomonadati; phylum Bacteroidota; class Flavobacteriia; order Flavobacteriales; family Flavobacteriaceae; genus Leptobacterium; species Leptobacterium meishanense. The sequence goes on from NZ_JBBEXE010000002.1 coordinate 93,808, forward strand.
CCTTCCCTTCGCAAAATTGTCTGGATGGCTTCAGCTACTACGGCCCAATTATTTTCCAGGTCCTTTTGAATTTGGGGTTCGTTTAGTAATAACTTATTTAAACCTTTAAGTGTAGCTTCGAAACCAATTATAGAATGACCGATAGGCACACCAATGTTTCGTAATACCGTACTATCTGTCAAATCACGTTGCAATCGAGAAACAGGGAGTTTCGCTGATAAATGTTCAAAAATAGCATTGGCAATTCCTAAGTTACCTTCCGAGTTTTCAAAATCGATAGGGTTTACTTTATGGGGCATTGCCGAGGAGCCTACTTCACCCTTTTTGATTTTTTGCTTGAAATAATCCATGGAAATATAGGTCCAAAAATCACGATCAAGGTCAATAAGAATTGTATTGATACGTTTCATGGTATCAAAAATGGCTGCTAAATGATCATAATGCTCAATTTGTGTGGTAGGGAAAGAATGATGCAAACCTAATTGTTCTTCTACGAATTGTTTTCCAAACATTCGCCAATATACAGAAGGATAGGCTACTTTATGGGCATTAAAATTTCCGGTAGCCCCGCCGAATTTTGCCGCATATGGAATTTGTTGCAGTAATTTCAATTGCTCTTCAATACGCGTTACAAAAACTTCTAACTCCTTTCCTAACCGGGTGGGCGAAGCAGGTTGGCCATGTGTTCTTGCAAGCATAGGGACAGTTGTCCAATTTACAGCCAGTATTTTTAACTTTTCGATAAGTGTGTCCAACGCAGGAAGGTACACCTGTTGGATACTTTCTTTTAGCGATAATGGAACCGCTGTGTTATTAATGTCTTGTGAGGTAAGTCCAAAGTGGATAAACTCTTTATATTTAGGGATGTTTAAAGCATCAAACTTGTCTTTTATAAAATACTCTACCGCTTTTACATCGTGATTGGTTGTTTTTTCAATTTCTTTAATGACTAGGGCATCTTCTGTAGTGAAATGCAGGTACAAAGCCCTTAAACCTTCAAACAAGTTGGTGTCAAATGTTTCCAGTTGTGGTAAGGGAACTTGGCACAAAGCGATAAAGTATTCTACTTCTACACGGACACGATATTTTATAAGCGCTTCTTCCGAAAAATAAGCAGCAAGTGATTGTGTTTTGTTTCTATAACGCCCATCAATTGGAGAAATGGCATTTAACGTAGTGAGTGACATCGTACCGTGTTTTAAAAACCTCAAAGATACCGTATCTATAATTAAAAAGGAAAGGTGGTAATGGATTATTTAACAAGCTGTTTCAATACTTTTTTTGCAGCGGTTTTGTAAGCAGGTGAATGCTCCGTTATATTTTGTTCGAGTACAATTTGTAGTTCGGGATGGATCCAATCATATTTTTTGCCCAATTCGTATAAAGCATAAATGGAGTAGGCTTTAGCAGCTACTTTTTCGTCATTGATAAGCCAATCGAAACATGCTTCGGTGATTTTTTCTAGGTGTTTTTCTGTCAATCGTTGCTTTAACATAGAAGGAGTTTTACTAAAATAACTTTTGATGAGCATTTGACAGATTTTTGCCATAGGGCGTATGGAAGAGTCCAATTTGAAAGAAACAAGGTTTTTGGTAAACGTGTCGAGACAAGGAATTAGCCAGTCCAACCCCTCATTGCATACAAACTCCAATATCCAGCATGCCCTGCTGGAGATAGGGTCATCAAAATCATAACATTTATCTAATAAAGGAGCAAACAGTGCGCTATTATTAAGAACAGTATTGGCAAGCCTTAGTCTTGTTTCCCGATAAGCTTTTAAAGATTCAAGCTCTTTGTAAAACGCTGCAACGGTCATTCTTTTTTAGTATTTTTAGCGTATTAAATTTAAAGAGATGCAGGTTATTAAAAAAGTATTGATCGGATTATTAATAGTTTTTATCGGGATGCAATTCATCCGTCCGGAAAAAAACATAAGTGATGTGATGCCGGCAACAGATATCATTATAAGTACAAAGCCACCGGCTAATATCCAGTCTATATTAAGAACTTCTTGTTATGATTGCCACTCCAATCATACCAATTATCCTTGGTACAACAATATTGCCCCGGTTTCTTATTGGTTAGCCGATCATGTTAAGGACGGTAAAAAACATTTGAACTTTTCAGAATGGGGAACCTATTCACCCAAAAGAAAAGCACATAAAATGGAAGAATTGATTGAGGAGGTAAAAGTACATGAAATGCCTTTGAGTTCATATCTATGGATGCACCAAGAGTCTAAACTGACCGATGTGCAAATAAAAGCACTTACAGATTGGGCTGCCAACCTTCGTTTTATTTATCAGATAGATGTGCAATAGCTTTTGGGACGCCTTTGGTAGCTACGTCAGGAATAATGTGAAGGTTAGGAAAATCTTGCTCATTTACTGAAGGCTTAGGGTCTACAAAATAAATAGGGATGTCATTTTTGGTATAATGTACTAAACTGGCAGCAGGGTATACCTGCATGGAAGTGCCCACAATAATTAAAACAGAAGCTTTTTCAACTATCTCGGCAGCCACTTCTAGCATGGGCACCGCTTCTCCAAACCATACAATGTGCGGTCGCAATTGATGGTTTTGTTCGCATACATCCCCTAAGCAAATATCTTTCTGCCATTCATAAATTAAGCTTTCATTATAGGAACTTCTGGCTTTCAGTAGTTCCCCGTGTAAGTGTAGCACATGATTGCTCCCTGCACGCTCATGCAGATCATCTACATTTTGTGTAATGACGGTTACGTTGTATTGTTCTTGGAGCTGCGCCAAGGCAGTATGTGCCTTATTAGGAGTAACTTTTAATAACTGTCGCCTTCGTTGATTGTAAAAATCGAGTACCAATTCGGGATTTTTTTGCCAACCTATAGGAGAAGCTACCTCCATAATATCATGTCCTTCCCATAATCCATCGGCATCCCTAAAAGTTTTAAGGCCACTCTCAGCACTGATTCCGGCTCCACTAAGTACTACGACATGTTCCATAAATACGTTTTTGCAAACGCAAGATAACGTCTATCTTTGAATAAATGAAGCTTTTAAATGGACGATAAGAAGCTGTTAACATACCTGGAAGATTTTATTACAGAAGGACGTAAGCAAAAATTTGTAGATGTTCTTTCACAAAGGACACGTCATTTTACAGTAGCTATGGAAGATGTATATCAACTACACAACACGAGTGCTGTTATTAGAAGTTGTGATGTTTTTGGTATTCAGGATGTGCATATTGTAGAAGCCCGGTATGGAAAGCGTTTGGACAAAAACATAGCCATGGGAGCTCAACAATGGGTAGACGTCTATAGATATCCATCAACAGCTGATTGTATTGCTTCTTTAAAAGAAAAGGATTATCAAATTATTGCAACAACTCCCCATACAGATTTCTGCATGTTGGATGATTTTGATGAAACTGAAAGAAGTGCTTTTTTCTTCGGGACAGAAAAGGAAGGATTATCTAAAGAAATTATCAAAACAGCCGATGGGTTTTTAAAAATACCAATGGTCGGATTTACAGAAAGTCTTAACATATCCGTTTGCGTAGCAGTTATCTTGCATACATTGACTGTAAAACTAAGAAAGTCGGACATAGATTGGCAGCTTTCTGAAACAGAACAATTTGAAAAACAATTGGACTGGACAAAAAAATCTATAAAAAGTATTGATCAAATACTTTCTCGATATCTTGATTCTATAAATTAAATCAAAATAATTATATTTGTTTAATATTATTTAAATTATTTTGAACAATATAATCACGAAATTCTCTATAAAAGACTTAGAAAACCTTTCCGGCATAAAAGCACATACGATCCGGATATGGGAAAAACGGTACAATATACTTACTCCAAGCAGAACGGATTCAAATATCAGGTACTATGACGTTAAAAGCTTGCAAAAACTTTTAAACGTGACACTTTTGTATAATGCAGGGGTTAAAATCTCAAAGATTGCAAAATATGATAAGCATGAGTTGCAATCCAAGGTTAGAGAGCACGTGTCAAAAAATGAGAACCCTGATCATTCGGTTGCGTTGCTTAAGATGGCAATGCTCAATTTTGATCAGTCCCTTTTTGAGCAGACCTACAATCAATTAGTAGCAGATACTTCTTTCAGGACTGTTTTTCTGGAGGTGTTCGTTCCAATTTTACACAATATAGGGTTGCAATGGCAGTCAGACGCTATTATTCCTGCTCATGAGCGGTTCATCACGAACCTTATCATGCAAAAACTACATGTGAATATTGAAAGGGCGCAAAAAATAGCTCCTGTGCATACCGACAAAACATATGTGCTATATCTTCCCGTAAATGAAACACATGAACTAGGACTGTTATACATTCATTATGAATTATTGGTAAAAGGATATCGCTCTATCTATTTAGGGCCAAGTGTGCCTATAGACAATTTGAAGACTGTGCAAGATAGCCATAAAAGAATATGTTTTATAAGTTATTTTACTGTTCAGCCCATATTAGAGGATATTTTAGTATATTTAAAAGAAATGAATGAGGAGCTTCTGTTGCCTGCCAATAATGAGCTTTGGATATTGGGAAGAAAAACAGAAAACATTGTTATGCCCCCCGATTGGAAGTATATCACCAAATTTAATGCTATACAGGATTTGCTAAATAAAGTATAAAAAATTGCTTATTCGTTTAAATTACATTTAATTTGTTTAAACAAAATGAAAAAAATAGCAATCATAGGGTCTGGGTTTTCTTCACTCGCTGCTGCATGTTATCTTGCCAAAAAGGGTAATGAAATAACTGTTTATGAGAAAAACAAAACCCTGGGAGGACGTGCTAGAATATTAGAAAAAGAAGGATTTCGGTTTGATATGGGTCCTAGTTGGTATTGGATGCCTGATGTTTTCGAGCGGTTTTTTAACGATTTCGGAAAATCGCCCAAAGACTATTATCACCTAGTTAGATTAAATCCTGCTTATAAAGTTTTTTTTGATGAAGGAGCTCCTATCGAAATCCCTGATTCTATAGAGGCTATTACTGCCCTTTTTGAAAAAGAAGAGAAGGGAAGTGCTAAAAAATTAACTTCTTTTATAAAAGAAGCACATTATAACTACGAAGTAGCTATAAAGGACCTTGTATATAAACCTGGAGTGTCTCCTGTTGAGCTCATTACGCCCAAAACAATTGTGAATGTTGGACAGTTTTTTACTAACATCCGAAGAGAGGTACGAAGGCGTTTTAAAAGTAAACGGCTGATAAAAATATTAGAGTTTCCGGTATTGTTCTTAGGTGCTAAACCACAAGATACCCCTGCTTTTTACAACTTCATGAATTATGCTGATTTAGTGCTGGGAACATGGTATCCTATAGGGGGCATGTACGAAGTGGTAAAAGCCATGCATGCGCTGGGAGAAGAACTAGGTGTAAAGTATGAAGTAGATTCTAATATTGATGAAATACTGGTAGATGGTAATACAGCGGTAGGGATAAAAGTTAATGGAGAGGAAGTATATACTGATGTAGTGTTGAGCGGTGCAGATTATCATCATACAGAAACCTTACTGCCTAAAAATTTACGGGGATATTCAGAAAAATATTGGGACAATAGAACTTTTGCACCTTCAGCGCTATTGTATTATGTAGGGTTTGATAAAAAACTAGAAAATTTACAGCACCATAATTTATTCTTTGATAAGGATTTTGATGTCCACGCCAAAGAAATATATGACACGCCTGAATGGCCATCTGATCCATTGTTTTATACAAGTTTCCCTAGCATGACAGATGCTATGGTTGCTCCGGAAGGAAAAGAGTGCGCATGTTTTCTTATACCACTGGCACCCGATTTAACGGATAGTGAAGAGAAGCGTACCATGTATTTTGATATGGTAATGAATCGATTGGAAAAACACACAAAGCAGTCATTAAAAGAACATATTATTTTTAAAGAGTCCTATTGCGTTACCGATTTTAAGCGGGATTATAACTCATATAAAGGTAATGCATATGGTATGGCAAATACATTAAGGCAAACAGCCTTTCTAAGGCCTAAGATTAAAAGTAAAAAGGTGAAGAATTTATTTTTCACAGGGCAACTTACTGTTCCCGGTCCGGGAGTTCCTCCTGCATTGATATCAGGAAAAATAACCGCAGAGCTGATAATTAAACAAGAAACCAATATTAAAGCATATGGATCCGTTGTATAATAAAATATCACATGCATGTAGCAAAAAAGTAACCGCTACCTATAGCACATCGTTCTCATTAGCAGTTCGTATGCTGGCACCATCAATACGCCAAGCTATTCATAATATATATGGATTTGTCCGTTTTGCAGATGAAATTGTAGACACCTTTCACGAATGGGACAAGAAATATTTACTTGACAAATTTGAAGAGGATTTTTATGAAGCATTGGAAATGGGCATTAGTTTGAACCCGATTCTCAATTCGTTTCAACAAACTGTAAAAGAATACCATATTGACCGTCATTTGGTGGATGCTTTTCTAAAGAGCATGCGAATGGATTTAGTTCAAGGAGATTATGTAAACAGGTCAGATTATGAAACCTATATTTACGGTTCTGCAGATGTAGTAGGCTTGATGTGTTTAAAAGTTTTTGTAAATGGCGATGCTGAAAAATATGAAGCATTAAAAGAGAGTGCTATGCGTTTGGGTTCGGCATTTCAAAAAGTAAACTTTTTGAGGGATCTTAAAAGTGATATTGAAATATTAAACAGAAGCTATTTTCCGAATGTAGACTTGAATAATTTGAGCTTTGAGTCAAAACAGGTAATTATAGCTGAAATTGAAGAAGATTTTAGAGAAGCCTATAAAGGAATCGTAAAGTTGCCAAAAAGCTCTAAATTTGGCGTATATACAGCATTTATATATTATAAGAAATTGCTCCATAAACTAAAAAGAACCCCAACAGAGCATATTATGGATTCACGCATTCGGGTAAGTAACCCTATTAAATTAAGCCTTTTAGTCAAATCTTACTTCAATATAAAGCTCAACCTTGTATGAAATCAGCCCTATATTATACTATCATTGGTGTACTGCTCATGAACAGCTATACTATTAAAAAAGAGGATGTCCGGACACTTTTTCATCAAGGGATGTCTTCGGAAGAAAAACTTGAGGCGATAGTCTCTCTAAATTCAGATTCGGATGATTTTGTTACTATGGGGTATAAAGGGGTAAGTGAGGCTATGTTAGCGAAACATGTTTTTTTCCCTACTGCCAAGTTAAATCATTTTAAGCGGGGAAAATTAAAGATTGAAAAGGCTATTTCAATGGATTCTGGAAATATAGAGCTCCGCTATCTTAGATTATTAGTGCAATTAAATGTGCCTCCTATATTAGGATATCATAAAAATATATCGGAAGACATTCAATTTTTTATGGAACATATAGATGACCGAGAAATAACAATACAATGGAAACATACGTTTATAAATAACCTGATTGCAGGCAAGTATTTGTCTGATGAACAACGTATGGATCTGGAAGCAATAGACAGGCATTTGAAGTAAATTAACTAAATAGTAAATATAAAAACATAAATACCATGTTTATTTTAATTTTTATAGCCACTTTTTTCTTTATGGAATTTGTAGCTTGGTTTACACATAAATATATCATGCATGGGTTTTTGTGGTTATTGCATGAGGATCACCACACTCATACCAACACCTCTTTTTTTGAAAAGAATGATGCATTTTTTCTCATTTTTGCCATTCCTGGGATGGTATGCATTTTATTAGGTACTCTTTTTGGAGTTGCTTATGTGCTGCCTGTAGGAGTTGGCATCACTGTTTATGGATTTTGTTACTTTTTGGTACATGATGTGTTTATACATCAACGGTTTAAATGGCTTCGGAAAACAGATAACTTCTATTTTCGCGCTATTCGAAGGGCACACAAAGTGCACCACAAGCACTTGGGAAAAGAAGACGGGGAATGTTTTGGGATGTTACTCGTTCCAATGCGGTTTTTTGCAAACGAAATGAAGGAACATAAAAAGTAAACTATCGGTTTTTTAGAGAGCAAATACCTGTACTTGGGATTGTTGCTAGCTTCTTTAGCAGGCCCTTTGATTCAAAGCTTTGAACACAGAATATCCTTTTATAAAAAATGGAAACCATTGTTCACTGCCATTGTGTTTATGATGGCCATTTTTATCCCCTGGGATGTATGGTTTACACATGAAGGTGTTTGGTGGTTTAATGACAAGTATATCTCTGGTTATAAATTCTTTTTGTTGCCCATAGAGGAATGGCTATTTTTTATTATTATCCCTTTTTGCTGTGTTTTTGTTTATGAAGTTCTGAACTATACCATAAAAAAAGACTTTTTAAATAAAGCAGCTCGTCCATTTTTTTTATTGCTAAGTAGTTTTTTGATTCTTTTGGCATCTGTTTACCATCAACAGTTATATACATTCGTTACATCTATAGCTACAGCAATTGTACTATTATTTTTCATCTATAAAAACCCTCTATGGAAAGGCAGGTTTTTATTGATGTACCTCATTATATGGTTCCCATTTTTATTAGTGAATGGTGTGCTTACAGGCGGTCATACTTCAGAAGCGGTGGTTAATTATAATCCGGAAGAGTTTATAGGCCTTCGAGTGTTTACCATCCCGATTGAAGATAGTATTTATAATTTATTAATGCTTTTGATGGTAGTATGGGCTTATGAGAGAGTTAAGAAGAAAGCCGAAAAATAAATGAATACTTTTTAAGATCTTTATAAAGATAAATCTCCTATTTTCTCTTCGCTTTTACGTGCCACCAATCATCTCCAATTTGGATACCGAATGTTGCAGTAAGTGCCATAGGGTCTGTCTTATAACTTTCTACAAAGCTTTCCAAGATAACTTTAACCTCTTCTTTTTGAGCAGTTACTTCTGTCGCATAGAAATTGAAAAGTACTATGATGAATAGTCCTAAGATGTTGTTTTTGTATTTGTTGGATTTAAAAAAGAAGCTTTTCATGATTTGATGAATTAAATTTTTTCAAAAATCGGATGAAAAGAAATAAGGAATGCAATATGATAACTATTTAGGGATAAGAACCTTCGTATTAGGGATGAATTTTTTTAAAGTAATTTTCAATAGAATTGGAAGCTTTGGACAATTGCAATACCAGTATCAATATTTTTATCGTAGCAATCGATGGTAATCTCATAAGCAATCTTTTTAGAGATGTCCATAATAACTAAAACAATAATAGGATAGTTACTGCCATCTATATCAATGTCTTCACCTATAATATAAAACCCATTTGCTATACTAGGGATAAAACCACCTTCCTGTATATTATTAATTCCCATGAGGGCGGCAACTTCATAAGCAGCGTACCTAATATCAGCTATAAACTCTTCAGACGATTCATGAAAAGGGATCGCCTCAATATCCACTGAGTAAAAATCATTTTCATAACCATATACATTTTCTTCCCCGGTATCGTAGGCCATTATTGTTTTCGGAGTTCTAAATTGTAGATTATTTTCAGAGAGCTTAATGAGTTCTTGTGAATAGATTGAAGCATATGAGATTACCGAAAGGACAAAAAATAAATATTTCATTAGTTTGTATTCCAATTATAAATCTGTTTATAGAGTATAATAAACTTGCATAAATAATAATTATTGCCCTTCATTAGAGTCAATGACCATCAAACTCTCAGAATCTTTTTTCATCATCAAATAGTTTTTTTCATACTGTAAAACCCATTTGCCGGCAATATGTTGGAAATATAAATAAAAAGAAGGTTCTGGTTCTGTATCGTATGCATTTGTATGTTCATCTTGATGATAAATTTTCTCTAGGTTTATTGCAACCTGTACACCTTCAACTTTAATATTGAGAATACGGGAGACCTCAATTCCATGATCAGAACGGTAAAAAATAGGATAGTCATATGAATCCAATTCATATATTTCAAAGTTGTTTTTATGAGGGATAAAATAGCACTCATAAAAATTCAATCCTAAATCAACAACGAATTTTCCATCACTTTTTTTCCGTACGGGTTGAAATTCATTTTCAAGATTGTTCATGTTTTGTGTAAGAACATCCATATCGTTCAAAAGCATTTCTATTTTTTCTTGTTCATAATCAGTACTGATAGGCATATAATATTTTTGACTCAAGAACTCATGAACACTCAGGTTTGAATCCTCATTGATTTTCACGCCATTTATCTCATTAAACTCAGTAGTCAAAGCTTCGTTATGTGTAACCTTGTTCTGTGCTACCGAAAACACATCAAATTGAACTTTTTTAAAAGGGCGCATGCCATCAGCAGCCTCTGTCATACCGTTTATTTCAGTGGCTACCAAAAGTTCTTTGATACCATCAAAATTTATATCTTTCTCAATTAACTCATATATATACACGTTAGCAAATGAAGATTGCCCATAAGTATTGATCCATGAATTGGCAGCGGTTGGGATTTCGCTTAGATCATAAGTGCCACTGTCATTTCTGATGAGCGTATAATAGCTGGTTTTTTCAATGTTTTTAATAACAAAAAACAATTCGTATGCATCCTCACCTAGTGATGCAAGGTTTACAAAACCTAATAGTTCCTCAGGGTGTTCCCCAAATTGATTGAGCCATATTGTGTAAATCCATTCATCTGGAGTTAGTGAAGGGTCAAAAATAATGTCTGTATGGTCACTGCTGACAACTTCTTTAGAAATCGAAGGATTATTTTCTGTTGTAGTTGTTTTGTTTTTACAATTTATAGATAAGAAAATAAGAAAAAAGAGAAATAGATATTTCATGAACTTTAGCAAAGGATTTTTTGATGTGGAAAGATACTGAATTTAAAAAATTAATAGGAAGGGATAACTTTTTAAAATGAAAAAACGCTCGAGTAATCTCGGCGTTTTTCTGATTAAATTATTTATTTTGTGACCTCGGCAGGATTCATTTTACATATTTATTGTACTGATAATCAATACTTTTAATTCTCTTTTGGGAAGTTTTTGGGAAGTTGTCGCATTTTAATAGTTTATATATATCAGCAGACAGCCCTTTATTTTTGGTGTCAGTTAGCTTAAAAGTTAATTTAATACTACCAATCTTCATCATCTGAATTTTTGTTTACATAATTGTTTAGAGAAACAAATGTATTCTCAATTTCAGTTTTTACTTCCCCTAATATATTTTTGCTAACCTCTACTGTTTCATCATAGGATTTTCTTAATTGTTTTTCATTTTGAAGTATTTTGTAGGTTGCTTTTTTGATAAACTCGTCTGTTTGTTCCTCCGCTTGTTTCAAGAGACGTTCTTTGTATTCTTCATACGACATGGAGGGATTATAGTTATTTATTGGGGTTTTAACTATCTGTCCATTAACATTGTTAACAATAATAAAATTATCCATTTGTAATTTATATCTACCATCTTTAAAAGAAACAGACATCACAAAATCAACATTTGAGGTTATGGGGTAGCCGTTGCTTATGTAATTAATGTCAAACAGTCCTTTTACTAAAATTTTATCTTTGGTATCTAATTTTATTACGGAGTTGGAATCTTTAAAGTTAATTGCTACCCACTCTTTACATTTTTGGTATATAGCTTTTTTAGAAGTATCTGCTACTGTGTAAACCTTTATAAACTTTACGTTTCCATTTAATGAATCAATTTTGAATTGGGCAAAACTAAAACTTGATATCAGTAAAAATGCAAATCCAAATAACTTATGCATGTTTCTCATAATTTATTCTATCTTAAGAGCGCCTACAACAATGGCTATTTTATAAATTGAATCTTTATTGATAATAAAAGGAGGATAGTTTTCTTTATTATCCGAACGGCACTCCACAACATCATCACGATCTTTAACAGGAAACAACCGTTTTACCATTACTCCCTGGTCTGTATCTAAAACATAAACCCTTCCCCATTGAAAAAAACTCCGGTCGTTTATTGTTTTGCATCCAATCAGGTTTCCGCTATCATAAGTTGGAGACATACTATTTCCCCCCACCCTAATGATATATTCAACTCCCTTTCTGTGAAACTCGGGAATAATATAATTGTCAATAATGTCTTCCTGTTGAATCTGAATTTCACCATTACCCAGGCCGGCAACAGCATCAATAGGAATTAACGGAATAGGGTTTATGTATGAATTTAAATATGTTTCAGATGGCTCATTTAAAGTTTGCTGCTCCATATCCCCTACTCCGGTTAACAACCAATGCAAGTTTATGTTAGGATAAAGCGAAACTATTTTCTCTATCAACTCGGAATTAACACCAGTTTCTAACTTTTTTCCTCTAAAATTAGCCGAGGTGGCACCAATTTTTCTAAAAAAGACTTCTTTTGTAAGCCCAGTGTTTTCAGCTATTTTTCTTATCCTTTCTTTTATGTTAGAAACTTTTTTCACCATTAATTTGCAAAATCGAAACTTTTTTCTCTATCTTAGCATCATTAAATCGTCACCAAGATAGCACCATTTATTAAATAAACAAATAGGGTCTTTCTATGATTACTATAAAGCAAAAAAAACAGATTAAGAAGATATTGGGCGGCCACTATGTTGCTGCAATTAAGGAGGAGTTGAAATTAGCCAATATTCTTAATAAAAATGGTGAAGAGCATTCTTCTACAATGATAATCAATGTAATGAATGGAAAGCATCATGACATTATTGAAGAAGCAATATTTAGTGCTGTTGAGAGAAAATTAAAAAATTTGGAACTCAGAGAGGAAATACTAACAAAAAAATCCGTAGCGGCAACTACGGACTCTTAAATATTATTAATCACTAAAATTTTAAGCGATGATTAACACGAGCAAAATTACAACTTTTAACAAGCACCCCCAAATTGCAGGGGTAATGCCTAACGATTCTAATATAGAGTTTGTGGGCGTAAGAAAAACAAAGCATGTGCTTTGGCTTCAAAACGGGAGCAACCACTACTTTACAGATTTGCCTGCCAGGTATTATGAACTTTTAAAAGAAGCTTACCTAAAAGATCATAAAGCGGTTGAGTTTCTTTCCGGAGTTACAGACGACCAGCACAGGCAAGTGGAGCTATACACCTATTATATGTATGGAGAGCTGGATGCTACTCCGGATATTATGAATGACAAGCTTTCGCCTTCTGAAAACTTTCGTGACAAAAGGGATTGCCCAAGCCTTTTGTGGAATTCAAAGAACATTCGCATAGGCAATTATAGCCTAACTCCCCGGCAGTTGGTTATCATAGACCTTATAGGCGATTTGCCCGACAAGGCTATTGCAGCGGCTTTGGGAGTATCTCATAAAACCCTGGATTTTCATAAAGCAAATTTGTTTAGAGCCGTAGGGGTGCATACTAAAACGGGGCTTTTGAGGTTGGCTATTCGACACAAAATTATAAGCTAATGGATACTGATAGAACATTTATAAAGATAACCAACAGGTTAACTCCTTTCTTTTTTAATTAGTGTAAGCACAAATGCTTCGAGATTTCTTGGCCCGTTCTGATTAAAGTGGGGCGGGCTTTTAAAATATAATATGAATAAAAACATACAAGAGATGGCCATACGAATACAACCAACAGAAACAAGCGCCTATACGGTGAATGGCAAAGAAGTTTATCAGGACATGGAAGGTAGCTGGGTGGCAAGGGAAGAACTTACAACTGCTGAGCTAAGGGCATGGAGCAACTATAAAAAGATTGCTGTTGACGGGAACAGGCCTCGGCTTATAATGACCTTTAAAGGCTAATGGGCTATACCATTTTTCATAGAAGTGGAATGCTCGGGGTTAAGTGTGATTCATACGAAAGTTTAAGGGTTTATGAGGCTTTTTTGAGAGGAATGAAAATGGACTATACAATTATATATCCGGATGAAACCCGGATGCAGGTAAGTTTTAAGGAGAACAAAATGACACAGATAACAGAATTAGACGAGAAGATAGACGAGTTAAAGAAACAGCTTCTGTATCTGGCTGATAATAAACACATTTCAGAAAAAGAACGTAATGAATTGAGAACCTATTATGAAAACAAGCTTACAGATTACACTGATTCAAAAACAGCGCTTATTAAAAATATCGCTGTTGATGCAGAAGTTCTCCACCCCGGAGGAGAACAAGATAGAGAGAAAGTTGAAATTAGAGGAACTTTCTTTAGGAAATGAACTGTTGCCGGCAGACACAATAAAAGACTATTACAATATTAACATCATTAAGCAAAAACATGAAGCCCTTTTTTGAATATATAGACAACCATGAAACAATATCACTAATAATAGCATATTTAGTTGTGTTAGTGATACATCTCCTAATCTGTATATGGTATTATAAGAAGGAAAATAATACACTTAAAAGATACATTAGAAACAAATGGGAATAGTAGAAAAAGTAAATAAGAAACTCTTAAACAAAGGGTTTTCATGGGACGACATAGATGTGTTATGGAAAGAAATGAAGGGTTTTTATGAATTCCATGATATGGAACGCAAGGGAACAAAAGTAATAAGTGAAGTGATTGATGAGCGGTTATCTCAAGACACAAAATGGGGAGAGCAGAACCATCGGCCAATGGAATGGCTGAGCATTCTTGGCGAGGAAGTTGGAGAGGTTAACAAAGCATGTCTTGAAACATATTTTAACTACCCGGAAAATGGAGGTTATACAGAAATGAGAAAGGAGGTTATACAGGTGGCAGCTGTGGCTGTGGCTATTGTGGAAAGCTTAGACAGGAATGAACTTAAATATCATAGTAACCCAAAAGAATAAGTAACATGGAAACACTACAAATTAAAAAAGATGATGCTTTAAAAGCTCATAGAAATGCAAAAAAATCAGGTAAAGAATTACTTGAAAACTTATTAGGAAAGAAAACCTTTCTAAAGGAAGTAACTGAACGAATTAAAACCATTGAGGACGTTTTGAAAGACAACTGCATTACCCAAGAAGAATTGGATAAAATGTTCGCCAATGCGCCTGAACATTTAAAGTATCAGTATATCGCTGAATTATTATGTAAATCTTTAAATGAAGAATGGACACCCGATTGGGAGGACGGAAATTACAATAAATACTTCCCTTGGTTCAAAATGAGTTCTTCGGGCTTTCGTTACGACGGCTGCGATTACTGGGGTACGTTTTCGTTTGTCGGCTCTCGCCTTTGCTTTAAAAGTACAAAGTTGGCAAGATACGCAGGGGAGCAATTTACCGATGTGTACAGAAAATTTATGATAATCTAATAACACTTAAAACAATGAAAAAATATACAGATTTAAAAACTTTTGAAGATGCTTGTAAAGTATTAGCATTAGACCCTAACAATGTAATTCCCGATTTCTCTTGTTATCCTGAAAAAGACAGAGTTTCAATGATTGCTCATGCAAAACTTGTAATTATTGTTAGAGCAGCGAATCAGTTAGCTAATGACGGTAAAGAATGGATTCCCGACTTCACAAACTATAATGAATATAAATACGAGGCTTGGTTTGATTTAAGTGGGGGTTCTTCGGGCTTTCGTTTCTACGACTACGCTTTCTGGACTACGGGTTCGGTTGTCGGCTCTCGCCTTTGCTTTATTTCAAGAGAAGTATGTGAGTATATAGGAAAACAATTTATTGAATTGTACAAAGAATATTTCTTGTAAAAATAAAGGTTGTGTGATATAACGAGCCGAGTTCTTCGAGCTTTCGTTACAACGACTACGATAACTGGAATACGAATTCGAATGTCAGCTCTCACCTATGCAAAATATTTACATCACAGACCTTGCAAACATTGCAAAAAATCACAGAACTAATAAAGGCGCTGGTACAACTATAGAAGGCGACTTTTTAAAAGCAAAGGCATGAAACGAATAGGAAATTTATACAGTAAAATTATAAGTATTGAAAACCTTACTGAAGCAGACAAAAAAGCACAGAAAGGAAAATCAAAACAGTACGGAGTTCATGTTCATAACAAAAATAGAGAGGATAATATTTTAAGGCTTCATCAATTACTAAAAAGCAAAGAATACAAAACCTCGAAGTATGACGTTTTCAACGTGTACGAACCAAAAGAACGAGAAGTCTATCGATTACCTTATTTCCCGGACAGAATTACACATCACGCCATTATGAATATTCTTGAGCCAATTTTTGTATCAACTTTTACGAGTGATACATATAGTTGCATAAAAAGTAGAGGTATTCATTTGCTATTAAGAAAGTTGAAAAAGGCTTTAAAAAATGAAGAAGAGACTACCTATTGCTTAAAAATTGATATTAAAAAGTTTTACCCAAACATCAATCACGATATATTAAAGCAATTATTAAGAAGAAAATTTAAAGACAACGACCTTTTATGGCTGTTAGATGAGATAATCGATAGTGCAAAAGGAGTACCTATCGGAAATTATTTAAGTCAATACTTTGCTAACTTCTATCTCACTTATTTCGACCATTGGATAAAAGAAGAGTTAAAAATTAAGGATTACTTTAGGTATGCCGATGATATTGTGATACTACATAACAACAAATCTCAATTACATGCAACACTATACAAGATTAAAGAGTATTTGAACAGCAATTTAGCTCTTGAAATAAAAGGTAATCACCAAATATTTCCGGTTGAATCAAGAGGAATAGACTTTGTTGGATATGTGTTCTATCATACTCATATTTTATTACGAAAACGCATAAAACAAAATTTTGCAAGAAAGTTAAAGAGAAACCCAAACACACCTTCAACACCTTCTTATTTAGGTTGGTTGCAACATTGTAACGCAAAACACTTAACTAAAAAACTATTACTAAATGAATAATTTTAAAGACTTCAATATAAAACCAAAAACAGCAACTTTTGTTGGTGAAAAAATTCAGGTTTTAAGGCTTTTTAATATACCAATTAAAATATTGGACTTTAAAATAGAACCTTCAAAAAAGAAAGAAGGAACAGAGCTTTTAACCCTCCAAATTGAAAAAAGGGGCGAAAAAAGAGTAGTGTTTACCGGTTCAACAGTGCTTATTCAAATGATAAGAAAAGTACCGGAAGATAAATTTCCTTTTATAACGACCATAAAAGGAGATAATGATTACTATGAATTCACTTAATAGTGTATAAGTTAAGAGGTCATAAGATAGAGATAAGGAATGACAAGTGGGTCTATTCTGATACCGGAGAATTAACATCTGAAATATGGAAGGATCGTCATTGCGGACATTGTGGAATGGGTTTCACCGAGGAAGGACATGACGGTTGTATTGGAACACTTTCGGGAGTGATGAATGCATGTTGTGGGCATGGGGATGTTAAACAGGCTTATATTCAATTTACAGATGGCAAAATAGTTAGAGCAGAAGAAGCTATAAGAATATTTAATAAACAAAAAATGGATAGAAAATCTGTTCAGTAACTTAAATAAAAAAAGCATAAATGTACACACAAAATAGCATAGACAAGGTACGAGAGGCAGATATCGTTCAGGTTGTTGGCCACTTCATAACACTAAAAAAAGAAGGGGCTAACTATAAGGCAAAGTCGCCGTTTGTTGATGAGAAAACGCCCAGCTTTGTTGTTTCCCCGGTTAAGCAAATATTCAAATGTTTTTCTACCGGCCAGGGAGGGGATGCTATTAAGTTCGTAAAGTTATATAAGAATCTCAGTTTTATTGAGGCCGTTAAGGCAATAGCCGGTATTTGTAACATTCTGCTTGAGGAGGAAGAGTTAAGCGAGGAACGGAAAAGCCAAATAAAAACAGCACAATCATTAAAGGCTCTGAATGACAATGTGGCGAAAGCGTATGCAAAGCAATTGCAACACCTGCCACATACGCATTGGGCAAAAAAACTCCTGCAGGATCGCGGCTATGATAATGATGCCATCATTGAGTTCCAGCTTGGTTATGCTCCGGGCAATTTAGTAAGCAAAGCAGTTGTAAAAAACGGTACACTTGAACTTGCTAAAGAAACAGGGTTAGTCAAAACCAGCGCTGGGACTTCTTATGACTTCTTCAAAGAGCGCATCATTTTCCCGATACACAACAAACATGGCCAGGTTATAGCCTTTGGAGGAAGGCGAAGTGATGAAGAGGATGTTGCCCAATATGCCAAATATTTAAACACTTCAGAGAGTGTTATTTATAATAAAAGCAAAACACTCTATGGTTTGTATCAGGCGCAACGTTCGATAGCCAAAAGCAATTATGCGGTTCTTGTAGAGGGCTATACAGATGTTATTACCCTTCACCAGCACAACTGTACAACTGCGGTGGCCACCTGTGGCACTGCCCTTACCTTTTCACATGCCAAACAGTTGGCCCACCTTTGCGAACATATTATTATTTTAAGGGATGGCGACAAAGCAGGCATGAATGCTATTTTAAAGGAAAACGGGGATATTGACACCTTATTAAGTGTCGGGTTAAAAGTATCTGTTTGTGTGGCCATGGATGACGAAGACCCTGACAGCATGTGTAGGTTGCCCGAAATGGATATTGTTGCATACATCAATGAGAATCATGAGGATGCACTTTTATGGAAAGCAGCCCTGTTGTTGGATGTTGCTAATGATGATCCTACAGATAAAGCCAAGAGTTTAGATAAACTGATAGCTTCTTTAACAGTTATTAAGAGTGAGGTAGTACGAAAAGAATATGTAAAAAGAATAGGGAGCTTATATAAGCAAAGCCCCCGTACTATTGAAAAATCTGTTAAAACATTGATTGCCGAACAGGAAGCAGCCGCATTAAAGAAGGCGGAGCGTAATGGGGAGCTTGATTTTGAACAGCATCTTGGATTACCGAAGGGGGCCGATAAGGATCAGTTTGTAAAAGACCGTTTTGCTGTTTGTGGAAACACCTATTTTTTTCAAGGCAATAATGGGTTTTTTAAGGGGACAAATTTTAAAATAACTCCCCTGTTTCACATTTATGGCAGGGCTGATAATAAAAGGCTTTGCGAGGTGGTTAATGAGCTTGGCCATAAACGGCTGGTTGATTTTGAAAGCAAGGATTTTATAAACTTTACTAAGATTCAGGAAAAGCTGATTGAGGAAGGGTATTTTGTTTGGCTGCCGAATACTCAAAATATCCATTTTAAGCTTGTAGCCCAAAAGATACTGAACGACTTTATAATGGCATACGAGTTAAAGACCCTGGGATGGCAAAAGGAGAGGTTCTTTGCCTTTGCCGATGGGGTTTTCCATAGTGGGCATTTTCAGGAAGTGAACAAATATGGAATTATACAAGTTGAAACGTCAGAAAATGTAGCGAGTGAATATACTGAAGAAGTAAAACACTTTTACTCCCCGGCATTTTCAGAAATTTATAAGGCTTCCCGGGAAGATGACGACCCTTATGAAAATGACCGTAGTTTTGTGTACAAGCAGGCTCCGGTTAGTTTTTCAACCTGGATGAAGCAAATGTGCTTGGTGTATAAAGATAAAGGGAATATCGCTATTGCGTTTGCTATCGCTTCGGTTTTTAGAGATTATATTATAAGCAGGCACTCCTTTTTTCCACATTTATTTCTATCAGGAGAAAAAGGATCGGGGAAATCAAAATTCGGGGATAGTATTGCCAATGTGTTTACCTACAAACTGGCCCCGTTTGATTTGAACTCGGGAACATTGGTGGGGTTTTACCGGAGGTTGGCACGAATAAAAAACATTCCGGTGTTTTTTGAAGAATTCCATGACAAGATAGACGACAGGATGTTTCAGTCATTAAAGGCAGCATATGATGGCCGTGGCCGCGAGAAAGGAAATATTACCAGCGATAACCGAACCACCATCTCAAAAATTAATAGCAGCTGTATAATAGCCGGCCAGTACTTATCCAGCCGGGATGACAACTCGCTAACCTCCCGCTCCATTATCAATCATTTTATCAAACCTTCCGAAAACTTCACCAATGAAGAAGTTGGAAATTATGACCTGTTAAAGTCATGGGAGGAGCAGGGCCTGAGCAGTTTTGTGTTGGACATCCTGAAGCATAGGAACCTTATTGAGCAGAATTTTCATAAAGCTTTTTCCAGTAATATGCAGCGTTTTAAAAACGACCTTTTGGAGTTTGAGTATCAGGAACGCATGTTAATGAATTATAATGCCATATATACACCGGTTTCCATTCTTCAAAGCTATTTTGATTTCCCATTTACGATAGAAGAATTTTACAAACAATGCCTCAATGGTATTATAGACAACAGCGAACTGATTATTGAGAGTGAAGGTATTGCAGAGTTTTGGAAAGTACTGGAGCACCTGTTTAAGCACAACATTATTAGAGAAGGTTTTGATTTTGTTATTGATAAACCCATCGATGTAACTGTCAACCCGAAAAAGGAAACTAAAGAAACTTATAAAAACGCAGAGCGGCATCCAATTCTGTTTTTACGGCTTAATAGTGTGCACCAGGAATACCACAAAGAAGTTAGCAAACGTGACGGGGTAGATGTTATAGGCGAAAGCACTATTCGCAACTACTTTAAAAGCAAGAAGTATTTTATTGGCCCAAAATCCGGCCATAGGTTCAATGACGGGGTAAAAAGCTGTTACCTGTTTAATTATGATATGATGAAAAAACAAGGCATTTTAAACTTAGATAAAGAGAACGTCCCGATGCCGGGCAACAGTAATGAAAGCAAAGACAAATTACCTTATTAAAACTTAAATATGAAAGCATTTTTTGACATCCGACCGGCCACTAGAGACGACATGAAAATTAGCCCTTATCAAATGAGGATAGGGCAACTGTTTTTTCTTGTGAGTAAGCTAACAGGGAAACCGGAAGGTGTTTATCAAATTACGGAAGACACCGATCCTTACGACATAAAGAACTGGCTGGAAAACAATATGATTTATGTCCCGGTAACTCCCTTGGATAATAACGTAACTATTGAAGAGTAATGACTGGTTAGTGTACATTTTTGAATAGCGTTTTTTAAGCTCTCAGTATTTCTGAGGGCTTTTTTTATAAAAATCCCCCGCGCCCCCTTTAATAAAAATTAGGCGGTTACAAATTAGAGAGGTAAATATGGTTCAACAGTTCAACAGTTCCTACAAAATGTATATTATGCATTATAATTATTTGATTATCAGTATTTTAAATAATTATATTTTGTTGTGATTTTTGTAGGAACCTGTTGAACCTGATTTTTTAGGTTCCTACAAAAAAGAGGTGGTTCCAACAGGTTCAACAGCTTAACTATTTGATTTTTAATATGTTGAACTGTTAGGCCTAAAAACATTAAATTATGAATATAGATGTCCTATTTTTATGATTATTTGTCATGTAAGTTTGTTTTATGTAAAATAACACAGATATGGCAACAAAAAAATCAATAACTGTTTACGAGCGGATTTTGAAGAAAGTAAAAGGAAAACCTGTTACAGAACGAAAAGAGGTTAAAACGGACGACACCGAGGAAGGCGTGAAGAAAACCATCCACTACCTTCAAAAAAAAGGCATAGCCCATTTTGAAGTTGATGATAATGCAGCAGGCTTAAAAAGGATATATACAAAGACCCTGTCGGGAAAAAATTATGAGATAAAAACAATTAAATTATAGTTTTTATTTATATAATTTAGTATTTTTATAGTAAACATTTATAGTGATAAATATGCCCGGAACCATAACGCTTAATATTCCGTTAAAGACCTATCTTAAAAAATACCTGATCCAAAAATATGGCGACACACACTATGTGAGCCGCCGTTCGTGGTTGGGTAAATACCTTATCAGTATTTTAGATAAGCAGTACCGAAAGGCAAAAGTTGATATCAGTAAGGATTCATTTTATACCATCAGTGTCCCTCCGACGATTGTAAAGGAAGTAGGATTTAATATTTCGGCTGTAAAAATGAAATATCTTGAAGAAATGATCCAGAAGGTATTTCTAAATGATTTGTATAGTTATATTGAAATTTCGGTTGGCAGCCGGCTAAAGTTTTTAAATAAAGAATATGATTCTATTAATAAACAGAATACAATGCAGGCGATTGTTCAGTTTTTAAAGTTTTATGAGATTGCAGAAGATGAAGTCAGCATTGATTCGCTATACAGAACCTTTTACAGATACCGAAAAAGTGACAAAAGCCTTCATGATATAAAATATAAGGTTAGGAATGCCGTATAAACAGTGCGTTTATTAATAAGACAGTTTTCGGAAATCTTTTTTATGTCCTAAATAATATATAATGGAGACGGTGAATACAGCTTTGAAAGAACAACCCGGGGGATGGTTTAATGTGCAAATTGCTACTACAGATGAATTAACCTTTTGCCCGGATGTATTGACCAATGAAAATGCCGGCTCTGTTGTTGTTACGCCGGCTTCAAACGGGCTGGATATACTGCCTGTTGCCGAGAGTATAAGAATTAATGAATCGATTGACAAAACAAAGTCGGGGATTATATATACCATTAAAGGAGAGTTTGAAATTCCATACCAGTCAAAGGCTCTCGACACGTATTTTAATGATTGTATCAATAAAAAAGTTGTCTTGTTCGCTATTAAGCGTTACGGGCAACAAAAATTATACGGCTCAAAAAAATTTCCCCTGGAGTTTTCTTATGATCCCGTTAACGGACAAAAGTATGAAGACGGCAACAGCATACGTGTTACGGTAACGGGCAAAATCCCTCAAAAGCCTGTGTTTATTAATGATTGACGGGTTCCTGTTTTTCTGTCCTATTTTAAAAATCAATCCGAAATTAAGTTTGTAATGTGCAAAAGGCATGTTATAAATGAATAAAGGTAATTACAAGGGTTATTACAATATTGTGAAAAGTGCTTCATCAAAGGAAGCAACTATCCATATCTATGGTATTATAGGAGGTTGGGATTTTGAAGAATGGAAGCCTATAAATACTGCGGATAAATTTGTAAAAGACTTCCAGGTAGTTGAAAAAGAAGCTGATACTATTCATGTAAAGATAAATTCCCCGGGAGGGAATGTATGGGACGGCTTACCTATCTACAATACATTAAAGAATTCAAAAAAGACAATATATACCTATGTGGACGGCATTGCCTATTCTATGGCCTCCCTTATAGCGTTGGCTGGAGATACTGTATATGGGTACAATAATAGCATGCTAATGTTTCATAACGGCAGCACATATTCTTTCGGTAACGCAAAGGCCATGAGAGAAGAGGCGGCTACATTAGACCAGTATGATGAGGCATTGGGTTCTATAATTGAAGAAAAGCTAAAAATCACATCGAAAGAAGTAAAAGAGAAATATTTGAATTATTCGGATAATTATTTTGTCGGAAAGAAAGCAAAAGAGCTAGGTTTTTTTGATGAAATAATTACATCGGAAGAAGTTGATGTTCCTGAGGATATTACTAAAATGTCTCCAATGGATGTCTTTAAGCATTACGCTACGCTGAATTTTTCTTCATTAAAACAACAAACAAAAAACAGAGAAACAATGAGCAAATTAAATGTGCCTTTAATTGAAGCTGTCCTCGGTGCTTCTTTTTCTGAAGGCGAAAATGAAAACGGTATCATCCTTACCGATGAGCAGGCCATGGCGATTGAAAACAGGTTATCGGAAAATGATAAAACAATTTCAAAGACCAATGAGAATATAAAAAAGCAAAACACTAAGATAAGCAATTTTAAAGCTACCCGTGAAACGCTTACCACGGCGATACAAAAAGCACTTAAAACAGCAGAAGTTGAAGGGACAGAAGCTATGAGCAATGAGGAAGGCATTACTGCACTCTCCAATTTAATTGCCGAGTATGGCTCGCAGGATGGCGTTGAGGGAACCAAACCGCTAAGAGGTACAGATGATAACTATGACGATAAACCTAACGTGGTTGGTGGGATGGATATTTCAGCAGCAATGAATAATTAACTTAAAAAAACAGATACAATGGCTATAGCTACCACCGATTTAGTTACCCAGTTTGGAGACTTCTATATTCCTGAAGGACAAAACGAAAACAGACTCCTAAGCGCAGTACGCCAAAAGACAGTTACTACGCAATATGCAAAAACAATTATCCATGATGGGGAAGTATATAGGTTCAGTAATGTACAATTGACTGAAATTGTACAACAGTTTCAAAAGCAGTTTACACCAAAAGGGGATGCTACTTTTAAACCAAACGAGATTCGATTAAGAAACATTAAGACTGATTTATCACTTTATCCTGATGATGTGAAAGGTTCCTGGCTTGGATTTCTTCAGTCTATGGATGATCAGGAACGTAAAAATTGGCCTATTGTACGCTACCTTCTTGAAAAAGAAGTGATTCCGCAACTCCATCATGATATGGAATTAAAAGCCTACTTTAAAGGGAGTTATGTAGCTCCTACGGTTGGCACTGCAGGAAGCACCGGGCAAACAATTGACGGGGTTAAAAAATTACTGGATGCCGGGGTACTTGACTCGTCCATGCAAAGTGTGGCATTATCTGCTTCGGTAACGCAAGCAAATGCTTTTGATTTGGTGGAGGAGTTTGTGGATAGCTTTGATCCGCTGTTGGAAGGCACTAAAATGCGAGTGTATATGGACCCTAAAATTTTGCGTTGGTATCATCGTGATAAGCGTAATACACATGGTGCTGATGTTAATTATGATCCTGCAAAACCGGTAGTAGACTTTTCTACCTGTGAATTGGTAGGGCTTCCATCTATGGCAGGCGAGAAATACTTTTGGGCCACTCCGGCTGATAACTTCTTGTACCTAAGAAGGGAAAACGGCATGAAAAAACCAAGAGTGGAAGAAAGCAAAAGGGAGGTTTATTTGATGATGGACTGGTGGGAAGGCCTAGGCTTTGGTTATAATGAACTGGTGTACGTTTCAACTTGGTTATAAATTATAAAAATTAGTACAAATGAAAAAAGATCAATTATTGGCCCGTGCCCAGGAACTTCAGATTGAGGTTCCTGAGGGAGCTACAAATAAAGAAATAAGTAATCTCATCAAAATTGCCGAGCATCCTCAGCTTGTTGCTGATTTGGCTACTGCAAATGCTGAACTGGCATCATTACGGAAAGCGTATGATGATTTAGCTAATAATAAAATAGCTTCAACTTCGGAAACAGAAAAGGGAGCTGTTTACAAAACTACCGATGGCGTATATGAGCTTAAAGTGAAGTCGTTCCGATATAAAGGGCAAAAGTATAAGGCTGAAGAAGCTGTGAAAGATGAAGCCTTGATGGATGAATTGATAGCAGCAAAATTTGTTCACTTAAAAAAGGCATGATATGGCTATTAATGTAGAAAAAATAGGAGAGACACTTAGTGAGGTATCCGGAGGGTTCTCACATACAGAGGTGTATGTGGGGTTTTTAGAAAACTTTGCCTCTTTGAGCGAGCCTAAAGAACGGGAAGGAGCTAGCGCGGCTCTTACATTAGAGGAACTAGTTGCCATTACTGCCGACCATACATTTAATCTTGGTTTTGGATTTACCAAAATTAAAGCTATAAAGGAATCCGTATTATTGGAAACTACTCAGATAGGGGATGCCAATAAATCGCCTGTTAATGAGAATAAGCTGACCATTCAGATGTTAGGCTCGGAGGCTGCTATATTAGGTTTTAAGCGTCTTGTAAAAGGCCGCGATCTGATAGTGCTGGCCACGGAATTTGCGAGTGGGAATGTACGGCAGATAGGTTCTGCCAAATTTGCAGGAAGGCTGTTGGAATCCAGTACTAAGATTGAAGCTACTGTGGAAGGTGAAAATGCCGCTACACTGGTATTTCAGGACAAACAAAAATACGACGCTCCTATTTATCAGGGGCTCATAACATTGCAGACACCTTAATATTCTTCATAAGTTAGTTGCATTTTATGTTTAATCAGTGAAGCCACTCTGTAAAAGGGGTGGCTTTTTTATGTCCTACTCTAAATTTTTGACAATTGCCATTTTTACATCATGGATGTCAACACGTGGTTTGAAAATGGGTGCAATTATCAGGAAGGCATTACTGTTTATGCTTCCTTAAAAGGGCACAGCCCTAATTTGGTGCGCTTGTTTTTACGAGGCCAAACGCTGCGAAATGAGGAAAAATTAAAGTATGAGCTGGGCAAGCACCGGCAAAGGCCTAAAAGGCACTCTACTGCTGATAAAGAAGCTAAAAAGAAAGCCCCCCGGGGGGTGTCTCCGGCAATAAAAGAAGCTGTTATAAACCCGCCCCACCTGCCAGCTAATTACTTTTACCGGTTGAACCAATTACACCCCGGCCTCCACCAACTGGCTATAAAGCAGCGTAATGATTTCCAGACGGCAATTGCGGCCAAACTGCGATTAAATGAACTACATCCTGAAGAAGAAGGCGAAGCGCTTAAGTTGTGCCTTCAGATAGAAGATTTGTTTGACGCGATTGAATCGGCTCAAAAGGTATTGTCGCACTATGTAATGCATAAGGTGGTACTGAACCTGGAGCCTATGAGTTTTTCGGATTTAACGCCTGCGCAGTTGTTGCAACGCCGAAATAATAAGCGTGCTGCTATTGCCAAGTTAAAGGGCCGGATAGCCGGCTATAAAAAGCAACTGGCTAATGAGATGCCAACGGCTAAAAAGACAAAGTTGAAAACACAACTAGAGAAGATCCACCGGAAGCTGCTTCAACATGAGATAGAACTGCAACAGTTGAATGAACTAATAAAAATACCATGAGTACAATACTAGCTCCTTTGGAATGGCGCACTGAAAAAATACCGGTTAAGGATTTGGTTCCTTATGACTATAACCCCCGAAAGATAACTCCGGAACGGTTGGAGAAATTAAAAACGAGCCTTGAAAAGTACAACCTGGCGGAAATTCCTGCGGTAAATACTGATAAGGTGATCATTGCCGGCCATCAGCGCGTAAAGGTTTTAATGGAATTGGGACGTGGCGATGATGTGATTGATGTACGCGTGCCTAACAGAACGCTGACGGAACAGGAGTTTAAGGAATACAATGTAGCTTCTAACGTTTCTGTGGGGTACTGGGATGTTGATATCTTGGAGGAGTGTTTTGCGGATATTGACCTGCTTGAACTTGGTTTGGATATTAATGCGATTGAGTTGCCTGAAGATATGCTGCCTGAAGAATTAAGGCAAGAAGAGGAAAGTGAAACCGATCTTACACCTCCTGAAATACCAATTACTGTTTTTGGTGATGTATATGACCTGACGAGCAAGCAAAAAGGGTTACAGCATAAAGTGGTGTGTGGGGACAGCACGCAGGCTTCGGATTATAAGAAGTTGCTTGATGGCCGGCAATTTAATTTAGTGGTTACCGATCCGCCATACAATGTCGATTATCAGGGAGGCACAAAAGACAAGTTGAAGATTAAAAATGATAAAATGGACAGTGATTCTTTTTACACGTTTTTGTACTTGTTTTATCAGGAAGCATTTTTCAACTCCTGTGCCGGCGCTCCTGTCTATGTCTTTCATGCCGATAGTGAAGGGGCGAATTTCAGAAGTGCTTTGAAGGATGCCGGATATAAATTTGCACAATGTTTGGTGTGGGTTAAGAACAGTATGGTGATGGGCCGGCAGGATTACCATTGGAAGCATGAGCCTATTTTATATGGCTGGAAAGAAGGAGTGGCCCACCCGTGGTATTCTGACCGAAAGCAGACAACGGTGTTGGAATTTGACAGGCCTGTTCGTAATGCCGACCATCCTACCATGAAGCCTGTTGATATTATCAGTTATTTGATAAAGAACAGCTCGAAGCAAAAGGATGTTGTCGGCGATTTATTTTTAGGAGGGGGTTCTACCCTAATTGCCTGTGAGCAAACCTGGCGCAATTGTTATGGGCTGGAACTCGACCCTGTTTATGTGGATGTAGATGTTAGAAGATGGGTTCAATACATGCTGGACAATGGATTGGATTTTGAAATTAAAAAAAATGGTAAAATATTGGATACTTATGAATGGAAAAGATACATAGATAAGTAGTATCTTTGAAATGTCGAATCACTCAAACAAAAAAGGATGGCTATTTTTTATCTAAAATATAGGCAGGTGTCGGTACGCAGCAATGCCCCGGGGTTTATATCCTGCCTATTTGGTTTGAGTGAACCCGACAACGCCTGCCTTACTTTATACAGCCATGATTGACAAAACTGCCGAAATAACTTCTTTTTTAAAGGCGCATTATACTCCCGGTACGCTACTGGATACTAATAAAGAACTACAACTATCTACAATAGAGGTTTTGGATATGTTGTTTCAAATTTTTCCGGTTGGATGTATTGATGATTACGATTTGCATGACATTTTAACGCGCTTAGGCTATGCTCCCAAAAAGAGAGGGATTAAGGAATTTGTTTGGTGTTTAAAAGAGGTTGTATAACCATATTTTCCTGTCCTATTCTAACTTTTTGACAATTGCCATTTTTACACCATGGCAATACAATTCCCTATCATAAAAACCGGCGACTCTACCTTTGATAAAATTTATGCGTATTACAAAGACCCTTCGAAATATCCGCTAACAAAAAAACAAACGGAATTGAAGGAGCGTTGGCTGGCGGCGTTTGCACTACGACAAAATTTCCACTCAAGAGAACAGGCTTCCAATGTGCTGATGGAAAAGTATGATATTAGCCGTGCACAGGCGTATCGGGATTTAAAGGATGCCGAACGGCTGTTTGGAAATATAATGAAGGCCGACCGAGACGGCTCGCTGGCTATTCTCTATGAATACTCCCACAAATATTTGCTGATGGCTGTAAAAGCCAAAGATTTAAAGGCTATTGGAAAGGCCCTGGAGCTAATGGGCAGGTATTCCGAGATTGATAGGGAAACTGCCATTAATTTTAATCCGGAAAAGCTGGAGGACAAGCCTATTAAGGTGAGTGTGCCAAAAGAGGTATCGCAGGCCATTGTAAAGGCATTGTCCAAAGGGACTGTGGATTTTAATGATTTTGCGATAGATGTGGAACATGAGGAAGTAGAAGATGAGTAGGCCGGGCCGTTTTAGGGAAGTTGTTTTGAATGCCGCTCAATTGGCGGCTGTGTTGGCGGTAACTATATTAAAGAAGACCAAGATTTTTTTAGAATGGGGCAGGGGAACCGGTAAGTCGTTTATCCTGGCGTTCTTTATGAAGAAGATGGTAGAGCAAATGCCCGGAGCTTCTTTTGCACTGGTAGGCTCTACCTATCAGCAAATTTTGTCGCGGACATTGCCTTCTACAAAAAGAGGCTTGGCAGATTTGGGGATTTATGAGGGGTATGATTATGTGGTTGGAAAGAACGGCGCTAAATACGGTTTTGCCTCGCCTATATATTCGCCGGACAAATGGGATAATGTAATCCACTTTTCAAACGGGGCAGTATTTCAACTGGTGTCTTTAGATAACCCGAATAGTGGGCGCGGGCTAAATTCTTTTGGTATTATAGGAGATGAGGCTTCTTTATTTGACCCGGAAAAATTGTTCAATAATGTAAAGACAACCAACCGCGCTAAGGAAGCCCGGTTTGAGAATGCTACATTGTTAGGGGCTGAAATATATGCCTCTTCCACGCCACTTACCAAAAAGGGGCGGTGGTTTACCGATATGGAAGAAGTAGCGAAACGGAAGCCTAATAAGTATGCTTTTATTAAAGCGTCTGCCCTGGTTAATAAAATGAACCTTCGCGCCGACTGGTTTGAGGAGATGAAAGATGAAAGCCCTTCTGACCTTATCTACAATGCGGAAATCTTAAACATAAGGCCCCGGGAGATATTGAATGGGTTTTACCCGCAACTGAACCCGGACAGGCATTACTACACAGATTACAACAATGAGTATCTTGAAAGTATTACAGGTAATTATACGAAAGCATCTTTTAACTGCCTGCAAGATAATGATATTGATAAGCAGCGGCCACTGATATTATCTATAGATTGGGGGACTTTCCTGTCGGCGGTGATCAGTCAACAGTTGCCTAATAAGTATCGTGTGCTAAAATCGATGTGGGCCAGTCAGTCGTCAGAGTCGCAGGACTTGGAGGATTTGGTCAACGATTTTGCAGCGTATTACGAACCGTTACCTACTAAGGCAGTACATCTGTATTATGGCCATGACGGGAATGCCAGGGTGCGCAGAGGAACCAATGAAACCTACGGTGATATGTTGGTGCGCCTGCTACAGGCAAAAGGTTGGACAGTATATGATAAAAGCAAAGGAAAGCCTGTGGCACCGCATAATGATAAGTATATACTCATCAATATGATGTTGAAGGGGAGCCGATCGCGTTACCCGGGGATTGAGATTAATGAGCATAACAATGCTGATCTTATCATTGGCCTGGAACGTGCAGAAGCTGCAGAGGGGAAGAATGGAATCCAAAAGGTTAAAAAAGATGAGCGCAATATAAGCATGAGGCAGGAACATACTACCCACCTGCCTGACGCCTTTGATATCCCCATCTATGCTATCTATAAACATTTACTCAAGCCCGAACGCGAACATTGGGATTTACCAATGACGCTGTAACTTAAACTTCATATTTCCTGAAAAAATCAACATGGCAATTGTCATTTTTCAAAGGATGCGGCGTAGTTTTGCTTCAAAAAATAGATTTTAAAGGATTTTTTTTGATTTTAATTAATTGATAATAAACAAGTTGAGTTTTTAAAAATGAGATTAGGCTATTAAAAACAGCACAAAAAGGCAGCATAAACCTTGTTTTTGATGAAAAACTACCCTGAATTATGGAGTTTTATAAAGTTTTTTCTTGGATTATATTAATACTCAAGGTTGTTGAGTTTTATGATTCTATCTATGTTCATGGCGATTAGTTTAATTTTTTTATTGGCATATTCTAATTCAGATTTTACTTCTTCAACTTCATCCTCCAGTTTCTTTATTTTTTTTTCAAAATCCATTAGTAATCGTTTACATTTTCATTCAATAGAAAGTCGTTTGTAATATTTGGGAAGGCTCTTTTTATTTTTATAAGAAATTGGTACGAAGGGTAATATCGTCCGATAAGCAACTCGCTTATATATGATCGGGAACAATTTAGCCGTTCAGCCATTTGAGACTGATTAAGTTCTTCTTTTTCTATAATCACCTTCATTTTCTTTTCAAACTTCATAATTGAAAGATACGAACCTATGCTGGCTCATAATAGTTATAATCGTTAACAGGAATGAAAAATTCGTTGAAAATTACGTAAAAACCATAATTAATTTACTGTTAATATGCAACTATTTAGAAATCAATTACTTTCGATTTACCGAACAAATTATACATTATATTAGCCACCGAAATAAAGCCTGAATCTATGAGTAAGATAAAAATAGAGTCCCAAATTGCTGATACACTTATTCGGTTTAAAGATATAATGGAGCGGCATACAGCTTCACAACGGCTGATTCATGATGCGATTTTACGGATAGAAGAAGACACGCTTACTGCCGAAGAAATTAAAATTACTAAGGATATTCTGCATGCCTGCCTTTCATTATCCTTTATTTTAAAAGAGAACGAAAGAGAAGTTGAAACCTTTATGAACTATCACGATCATTGAAAGCATTATTTTAGTTTTCTTTTCGCCCGTTATTAATGGGCTTTTTTATTGTCCTATTTTAAAAACTCTTATGCTCCGAATTTAGCAATATGAAAAAAGCAATTTCTTTAAACGGAGCCATTGCTATTATTGATAAAGTAGACGGGGCAGGAAAGGCGGTTCCTTTTGATATTGCCTTCCGGTCGTTGCAAAGAAATTCCAAAACCGGTGGAAAATTTTATGAATACAAACAGGCAAGGAAGTTTCGTTCCGAAAAAAGCAACAAACATCTCAGCATAAAAACTGTTCAGACGGCGGAGATTATAAAGCGGAACCCTAATCACTTTCATAACCGGACGCGAAATTTAGTCTTGCAAAACGGAGACATAAAAAAAATTCATATTCGGTTAATTATATCCATTAACGGCCAAAAAGTTATTTATTGATGAGTACAGTATTTCATGGAGATATTGCAATTACAGGACAGAATACAAAAGCGCTGGTTTCTTTTTCTTCTGCTAAAAGTACGGATAGTAATGTAACGAGTGTGCTTTTGCATACGGAGGAGAGTACGGGCAAAATTGCTGCCTGGGGGAAAAATAATGATTTTCCTCAGAAGTTGCTAAAAAAAATCAGGCTCAATGGTGCTGCGCTTTCCGGTCTTCGCGTTTCACGTAAAGCGCATTATGGTTCCGGGTTTATTCTCGCCGAGGAGAAGTACGAAGATGGTAAACGCAGTATAGTTCCAAAGAGCATTAATGAGTTTTCCTATATCAAAACATTTTGGGTTAAGAACCAAATGAAACGTTTTTGGAAAGAAACCATTACTGATTTGGAATATTTTGCGATTGCTTTTCCTGAGTATGTCTTGTCAAAGGATTTTAAAACCATCAACCGGATCAAGCGCCAGAAAACTGCCGATTGCCGTTTTGAGGTTATGGACGATGGCACACGTTCTGTACAAAATGTCTATCTCTCTGCCAAATGGGCCGAGGGGGTTGATGCGGTATCGAAGTTTGTTTCGAAGGTTCCGTTGATAGATAGTTATTGGGGGGCAGAGGAAGTAAAAGAATATTGCAAAAAAAACAAGATATATAATTTTATAAGGCCCATCTTTTATCCTTTAGTGGATGAGAATTATTATCCGAAGGCGGAATGGCATTCGGCGATTAATAGTGGTTGGTTGGATGTGGCCAACTCGATACCGAAATTTAAAAAAGCGTTTATTGAAAACCAGTTGAATGTTAAGTTTTTGATCGAGGTGTCGGAAGAGTATTTTGACCGAAAGTATAAAGAGGACTGGGTTTCTTTTACTGCGGAAAAACGGCAGGAGATACGGGTACAATTTGTGGAGGAGCTGGATGAGGCTTTACGTGACACTGCCAACGCGGGAAAAAGCATCATGTCTGTGGTGTATAAGGATGATAATGGGAACCCGTTGCCTGGGTTAAAGGTTACAGCTGTTGATAATAAGTTAAAGGACGGGGCGTACTTGCAGGATACATCTGCGGGTAATCAAGAAATTTTAACGGCTATTGGGGTTGACCCATCGTTGATTGGCGCAGGGATACCCGGTGGTAAATTGGGGGCCGGTTCCGGTTCGGATAAGCGCGAAGCATGGTTTATTTTATCAGCGCTTATGAAGACGAACAGGGAGACCACGCTGGAACCTTTTGAGTTTATTCAACAATACAATGGCTGGCCGCCTGATCTTATTGGTGGCTTTGAAGATACGGTGTTAACAACCTTAGATAAGAATCCTACAGGAACCCAAAAAGCAGCGCAGTTATGATTATAAAAGATACGGCCACCCTCCGGAAGTTTTTGTCGGTCAATGGTTCAGTTGACCATGATAATGTTGCCCCTTATTTGATAAAAGCCGAACGAACTTTTTTGAAGCCGCTTATCGGGGCCGCCCAGTTAGCTGTTTTTGACGAGGCGGTTACCGACGCTATTGTTAAGGGGGCACAGGAATTGGCACAGGAAGCGGTAGCTAATTATGGATATTATTTGTATCTGCCTATCGGGGCCGTACAAATAACCGATAGTGGAATTCATGTAATGGAAAATGAGCAAACCCGCCCGGCTTCTGATAAGCAGTTTAAGGAGTTGCAACGTTCCTTTAAAGTAGCCGCGCATGAGGCTTTGGATGAGCTCTTGGCTTTTATGGAGTTGAGCGCTGATAAATTTACTGAGTGGTTTCAATCGGAAAGTTATACGGTTTATAAAGATTTACTGGTTAACAAAACATCCACCTTCAATACTTATTACCATATATTTAACAGCCGGCAGACGTTTGTGGCTCTGCGGCCTACTATTAAAGTGGTAGAAGACCAATTTATAAAACCTGTTATTGGCGAGGGACTGCTTGCTGCGTTAAAAACCAATCAGAGTAACACATACCGAAAAGAAGTGAAGAAATTGCTGCAGCAGTCTGTTGTAGCTTTTACGATTATGAAGACCGTGGATAACGGGCTGTTTGTATTGGATGCAAAGGGAATACACCTTCGCTTCGATGAGCTTCCGTATGAAAAGACAATAACCAACCTGAACCTTAAGATTAATGACTTCTTAATTCGTACCAAAGCCAATAAACAGGTTGAAGGTGAGGAATATTTAAAAATGGTGTTGCAAATTATAAAAGAGCAACCGGCAGAATTTACAGAATATGTGGAAAAAGTTGCCCCCAATTATATAAACCTAACCAAAACAAAATCTATTGTAGGGCTATAAATACTGTCCTATTTTAAAAATAAAAGGCAACGGATATTTGAATCATGATACGAATTTTTAGTGTGTTGCAGCAAGGGGTTAACAATGTAGTCGCTTTTTTTACATGCGATTCGGAAACCATTACCTGTGATCGCGAAGACATAACCTGTGATATTGATTAACTATGGCATTTAACCCAACAATCGGCTTAGGATCAACCCCCAACGATGGGCAGGGCGCCGGCTTGCGTACCAATATGGGCAAGTTGATAGAGAATGATAACTATTTGAAAGCCCAGGTTGATGCGTTTGCCAACAGTACGCCAGGAGTTGTGAGCAATGGCTCAATTACTCAATTGACACCATTGGATGCTAGATTTTTTAATAACGTTGAGTCTGTTGGAGCTATAAAGATTACATTGCCGCAATCATACACGTCTACAAGGATTACGTTGTTTATCAGCATATTCGACAGAGAATCAAGTGAGTCTGTGGAATTAATAATTTCGGGTTATAATTATCTTGCTAATTCAGAATGGCTTTTTACAACTGTTCAAGTTCTTGCTTCTTTAGCTGATAGAAATTATCCAGTAAGGTTTGGACATGATGGATCTAAGTGTTGTATATATATTGGTGAATTGAACAGCAGTTGGAACCCTACAGTTGTGGTTACTAAAGGCATTTTTTCTTTTAATAGTAACAGTTCTGATAAATGGTTAACGGGTTGGAATATTTCATTAGAAACCAATTCTTTTCAAAATGTAACACAGATAAAAACTAACAATTTAATTGTAGCACAATGAAATTTATAACATTACATAATAATTATTTAAACCCTATAAGTGGTCAAGCTTTTGAGAATGTATTTATCACAGACGGATTTTTAAAGGATGATCCTGATAATAAAAGATTAGAGGTTTCGCTTCGGCTCCAACACAAAAAATTGGTTTATGAAATTGATTTTTCGGGAGAAAATCCATCTAAAATTCAGGTAGAAAAAACGGAAACCATTGCAGAGACTGTGTTGGTTTTTGATTCGTTTGAACGCCCTACTATGGTAACTATTGACAATAATCAAGTGAATTTATTTCAATATTTAGAAGGAGGGGGACAATTACAAGGAGATGAAGAGATACTAGTTGGCTATCCAACCTATGCTTCCGCACAAAAATACTTTGTGAAAGACAATTTGGGAGATAAACTTATAATTAACCCTGCTTTAGAAGCTTTATATCAAAAGCTGGCAACACTTTTCATTTTAGAAGGAAAAGATAAAAATGGACGGCCTATTGGTTTTTTTGGAGAAAATATAGGGGTTCAGTTCAATTTTGAATAATATGGAGCAATGGCTTTTGGATAATATGTTTTCTATTATAACTGCTTTATTTGGAGGCGGTTCTTTTTTTGCCTACATAACAGAGCGCAAAAAACGAAAAATAGAAGAGAAACAATTAACTGCTGATGCGCTGTCAAAGATGCAGGAAGCTTACGATAAGTTTATGGAAGATTCGCTGATTCGGTATAAAGATTTGCGGGAGGAAATAGATGATTTAAAAAAGAAATTAGTCGATGTTAAAACTCAATTGAACAATGAAAAAAGAAAAAATAGTCTTTTAAAAAATGAATTTGAGAACTATAAAAAAAAACATTCATGAAAAGAATAACGGAACAGGACTATATAAGAGCTGCTCAAATTTTGGATTGTGAAGTGGCCGTAATAAAGGCCGTTGCTGATGTGGAAAGCCGGGGGAGTGGTTTTAATCGTGATGGTACACCCAAAACACTTTTTGAAGGGCACTGGTTTCATAAATTCACAGATGGAAAGTTTACAGGAATATGGAAATACAGATCGATTTCTTATCCTCGCTGGACAAGAGTTTTTTATGGAAATCAAACTATTGAAAAGAAGCGATTGTCTTTAGCAGCTTCCTTAGACAGGGAGGCAGCATTGAAAAGTTGTTCCTGGGGGAAGTTTCAAATCATGGGATTTAATTATGATAAATGCGGGTTCCGCACGGTACAGGAATTTGTGAATGCCATGTATGAAAGTGAGGGGGCGCAGCTTCAGGCGTTTGTTAATTATATAAAGAACCGTAGGCTAGATGATGAGTTGAGGGATAAAAACTGGTCAAGGTTTGCCTATTACTATAATGGCAGTGGATACCGCGCCAACAAGTATGATGTGAAGTTGGAAAAAGCCTATTTAAAGTACTTATAAAAAGAAGCTATGAAGCAATTATTTGGCATTGATAATCTTAAAACATATTTAATAGTTGTGGCTGCTATGGTAGCTATATGGTTTTTTAAGGATTACCGGTTTCAAAAGGAGGAAAATAAACGCCAGTCTGAAAATATAGAGAGTATTCGTATGATGGACAGCCTTCGTTTTGCAGCCCAAACATATACTAAAAAGGAACTGGACGAATATCTTGAATACAACCGACAGGATTTGCAGGCGTTTTTAAAACAGCACAATATAGCCACCAGACGCATAGAACAGATTATTACGCAACAGTTGAATTACAGGGACACCACTATCCGGAATGTTAATCTACAGCCGATACTGGATGCGATAAAGAAAGAGAAGGCTGTTAAAGTGCCTGTGGTTGATAGTACCAGTTGTATGATCATTAAAGGGTATGTAGCCTTTGAAAATGACACACTTAGTTTGAATATTACTGATCGGAAATTCAAAAACAAAAGCGATGTAATGGCTTATTGGGAGCGCAATAAGTGGAGTTTTTTAGGAATTAAAACCCGTCTGTTTGGCCGCAAAAAGGCAACGGTTATTATAAAGGATGATTGTGGGCGGACTGAAACTTTTGTAATTAATAAGAGAAAATGACCATTAACTTAACCATCCCTGAGCAATGGAATGATTTGAATGCGAGGCAGTTGAAAAAGATTGCCGGTTATTTTCATTCGGGCATATCGGGGGTATTGATGGATTGTTTGGTGTTTGTTGCTTTGTTGGATGTTCGTTGGTGGGAGTTGTGGAAAAAGTATAAAGCGCTTAAAACCATTAACCATGTGGGGCTTTCGGAATTGAAAAAGCATTATAGCTGGCTGCAAAACACTTTGAGCCTGACCACATTTATTCCGGCGATAAAAGCAAAAGGTAAAATTTTCCTGGCTCCGGCAGCCCGAATTACCAATTTAACAGTAGAGGAGTTTGCGGTGGCTGAGGATTTGTTCTTTGGGTGGTTCAATAGTAAAGACATTGAGTATCTGTATTACCTGGCGGCGGTACTGTATAGGGAGCCTGATAAAGATGGAAAGCGGATGCCTTTTGATAAAACGGAACTGGATGCCCGCGCCAATGCTTTGCGCAAAACCGATAGGTGCACATTGTTGGCAATTTTATTGAGTTACCAGGGATGCAGGGCATA
Organism: Leptobacterium meishanense; assembly: GCF_037645805.1. NCBI lineage: Bacteria > Pseudomonadati > Bacteroidota > Flavobacteriia > Flavobacteriales > Flavobacteriaceae > Leptobacterium > Leptobacterium meishanense. The sequence continues at coordinate 131,308 of NZ_JBBEXE010000002.1, forward strand.
TTTGACCGCGCAATTCCCTTTGGTGTTCCCGAAGCCTAAAGGGAATGTGAAATTGCCTAAAAGCAGTGGTTTTGGGAAGTTGGTATTGCATGCTTCGGGCGGTAAGTTTGGGACTCATAATGAAACTAAAAATACGAATGTATATACTTTTTTGGGGGAATTTGAGGAACAATTAAAGCGAAAACCGTATGCCTAGGGTATCTTTTTTGGATGTTATTAATTATTTGGAGCAGCTTGTGGCAAATCATGTGGATGTTAAAACGGCGTATCGTTGGAACGTATCGGAAATATCCGGCGCATTGCGCTCGGGTATTGAGCTACCCGTAATGCTTATTGATGCTGTAGAAACTCAAACCTTGGGCGATAATACTAAAACCCTGCATATTAATAGCACCGCTTTTACCATATTAGGAAAACCCAATACACGTACAGGTAATTTAGACCAGTACGAGGCGCAAAACGAAACGCTGGATTACTGTCAGCAAATTTGTTTTGATTTAGAGCAACGCATCTTATATGATTCAGAAAATGTAAAGGACGCCAACGGTAATAAAAGCTGGTTATACGGATTGGTAGATAAGAACAGTTTTCACCACTTTAAGGTAGGCCCGTTGTTTTCTGAGGGGCTTTATGGGTACCGATGTGAGCTATCTTTAAAGAACCAGGTGGGCATGGCGCCTGATGGGGCTAAGTGGGCAGACTTGTAAAGCTTTATTTTTTATACTTGTTCTTGCGAATAAAAGTATTGAACCATAGGCCTGCTAGCCAAATCAAACTCATAATAGGAATGTACCACCATTCAAATTCGTTCATGCTGCGAAATTATTTAATTATAGATTGAATTATTTTCATATATTCATCCATGATTAATACATGTTTCACAAATGCATTATGTTTGATTAAAAAAATGCTTAATTCCAAATTTGACATATTTTTTAAGATTAATAAAGAGGTCTATCATGGTGTAACAATTAGGGCTATTCATTCGAAAGCTGAACTGTTCTATCATTATCCATGGGGTAGTAGAACTAAATCCAAATATGGTCATATAGGTAAAAAGGAACTTTTAGATGGATATTTAAATGATCATATTTCCTTTCATAATAATGGGAACATTCATTCAAAATCTAGAGATGGAAACAAGAAAAAAATATATATTAACAAAATAAACCCGGGATTGAATGTCTTTAACTTAAATAGAGGTGGTTTTTTGCCAATTCTTGTAGAAAGTTTTAACTTAACAGACATTTTATCAATTGAAAAAAGGTTCAAAAAAGTAGATTTCGATGAAGAAGCCAAATCTGGTATCGGCTTCATTGACGTAAAAAATCTGAAATACTTTTCCTTACTTTTAATAAGTAAATGTGAAAGAGTCAACCCTTTGGAATTATTGAAGGATCATGGCTTTGAAAATTTAACTATTATCAGCCCACCAATAATAATGGTTGATATATTTAAGAATGAAGAGAAAAAGCTTTCCCTAGAGAATTCTTCAGGATTTTCTACTGAACTTCTAATCATAGCCGTTGAAGAAATTTGGGAAGAGTTTTCTCAAAGGTATATTAATGAAAAAGAAGGATTGGGAATCCCATTTTCTAATACTGTGTGTATGCCTCCTATGCCATTGATCGAGAAAATGAAAAATCATAATTAAAAATTTGAGAACAATAAGATAGGCTACACTTCGTACGGAGGTTGCTTACAATTATTAAAAACAGAAATGCTTAAACTTAATAAAGATTTAAATAGAGATAAAACACAGGTTATTGGGAATTTTAAAATTGGTTACGGTCGAAATGAACCCTTTCACAAAAAAAGAAAATGGGTAGACGAAAACAAGACAAAAGAAGTTGAATTTCTAATTGGTTCTCTCTTTGTTGATTATTTGTGTAAAAATAAAAGAAAGAGGGCATGTTTTTTGAGATTTAATTCAACAGATGATCATAAAAAACCAGATTTATTCATTCAATTAGAAGGTAGGCAAGTGGGTGTACAAGTGACGCAGTTTGTAATTCGAGACTATTTATCACGATATAATCAAGCTAAGAGGATATGTGAAAAATTATCTGGTCTTATCAGTAATCATTATAAACCGCCAATTAAGATAAACATTGAAATATGTACTCCCTGGGATAGTGATGAAATTCCTATGGGTTCTAGTAAATTATACAAAAGACTATCAAAAATAATCGCCGACAATATTTCAGAGAATATCGAAAACTTGAAAACAAGAAACAATAACGATTTGTATTTTGATTTAAGTAAAAGTGATTTCAAGACAATTGCTGAATCTTATCGATTATATCCTGTACCGACGGGATATCAATCAAGTTATTATGGAAATGATAATGTTTATATCGATTATGGCTTTGATAATATTATTATTTTCAAAGAAGATATTATAGAAACTGCAGAAAAAATCTATAATAATAAAAATAAAGGTGATTCGGAAATTTTAGTTATTTGGGGTGATGAGAATCACTTCATGAATATAACTAGCCTAATTGTTGAACAGCTGAAAAAACAGTTTATTGAAACTAGTTTTACATCTGTTTATTATTTAGGATTTCATAATGTCTTAGTAAGTCCAAGAAGAATTTATTATGAGCGTATCAAGTAATAGAAATTATTATGACTTTTGAGGTCTAAGTCTACCAAGGTCAAAATGAAGTGGTGAGGAGGGGTAATGAGATGTAAATTAATGATAATAACCGGACTTCTATGGAGGCTGTTTCCTGTCCTATTTTAAATCACCATACACGCCTAAATTGCCATAAATTTTTGGTATGGGAGGGGCATCTTCTACACAATTAGAAAAACAGGCGGCCCAAAAGGCAACATTAAAACTTCGGCAATCACTAAGAGGAGTTATAAAGCTAGGATTTGAAACCACGCAAGGGAACAGTGAGCTTCTTCGTAGTACTGTATTGAGTAAAATGAAGGCTGGTGAGCTTCAGCGCCTTGTTATTAAAATGCCCCATTATGGCTTTAAAAATCATTTTGGTTTTGAAGGAGTAAAATCCAATGGGGTAAAACTTCGGTTACACAGCCATGTTGGGTTTTTAAATGAGGCAATACATGCTACGAATGCTTTGGAAGCTCTTGCTACTGAGATTGGGGATATCCGTGCGGATGAAGTAACTGCAAAAATTAACTTCTAACGATGGCGAATAAGAAAATAACACGGCAGTTATCCATTTTTATTAATGGTAAAGAGGTTAAAAACAGCCTTGGGGGTATAGGGCGTGAAATTGCCAAGGTAAAGGCAAAGCTTAAAGAGGCTAATGACCCTACTGACATTAAGAAATATAAGGGAGAATTAGATGGGCTTCGTAAAAAATATGGTAAAGTAAAAGAGGAAATCCATGGTACCAATGAGGTTTTAAAAGAAGCACGCGGGCATTGGGACAATCTTTCATCAGGATTTTTAAGCGGTAACCTAAAGCAAGTACAAGCAGGATTAAAGGGGATTGCAGGGAATATAAAGGGAATTACCAAAGCAGCATTAGCGTTTATAGCCACCCCTTTTGGAGCAGCGTTGGCTATTGTTGCGGCTGTTGGGTTTGGTGTAAAGAAGTGGATCGATTATAATATAGAGATAGAAAAAACCAACCAGCTAATCCGGGACTTAACGCAGGAAACAGGCCGGGCGGTGGATATTATCCGGATTCGTGCGGAAGTACTTCAAAAAACTTTTGAAGTTGACATAAACCAAAGCGTAGAAAGCGCCAAGAGCCTGGTGAAAAGTTTTGGCATCTCCTATAATGAGGCATTTGATATTATTGAGGATGGGGCCATCCGGGGAAAGTTAAAAAACAATGAGTATTTAGATAGTTTAAAAGAATATCCCGTTCAGTTTAGAAATGCCGGGTTTTCTGCACAGGATTTCGCCAATATTGTAGGCACAGGGATTGATTTATCGATTTATTCAGATAAGCTGCCGGATGCCATAAAAGAGTTTAACCTGGCTATTACTGAACAAACCGATGCAGCCAGGGATGCATTGATTAATGCTTTTGGCGAAAAGTTTACCAAGAAACTTCTTCGGGACTTAAGAACCGGGGCCGTAACTACAAAAGATGCCTTGGCCTTAATTTCGGCAGAGGCAGAACGAATAGGGTTGAACTCGCAACAGGCTCAATTATTAACTGCCGATTTGTTTAAAGGGGCCGGAGAGGATGCTGGGGGCGCTTTAAAAATATTTGAAGCGGTAAACATCGCGCTTAATAAGCAAAAGAAGCCGCTTACGGAAATACAGCAGATTCAGAAAGAACAGCTAGCGACCAATAAAGAACTTAACAGTCTATATACCCAATTGTTTTCTTCGGGCTCTAAAGGGTTCAATCTGTGGATACAAAGAGGGAAACTGTTTGCCACACAGACATTGATTAAAATCCTTAAAGGCGGCGTTGACCTGTATAACTGGATAGTAGAGTTGAATAATGAAAGCCGCACTTTTTCTGCTGTTCTTGCTACTATTGGAAAAATTGTTTTTGCCCAATTTGAAATAATAATATTGGCTATTGAAAATGCTGGTATGTCCTTTAGAGGGTTGGGAGATATTATTGAAGGTGTATTTACTTTGGATAGTGAAAAGGTAAAGCAGGGGTTTGTTAAAACCACAGCAGCTACTTTAGGTTTTTTTAATGATGTGAAAAACAAAGCGTTAAGTGACTTTAAGGATATACAAGATGCGTGGAATGGAAATAATAAACTTGAAAAGGTATCGCTGGATGACTTTTTAACTACTGATGATACCAATACAACGGCTGATGATTTGTTTTCGAATACGGATAACAGTAATTCAGAGCTTACCCAGGAGGATAAACGGATTATAGAATCTAAAAAAAAGCTGGCTGAATTTTTGGATCAATGGGAGGCTGACCGAAAACTCCAAAAAGAATTAGAAAAGTTGGAGGAATCCCAACGTGCTGAAGAAGAGGAGGTATTAAAACTTGAAGCCAAGTTTGCTAAGATGGAAGAAGAAGCCGGCCTTACAGCTGTCAAAGAGGAAGAACTGGCAGAGGCTGACAGGGAATTGAAGGCTCGGCTTGAAGAAGCTAAAGAACAGGAAATAGCGGCTATTAGAAAAAAATATACCGACAAACGATTGGTTGAGAAGAAAAAAGCTGATAAGGCGTTTGAGAAGGAATTAAAAAAGCATCATAAGCGGTTGGCCGATGCTGAGTTTCAACTTGAAGAAGCAAAGAAAAATGCGTTGGTATTTGGTATTCAAACGTTGAAATCAGTTTTTGGTGAAAAGACGGCTATATATAAAGGCCTCTTTGCTCTTGAAAAGGCGTTGGCAGTATCAGATGTTATAACCAATGCTTCAAAGTCTTTAGCTCAGATAACAGCGAATACTGCTATTGCCAATGCCAAGGCTGTTGCTGCTTCTCCATTAACAGGAGGGCAACCTTTTGTAGGTATAAATACAGCAATTGCTACAAAACAGGCATTGGCAACAAAAATAAATGCTGGAATTCAGATAGCTTCGATATTAGCTACTTCTATAAAAGGGTTTAAACAGGGAGGGCACACAGGAAATGTTCCTATTTACCATGATGGACAAGGTGCCGTTACCGGAGTGGTGCATACGGATGAGTGGGTGGCTCCTAAATTTATGACGGAAAGCCCCCGGTATGCGCCGGTGATTAACTGGTTGGAAAAGGAGCGTTTAAAAGCATTAGGGAGAGGGTTTAAGGATGGAGGACATGTGGACTCTTCGTCTATTACAGTTGATGAAAAAGCAGAAACTCCTTTTGAGTCCAATACCACAAACACTTTGTTAATTGATATGATTCAGGATTTAAAAACAACATTAGCGGCAGGAATAAGGGCATATTCTGTAAGGGATTATGAAGAATTTTTAAGACACAGGGAGATTGATGAGGAACATCAGCAAATATTAAATAATACAAGGTCATGACCTATCAGGGTGAATATTACAGCAACAATATTTATGGCACTTCAAATAATCATAAGGCGGTAGTGCAAACAGTAGACGGGGCTACTTTTTTATTGTGTGAGCTAACGGTAACTTTTAATGGTGATGTATGGACACACACTTTTGAGGCGCCTTTTTTTAATGATGAAGCCGAGCTTTATTTTGAAAACTATGTGCATAGCATTATTACCCAAAAATTTGAATTGGCTGGTATTACTATGGAGGATTATCAGTTTTATGCGTTCGGTTTGGCCAGCATCAATATGAAACTAAAGGAAATGCAGCAAAACACCCTTCTTAGTGAGCTGGAGCATGACTTCTTTATGATCCTGGGCAGGTATGATGCGTTGAGTATGGATTTTTTAACTAGTGGCGTAAAGCGGCTTCTCCCTGTAAAGAACACTTCTTTTTTAACTGAACAGGGATTGCTTTCGTTTAGTTTTTTGTCTACTACGCTGCCTGATGTGCTTGTTGTTGATGACGGGGTTACGGAAAGTGAAATTACCCTCCCGGCCACGGCAACAACAGCATATCTTCACACATTAACGATTCCTGTAAAAAAGGTTGTGAGCGGGGTTTCTGCATCGTTGGCCTTGTCTTTAAAATTCTCTACGGGATTTGTTATAGAATTAGGCACGTTCAACATTATTGATGGAGGCATAGGCCATACTGTTTTTGCTTATCAAAACTTATTCGGCGCTCTTTCTATAATAGAATTTACAGGAGAACTGGAAATTGAAAAACAATACAAAACAGATGAATACGAATTTGTTGATGGTAATGTGGTTTCTTTAAATACTACGGCTATTGATACTCAAAATGGGTATTCGGTGAATACGGGATACCTGCTAGATGTTGCTAAGTATGAAATGCTCTATAGCCTTCTAAAATCGTTTAATGTTTTTATACATCTTGAAGAGGGGTTGAAAAAAATGATTGTAAATCGTACTCAAAAGCTGAACCCGTATAGGTCGAACTATTATTTGAATAATGAAACGTTAAAGTTTAAACTCTCGAAAAATGACGATATTCATTACGGAATCTTTTAAGCTGGATTTATCGCACTTGAAAATTAAGTTCTCTGAAGAAAACTCATTTTTTGAAAAGGGCTTGATAAAGCAGTATTCGTTTCCTTTTAAAATCCCCCGCGAACGGAGCTTTATTCCTTTTTTTCAATTTATTAGTGATCATAATAGCATAGAATCTAACAGGTATGTAAAGGGGACGTTGTTTCGCAATGATAGGTATTATGATGCTGAGTTGCTCATTACGGGAGTGTCTAAAGGGCTGGAGGTTGTTATTTATTACAATACTTATAAGCTGGATATTATGGGTAGTAGCCTGAGGAGCCTTCCGTGGGGGACTATTGAAGCGGGAAATGATATTCACACATTTGCGGCGCAAACGGTGTTAAAGGATTATCCGGATACGCCTGTTAATTTTGTGGAAGTGTATGCGCCGGACAGGTATAAGGATTATGAGTTTGGAAACGGACAGTATGCGGGGTTTATTAATCATAATGTAAATGGGGTGTTCCAGGACACGGTGTATGAGGTTTTTGGGATTTCATTTGCCAGAATGAATGAGATGCGCCCGTTTTTGTATTTGAAGGAGGTTGTACAGTTTATTTTTAGCCAGATAGGCTACACGGTAACGGGCGATCTTATGACGAATGCTTCTATTAATAAGTGTTTATTGTATCATGACAACCCGATTTTTTATACGAACAATGATTATGAGAGGGGCGAAAATCTGATATTAACGCTTTTACAGGCGAATGTTTCGGGCTATACGCCAAACTATCTTACATATAATGAATATGCCCATGCTATTGTAATGAATTCGTATGGAACGTATAAAGTAAAAGTGTCTGTAGAGGGGGATATTCAGGCTGCCGGCGAGGAATGCTATATACGGTGCTATTTTAATAACACCCTGCTGGCTACTGCTATTGCTCGGGATGCAGGGGATTTTACAAGGGAGTTTTCTTTTGATTTTAATGTGGGGGTTAGCGAAACAGGGAATGCTTTTGAAATTAGGGTAATTGCGACAGATGCTACCAAAGCGACAATTTCCGGGGAGTTTGAAATTACAGGAACGTTACGCCCTTTGTACCGAAGTTATATTTCGATTAAAGACTTGGTTCCGGATATTACGGTTGAGGGTTTTATCAATGCCGTTAAAGAGAGTTTTAATATGGCGACTGTTTTTGATCCGGCAACACAAACGGTACGGTTTGATTTTTTTACCTCTTTTGTTGATGGCCAATCGGTACTTGATTTGTCTAAGTTTGCTATGGATGTTGTTCCGAGAAGCTTTAATAAATCTGTTGGGTATAAAATTCCGTTTTCGGACGGAGAGGTTTTAAATCTTAGCAGGGAGGGGGAGTTTGTTACGGAAGAAATTGGGTTTACTGAAGAAAAGCCTCCGTTAGAGCCTTTGCCGGTTGTATATATTGATGGAGAGGCCGGTGTAAAGCATCAGGATGGGCTTTCGGTACTATTTTTTCAAAGTAATTCTGATGCCAACCCGTTAGTAATTGACGGGAACATTTCATATTCTCGATTAGGTTTTGTACACACATTTCTAAGGAACTGGTATTATCAGAATTTGAATTCGGAAGAATACAATCTTACTCTGAATTTACCTATATATATTTCTTCAAAACTCAACGCGGATAGCAAGGTGTGGCTATATAATAATTACTTCATTGTACGCAGCCTTAAGCGGTCAACTATTAGTTCGTTGTTTGAAACGATAAGTTTGCGATTGTTTAAGTTGAAAAATGTCCCAACGTTTAACTTGGTGATTACTGATCCGGGCGGAGGTAATTCGGGCGGGGGGACGACATATGAACCTCCTGTTGCTGTAACAACAATATCAGCAGCTGTTAATACACCTGCTACACAGTATTCAGCTACTATTCAGTCAAGTCCGTTTGGCGGGCCGTCTTCTTTTTATGTGGATATACCGGGTAATCATTCGTCTGATCCTCAAGGGCTGCCATTATCTTTTAGTTGGGAAGTAATAAGCAGCCCCGACGGGAATGCCTCGGGAATATTTCAGGCACAAAACCCTGAGCACTCGGTAACCCGATTTTCGAATAGCGGTTACATCAATCTGGCAGGGAACTACGTTATACGATTGACGGTGGTTAATTCAGTAGGGCTTTCTGATACCATTGACGTTACTGTAACGGTGAGTTAAATTAAATCAATAATGGTGTCCATGTTTGTAATTTGATTGTCCATTAAGGATTCGGCAATATGAACATAAACCATGGTTTCTCTTATATTGGAATGTCCCAGGAGTTTTTGAAGGACTTCTACTCTTCCTCCTTTCATTAGAAAGTTGGTTGCGAACGTGTGCCGGGAAACGTGAAACGTCAGATGTTTTTTTATATTACACACTTTAGCGATAAATTTTAATTCTCTGTTGATATGCTCAGGGGTGTAATTTCCTTTAAATAGAGGCCCCTGGCCAGTAATAAAATTTTTTGCAGAGTTGTTGAGCATGATTCTTTGAAACTTACCTGTTTTTGAGGCTGTGAAAACGAGATAATCTCCCAGTATGTTTTCTTGTGTAATGCTCAAAACATCGGAAATACGCAATCCTGTAAAGCAAGCGAACAAAAACCGGTCAATAATATCTTTGTGGCTTTCTGATATATACGCTGAATTTCTATAGGCATATATGCGGCTAATTTCATCTCCGGAAAGGAATGTTCTATTGCCTTTAAAGGATTTTACGTGGATGTCGGTATAGCTTAGAGGTGTACTTATTCCTTCTTTATTTGCCAGATGTAGATATTTTTTAAAATTCTTCATAGTAGTAGCTATTGTTGTTTGTTTATTTTTTAATGTGTTTTTCATGTAGTCAATGAGCTGGTTAATTAAGTCCTCGGTAATCTCGTAGAAATAAATGCGTTCCCTAAACTGTTTGATTTTGGTAAGGGTAGCTTTCTGCTGTCGATAAGTACCGTGTTTTAATATTCCTTTTTGTTTTTCTAAGTAGTACTCATAGAATTTCAGAAAGTCGATTTTTGCTGTTGGGTTGTATAAATCTTCTAACAGCCTGTCCATGGTTAGATAGTTGCCGCTCAACCTATATGTAACAGCAATCTTATTGATGTCGGCCAATGTTTTTGAAATGATCAAATTGTAGTCCTTAGCCAATTGTGATTTTCCCTTTACCCTTTGGTTTTTTTTATCAAATTTTTCAGGCGCAACAGAAATATTCAACGGTAACCTTTTCATTTTTCCATTAAGAAAAATCTGAACATACAAAGCACATGTTCCATCGGTTCTGACATAATCATCCTTAATGATGATTTTGTGTGTTAACTTCCCACTCATTTTCTTTGGGAAGTTTTCTGGGAAGTAAAATGTAAAAAATTCAGTTTGCATACTTTTAATGAATTTATTAAAAGTAAGCGCAAACGCTTCGAGAGTAAGGGTTTCGCCTGTTTTGACAAAACCCTATTATTTTTGAGATTTCTTTCTTTTGTGACCTCGGCAGGATTCAAACCTGCAACCTTCTGAGCCGTAATCAGATGCGCTATTCAGTTGCGCCACGAGGCCATGTGTTGGTATTTTCGGGTGCAAATATATCTTATTTTACACCTTTTTGCAACATTTTAGAAAGAAGATAGTTGAAACCAGCCTTGTGTTTTTTATAGGTGCTGCAATCCTAAAATTTTGTTTTTAAACTGCTGATCTTCATCGTGGATTTGTTTTCGTTCTATATAGACCTGCATAATCGCCGATTCAATCTTGGGGTTGTGGTACCGGCCATTAAACACATGGCTTATCATTTTATCACTATAGGGCACTCCTTTTTTGGTAAGTACGTTGTTTTCTTGGAGAATTTGTTTTACATCGGCTATATAATCGCCCTTTAAAAGCTTCTTTAATTCAGTTTTTTGTTCAGGTGTAATCATTTTTTAAGAAAATACGTTAACAGATTATATTTTAATTACTAAATTGCGAGATAATTACAAGGCAAATATATAAATTATAATCGATAAAATAAAGATTTTCATCGATTTATTTCGACTTTTTATGAAAATAGTTGACAGAATTAAGCTATTCATTGATCATAGAAATATCAGTATGCGTCGTTTTGACGAGTCTATTGGCATGAGTAAAGGCTACATGAGCCGTCAGATAAAAACGAATGCTTCTGTGGGAGGGGATGTGCTGGAACGTATTATAGATGCATATCCGGAACTCAATCCTATATGGCTTTTAAAAGGGGAAGGCGATATGCTCTATACACGCAATATGGTACAAGAAGCAAGTGCTATTTACCATACACCGGATACTTTTGAAAAAACGTTACTACTCTATTTAGACCACCCGAAAATAGTTGAACGGATCAAGGAAATTATAGACGCCCGCCTTGCAGAAGAATAAGACTTCACATTTTTGGCGTTTCGTCAAAAGTGTTAATTTGCAATATGAATATTGAGAATTACATCAGAGATATACAAGACTTTCCCAAGCAAGGAATTGTATTTAAAGACATTACACCACTATTAAAAAACCCGTTAGCGTTTAAATACACTACAATTTCATTGCTTAACTTAGTAGGGAATAAACAAGTGGATAAAGTAGTGGGCATGGAAACACGTGGTTTTTTCTTTGCAACTTTAATGGCGCAGGAGTTAAATGCCGGTTTTGTACCGGTTCGGAAACCTAACAAACTACCTTCAAAGACCATTCAGGAAACCTATGCACTGGAATATGGTACCGATACGTTGGAAATCCATGCAGATGCTATCAGTCCCGGTGATAAAATATTGATCCATGATGATGTGCTTGCCACCGGAGGAACGGCCAAAGCTACATGCAAATTAGTAGAGCGGTTAGGTGGCGAAATTGTACAATGCAATTTTTTAATAGAACTGGTTGCTTTAAACGGAAGAAATCAATTAGAAGGCATAGAGGCAAAATCGTTGTTGACGTACTAATCCAATATATTTTTTGTAACATACCACCGCCATCCGATGATAGCTAGTTGCCATTTGGAAGCTTTGGCAAGATCAAGCCTTCTTTTAGAAAAAGAGGGTAGAAGGACTTTGTTAACCTTTGCCAAAAATTTAAAAAATACCTTTTTCACTATTTTTAGTTTGCTGCAAAGGTATTTTAAAAAAAACAAAAACTTAAACCCCACAGGTTTTTTTAAAACCCGTGAGGCTTTTTTTACTACTGCTCTTTCTTCAAAGTAATCTCTATAACGCCATCTTTGGCTTTTTCACCATACTTTTTTACATATTTTGGATCGTTCCTTACATTTACGGTTTCTATTTGATTAGACTTTAATTTTTTCATGGCTGCTTCAGAAGCTTCTTTCCCGTCGATTATAATCAATGGGTTGCCATCTGTATCTCCAGAGAATACCACATTTACACCATTCGTATCATTAACACTAACCTTTATATGTTTTTCCTCATTTACTTCTTCATCAGATGTTGTATATTCATAGACTTTCTTTTCTACTTTTTTACCTTTTTTATCTCCGGGTTCCATTTCATGGATTTCCTCTACAACTACATGTTTAGTACCTCCATAACCTACAGTAGCTACATATCCTTTGCCATTTCCTTTTTCATCAAATGCAGCATGTACCATAAAAGGCTCTATGGGTTCTGAATTGCTAATAGAGTAGTTGCTTACATAACCTCCTGTGCTTTTCAATTCAACATTTATAGAGGTGATTTCATTATCCTTATTCCTTTTTACTTTAGAGAAAGTAAGCGAAAGACCTTCTTTTTTAAAATTTTCAGTCTCTTTTTTTAGTTCTTCATCCGAAGTGTCCTTGTCTAAAATGACTTCTATAACCGTACGGCCTTCTTTAGCTTCTACCATCTTTATTTTTTTTACTTGAGCAACAGTTTTAGTGTTAGCAGTAAGCATAAATAAGGCGAGTAGCGGTAGTGCAATAGCATATTTCCATGCCTTTCTTTGTTGAGATTTGTGTGTGTTTAACATAACGATTCGTTTTTTGATTAATGAATTAAAAAATGTATTTGTAATAGACAGTTGATGATTGCCAACAGTAGTCTTGAGCATTAGATATTGATATGCTTTACGGGAAACCATATTTTCTTGTGTTTCCTTGTCGGCTAAATACTCAAGGTTTTGGGCAATACTGTTTTTGTAGCTCCATGCCAAAGGGTTTATCCATTGGAAAATGCACAACAAATGACTTAAAACCATATCAATAGAGTGCCATTGCCGGGCATGTACTTTTTCATGTGCAATAATAATATCGAGTTCTGCTTTAGTGTATGCTTCAGGATTATATACAATGTATTTAAAAAATGAAAAAGGAGTTGTAACATCGGTAGCAGCAATTAAATGAAACCCATCTCTTTTTACTATTTTGTTTTTATGGATCAAACGGAATAGAGAGATAAGTTGCATTGTGAACCGGGCAGCAAAAATACCCATACCCATAAGATATATATAGAATAGTGTTTGCGGCCAATTAATAAAAGGTGTTACAACGGTGCTTTCTGTACTGCCTGTTGTTGGTACAGCCGTTAATGGAAGCAGGGTGTCTATTATAACTACTTTTTTAATCACCCAAAAGGGCAACAAGAGTGCTACTAAGATGCCACCAAGCATAAATAGCCTGTTACTTGTGAAAAATGTTTCTTTTCGGAGAAAGAAATAGTAACAAGCATGAAAAACAGTCAAAACAGTTGCAGACTTTATAAAGTAAATAAAAAAAGGTTCCATTAAGCGTTGTTTTTTTCAATGAGTTTAATAATTTCCTGAAGTTCTTCTACGCTGATCTTTTTCTCGTTGGCAAAAAAGGAAACGAGGTTTTTATATGAATTATTGAAATAATCTTCAATAGCACCGTTGATAAACTTTTTCCGATATGCCTCTTTGCTCACGATAGGGTAATAGCGATGTGAATTCCCAAAAGCTTCATGGGCTACATAGCCCTTTTCTTCTAGGTTACGGATAATGGTAGAAAGTGTGTTGTAATGCGGTTGCGCTTCTTTAAATTCAGCTACAACTTCTTTTACAAAAGCTTTTTCTAGCTTCCACAATACTTTCATTATTTCTTCTTCTTTGTTTGTGAGTTTTTGCATACTGATATGTCTTTAATTGGACAATATATAATGTTTTTATATCACATAATCGAATGATTAACAATTGTTTAGTATTTCAGGTATATTAAGAACAGAATAATCCACTGAACACTATTTACTTAAAAGCTTTTCAATTTCAACCGCTATTTTATCTATACTATCCTCTGTGTTTCCGGCTGAAGTGAATTTGATAATACCATTTTGGTCAATCAAAAAGTTTTTAGGGATAGTTCCAGTTGCATATTGACTCCATACTTTTCTGTTTGGATCGATAGCTACATTAAAGTCAATTCCGTCCTTTTTTAGTTTTAGCATTTTTTGTAACACTTTTTCTTTGTTTTCTCCTATGGAAACAGGTATAAAAACAAACTCATAATTTTTAAAGGGTTCAAGGATTTTATCTGGAATATCATAAAATTCCATTAGACAAGGAGCACACCAAGTAGCCCAGAAATTCAAAAGGACAACTTTCCCTTTTAAATCTGAGAGTTTAATATTCTTTCCATCTATCATCTGTACATTGAAATCTTTTGCAAGGTCATTTATTTTTAGTTTAAACTCATTTCTAGTTCTTTCTTCTATGGATAGTGTCTTGACAGTGCTTGGATTTTTTAAATTTTCTAGCCGTTCATCTTCTGAAAGTAGAGAAACTATGACAATGAATTCTTTATCTCCAATTTTATCACCATGTTTTTTTGCCAATTCATCCCAAACTTTATCAGTTACTCCCATATGTACAGCTTTTATATATCCTTCTTTGGCATATTTCTCAACAGTTTCTTTGGAGACGATTTCGTTATTAATAATAGTTACATGTTGAGGTTTTTTGGCAGTTACCTTTTGCGCAAACGACGAATATGAAACAAGTATAAGCAATAGAATAAATATTTTTTTCATAGGGATTTAATTATCAAATTAAATCCAAAGATAAACTAAAAAAATAGTTATACAACTAAAAAAATAGTTTTTTAACGAAATTTTTAGTTTTTAAAGAACCCCTAAAAACCTGTCGAATGCTTTTCATATCCTAAATCTTCTGCTATCTTCGCAACAATTGTAGTACAATGAACAGTGTTTTTGTTGTTTTAGGGTTAGTACTTTTAATAATGGGAGGTAATTGGCTGTTAAAAGCTGCTGTAGCCCTTTCATTGAAGCTAGAAATCCCCAAAATTGTGATAGGGATGACGGTGGTTTCTTTTGCCACGTCTGCCCCAGAATTGATCGTCAGTGTGAAATCGGCACTAGATGGGTTTCCGGATATTGCAATGGGCAATGTAGTGGGGTCTAATATTGCTAACTTGGCCTTAGTACTGGCTATTACCATTATACTATCAAGCATTAATGTAGAGCGTAGCTTTTATAAAACCGATTGGCCGGTAATGATGATAGCTTCAGCGTTGTTATATATATTTATTGCTTTTGATGGATTGTTGGAGCGCTATGAAGGTATCATCCTATTTTCTTTTTTGTTGATTTTTTTGATCTACCTTTTGCGCTTTCAGAAACTTGCTGTTACCGATGATTTGGCAGAAGATGATATCCCTTTGCCGTTGTACAAAATTGTATTGTTCCTCCTTTTAGGGGGCATAGCTTTATGGGGTGGTTCTGAATTGCTTATTAAAGGGGCTGTTGGCATGGCAACGCTATTTGGCGTTAGCGAACGGGTCATTGCCATTACAGTAGTATCTATAGGGACCAGTATTCCGGAATTGGCAGCATCTGTTATTGCAGTGCTCAAAAAGGAAAAAGCCATTTCTTTAGGGAACTTAATAGGTTCCAACGTATTCAATATATTAGCAGTATTGGGAATTACTTCTATGATTACACCCATCCCCATTAAAGACCAGGGATTGCTTACCAATGACATTTTTTGGATGCTGGGGATATCCTTCGTTATTTTCCCGTTAGTGTTTCTTCCCCGGGGGCTTCGATTGGGTTGGAGGGATGGTATTGTATTGCTGACTACCTATATTGTCTTCATCTACTTAACTGTAATATAAAGTAAAAGCAGTTACCCGTTGCTAGTTGTTTTTTAGCCTGTGAATAGTATAAATCCAAACAAAAACCGTATTTCTACAAAAATTGAATTTTTATAAACCATATCTTAAAAATAAGATATTTTTATTTTAATATGTAAAAAAGCAGGGTATTAAGTCTTATAAACTCGTATTTATGATTTAGACCCCCTAAAAAAATAAGGGTAAATTTATTTTTATGTATTTTTTGATAGTATAATTTTTATATTTGCATAAAATAAATCACATCAAAAAATTATGGCTACAATTAGATCTTCTGCAATTCAAGAAACCTTCAACCGAAAACCATTAGTTATTGAAGAACCAAAAAAACGTTCAGAACTTTTTGGAGAAAATGTGTTCAATGAAACTTCTATGCGCCAATTCATGACCAAAGAAGCTTTTAAAAGTGTACAGAATGCTATTGAGTTTGGTACTAAGATAGATAGGAAAATCGCCGATCAGATAGCTGCTGCTATGAAAGATTGGGCATTGTCTAAAGATGCAACTCATTACACACATTGGTTTCAACCTTTAACAGGGGCTACGGCAGAAAAGCATGATGCTTTTTTTGAACCTATTGGAGGGGGGTTGGCCATGGAAAAGTTTGATGGAAGCCAACTAGTACAACAAGAACCCGATGCGTCAAGTTTTCCAAGCGGTGGTATCCGGAACACTTTTGAAGCAAGAGGCTATACGGCATGGGACCCAACTTCTCCGGCTTTTATATATGGTACCACGTTATGTATCCCTACCGTATTTGTATCCTACACAGGAGAAGCATTGGACAATAAAACACCCTTGTTGCGGTCGTTACAAGCAGTAGACCAAGCAGCTACGGCAGTAGCCAAGTATTTTGATAAAAACGTAACCAAAGTAAACGCAACACTGGGATGGGAGCAAGAATATTTTTTAATAGATAAAGCACTGGCGTATTCCCGTCCGGATATATTATTAGCAGGGCGCGCGCTTTTAGGGCATTCCCCGGCAAAAGGCCAACAATTGGACGACCATTATTTTGGATCGATACCGAGCAGGGTAATGAGTTTTATGCGCGATTTGGAGCAGGAATGTATGAAATTAGGTATTCCTGTAAAAACACGGCACAATGAAGTAGCACCCAACCAGTTTGAGTTGGCACCTATTTTTGAAGAAGCAAACCTTGCAGTAGACCACAACTCCTTAATTATGGATGTGATGGAGAAAGTAGCAGACCGCCATAATTTCAAAATCCTTTTTCATGAAAAACCATTTGCGGGGATTAATGGTTCTGGAAAGCACAATAACTGGTCGTTGGCAACCAATACGGGTATCAACCTTTTAGGGCCCGGAAGCACGCCGATGAAAAACTTACAGTTTTTAACTTTCTTCATCAACACTATTAAAGCGGTACAGGATTATGAGGAATTGCTTCGGGCTTCCATTGCTTCGGCAAGTAATGATCACCGGTTGGGGGCAAATGAAGCACCGCCGGCCATCATTTCAGTATTTATAGGGGCACAGTTGACAAAAGTCTTGGATGGCCTTGAAAATGTTTCCAAAGGGAAACTGTCACCGGAAGAAAAAACAGACCTTAAATTAAATGTAGTGGGTAAGATACCGGATGTGTTATTGGACAATACTGATCGTAACCGGACATCCCCTTTCGCATTTACGGGCAACAAATTTGAATTTAGGGCGGTAGGCTCTAAAGCCAATTGTGCCAAGCCCATGGCGGTACTAAATGCTATTGTAGCCAAGCAACTTAGGGCGTTTAAGGTAGAAGTAGATGCTTTAATTGCTAAAAAAGACCTTAAGAAAGACGAAGCGATCTTCAATGTGCTTCGGGAATATATTAAAGCCTCTAAAAAAATCCGGTTTGAAGGGGACGGTTACAGCCAAGCATGGGAGAAAGAAGCTGCTAAAAGAGGGCTGAGCAATAACAAAACTACTCCGGAAGCACTAAAAGCAATGGTAAGTAAAAAAGCCATTTCACTTTTTGAGGAGCTGGATGTGATGAGTAAAATAGAAGTGGAAGCCCGGCATGAAATTGAACTGGAAGAATACACGATGCGTCTGCAAATAGAAGGAAGGGTGTTGGGCGATATTGCTAAGAACCATGTAATCCCGACAGCGGTGCGTTACCAGAACACACTAATTGAAAATGTACGTGGGTTAAAAGAAGTTTATGGAAACGATTTTAAAAAATTAGCCTCCGAACAGTTGGATTTAATAGAAGAAGTATCTAATCATATTGCAGAAATTAATTCTAACGTGAATGCTATGGTAGAAGCCCGTAAAAAAGCCAATACTATAGAGGGTGCGCAACTAAAGGCAGAAGCCTACTGCAATACAGTAAAGCCGTATTTTGAGGAAATACGTTACCATTGCGACAAATTGGAACTTTTAGTGGACGATGCGCTATGGCCATTAACGAAATACAGGGAGTTACTGTTTACAAGATAATAGTATGAATTTATACCCTTTTAAAAATCCCGTTCATATTTTGACGGGATTTTTTATTATTTTGTTTAAATGTTGACAGATATTTATTGAGAATTATGAAAAATGAATCTTTACATAAGGTAAAACTATCCATACTCTATGAAATTAGTAGTTTAACTTCAGAAGGCATACTTATATGGGAATGCGTAGAAGTTGATACTAGGTTTTTGGCAAAATATGAGGAGTATCAATTTGAGGTGGAATTTATACGGTTATTGCGAACAGACGAAACAGGCTCTGATAAAATGATAGCCAGCATACAGATTATGGATATTGTAGAGGATTTTTCAATTGGTACCGAAGGCTTTGACCTGATTGTAGAAATAATTGCCAATTCCCAACCTGAATGGAAGCCTTCCTGGGAAAAAGGAAAGGCGAAGCTTATTAAAAACTTAAACATTCTCAGAGCTATTAAAAAGTGATCTCTTTTCCGGAGACGGATAGCATCAAATAAGGTTACTTTTGTATCTTGCAGCCACGATAGAAAATACACTTCAGGTATGAAATGCCCTTTATTCTTTTTGTTTTGCTTTTCAACCCTTCAAACTGTTGTTTCTCAAGAAGTACAACTACATGCTATTGACATTCAAAATCAAAAATGCCATGAAAACAGTATTCCCACTACGCAAGCAGCCATAGCTTGTGAAACTGTTGCAGTTGAAGCATGGGAACAAGCGTTGTATGCGTATCATAAGTTGTTGTCGGATGAACTATCAGCAACGGGTCAAAAAATATTAAATGACACACAAAAACAATGGGAGGCTTATTTTAAAGAAGAACTGGCTTTTTATGGCATGTATTACAATGAGTTGTATGAAGGAGGAACCTTAATGCGACTTGCTTTAATTACAAAAAAGAAAGAACTATTAAAAGCGAGAGCGGTACAACTCAAAAATGATTATGAAGCGGTACTTGATGAATAAAAAAATGCGAAATTCAATAATTATAACAATTGTTTTGATAGTATGTTCAATAATAGCATGCAACAAGAAAAAGAATGAAATAAAGATGAAAAATGGTATTTCTTATACAACATTGGATAATGGTGTTAATTATTTTATGGAAGGAGAAGGATACCCCTGTATTGTAGTAACTGAAGGAGAAGTCGTATCCAACGCAATGCCTGAAAGCTTAAAAAAACACTTCAAATTCATATATGTAAATGCGAAAATGAATATAAAAAACCCCGGGGATGTTACCAAGATGTCTTTTGATACGTTTGTGGAAGATGTAGAAGAAGTCCGCCGAAAAGTTGGAGTTGAAAAGGTCTTTGTTTTTGGGCAGTCTATATCCGGTTTAATAGCCCTGGAATATGCCAGAAAGTATCCGGAGCATACTTCACATGTCATTATGAATGGAACCCCACCATATATGAATGCTGATTTAATTGGTATAAGTACTGCAAAATGGAATGAATTTGCATCTGAAACGAGAAAAGAAGCATGGTTGAAAAATTGGAAAGGAGCATCTCGTGATTCATTCGTAAAAAGCGGCACAAGTGAAGATGGAAAGCAAGTATATATATTAGATGGTCCTATGATATGGCATGATTATAACTTTGATGCGACAAAACTTTTTAAGAACACCTACTGGAATATGGAGGTATGGAACCATATTTTTAGTAAGCTGACAGTTGATTATGATATTAGTGAAGGAAACCTCATTGAACCTCCTGTTTATCTAGCTTTGGGGAAACATGATTATTTAGTTCATTATTCGGTGTGGGATGACCAATTGTCAAAAATACCTAACCTGACGTATAAGATTTATGAAAATAGTTCCCACTGGGCATTTCATGAAGAAGACAAGCTATTTGAAAAAGATATCTTGGAGTGGATGGGGTCAAATCATAAATGATATTATGAAAAAAAGTATAACTATATTTATAATTGTTGCATGTTTATGGGGTTGTATAGACATGTATGCCTTTAATCCTATAAAAGAAATTGCTTTTTATACAAAAGACAGCATAAAAATAAGTGCCACATATGAATATCCTGAGATCAATAAAAGTACAATTCCGGCAATTATTTTGATACATCAAGGAGGCTCTTCCAGAGAAGAATGGTTAGACTTGCCTTTATGGAACGATTTGAAAGCAGCAGGCTATGCGCTACTAGCAATTGACCTCCGCCAGCATGGAAAATCAGCTAAAGATACAGGCGATATATACGATTTGTTTAACAATCCGAATAGAGCTCCACTCGATCTGTTAGCTGCTATTGAGTTTTTAAAAAAAGATAAACATATTGATGTTGAACGGATAGGGATTATTGGAGCCTCTATAGGGGGGAATTTAGCTTGTGTGGCAGCTTCGTCTAGGGAGTATGCTATAAAATCAGCGGTATCATTATCTGCAAAAACCTCAGCAGCTCAAAACCTTAGTGGTCAAAAGGAGCCTATTGTACCTAAAAATGTGTTTTATATCGCTTCAAAAGAAGAGCAAAATGGACTTAGGAAAGAATGGTCCAATGAATTGTATGGAAAAACAAAAGGAGAGAGAAAAGTAGAGATAGCCTCCGGAGATAAACACGGATCGTTTATTTTAAGAAAAGAAAAAAGATTACAAGAAGCTATCGTATATTGGTTTGAAAATACGCTAAAATAAAAATTATATTATGGAAACAGTAAAATACAGGGCATTAGTATATACGCTTCCATTCTTGGTTATAATAACAGCTATAGGATTGGCAATAAGCCCACTTATAAAAACACATCCAGATATTGCCATTGGTATAACATATGACTTAACTATTACTGCTCCATTGCTATACTTCTTGATTATCAGAAAAAAGCCAATCCCTAAAATTACGGTAGTTCCTGTATTTGTACTAGGGCTTATCCTTGCAACTTTTCTATTACCAGAATCACAGCAACAACACGTAGCTATTATCAAAACATATTTGTTGCCAATTATAGAGTTGTTAGTTATATTAATTATACTTCATAAGGTATACAAAGGGATAAAAGCATATAAACATAATGCACAGGGAGATACAGATTTTCTAACAACTTTAAAAAACAGTACTAATGAGGTTTTAAAAAATCCTAAAATTGCAGAAATAGCTACTGCAGAGATTGCAATGATCTATTATGGTCTTTTTCTCTGGAAAAAGAAAAAACCAAAAGAAAATGAATTTACCATCTACAAAGAAAGTGGCATTACAGCAATATTTCTCGCAATCGTATCTATTATAGGAATAGAAACGTATGTCTTTCATATTTTAATAATGAAATGGAATAATATTGCTGCATGGATATTAACAGGAACTAGCATTTATGCAGCATTGCAATTATTAGGACATTTAAAAGCAATACACCATAGATATTCATCGATTACATCCGATCAAATTTACCTCAAATATGGATTATTTGGGAATGCTCGGATTAACATAGATGATATTGATAGAATAGAACTACTATCTAATGATATTCGAGAGAAGGATTTAAAAGTTGAAAAGCTAGCCATTTTGAAAGATATGGAACCTCATAACATAGCCATTTATTTTTCTAAAAGGCAAAAGATCACGAAAATATATGGTATAAAAAAAGAATGTGATATCTTATTGTTCCAAATAGATGATAAAAATAAATTTATAGAGAGAATACAAAAATTAAAAGAAAAATAATATGCCTAAAAAAATTATATACTATATACTTATAGCTTTAAGTTTAATATATATACAACATCCTATATACGCCCAAGAACTTGAAAGTGAATTTCTTTTTGAGCTTCAAATAGCTATTGACACCCCTATCCCTGTTGGAAAAACACTTAAAGGTACTAGGACAATTTATCCTATAAAAGGAGGGACGTTTGAAGGACCTGAAATAAAAGGGAAAATACTCCCAAATGGAGGTGATTGGATGCTTTCACTAGATGAAAACACATCAAAACTAGATGTAAAGGCAGTAGTTGAAACAGAGGATGGCGCATTGATCTATATGACCTATACAGGTTACATCCATAAAAACCCTGACAATAGTTTTTATGTACGGATACTACCATTGTTTGAAACCAGCGTTGAAAAATATGCATGGCTCAATCATACCGTAGCAGTTGGTAAAGGCCGTTTTACAGAAGGGGGCGTGGCTTACAAAATCTATGCTATAAAATAAAAGCAAAAGTCTGTTAAAACTTCTTATTTTTACACATCAATGAAAAATGAAAAATGAGTTCGTCTAGTCAACGATATGGCAAACGCGGTGTTTCCGCATCTAAGGAAGATGTTCACAACGCTATAAAAGCTATAGACAAAGGATTATTCCCTAACGCCTTTTGCAAAATAGTTCCTGATTATTTAACAAATGACGATTCCCATTGTCTCATTATGCATGCTGATGGTGCCGGAACAAAATCATCTTTGGCATATATGTACTGGAAGGAAACTGGTGATCTCTCTGTATGGAAAGGGATAGCACAAGATGCCCTTATTATGAATATTGATGACTTGCTGTGCGTAGGTGCAACAGATAACATTATGCTTTCCTCTACCATAGGCAGGAATAAAAACCTAATTCCGGGAGAAGTTATTGCCGCTATTATCAACGGAACTGAAGAATTGATTGAAGAGCTTCGTTCATATGGAGTAAATATCTATTCTACAGGAGGAGAAACCGCTGATGTAGGTGATTTGGTAAGAACCATTATTGTAGATTCAACAGTAACTGCTAGAATGAAACGTAGTGACGTAATTGATAATGCAAATATCAAAGCAGGCGATGTCATTGTTGGTTTAGCTTCTTTTGGACAGGCAACTTATGAAAGTGAATATAATGGAGGAATGGGCAGTAATGGCCTTACTTCTGCCCGTCATGATGTATTCTCAAAATATCTAGCCCATACATATCCGGAAAGTTATGATGCAGCTGTTCCGGAAGATTTAGTGTATTCTGGAAGTATGAAGCTTACTGACTCTGTGAAAAATACATCCATAGATGCAGGGAAACTTGTATTATCACCAACAAGAACCTACGCCCCCATCATTAAAAAAGTTTTGGAAAAATATAACTCAAAAGATATCCATGGAATGGTACATTGTAGTGGAGGTGCACAAACAAAAATCCTTCATTTTATAGACAACCTCCATGTAATAAAGGATAACCTTTTTGAAATACCTCCATTATTCAAGTTGATTCAAGAACAGTCAAAAACAAATTGGAAAGAAATGTACCAGGTATTTAATTGTGGGCACCGAATGGAACTTTATGTGGATGAGGAAGTAGCAGAAAATATCATAAACATATCCAAGAAATTTAATGTAGACGCTCAAATTATAGGAAGGGTAGAAGCTTCCGATCATAAAAAGCTTACCATAAAAAGTGAGTATGGTATTTTTGAATACTAACTTCCCTCTTAGAGGTAGATTTATAAAAGAAACAATCCTTGGAAATTATCGTAAATTTGCGCACGAAATCAGGAAGAAGCATATGCTAGACAAGTTAAATATAGTAAAACAACGATTTGATGAGATTTCAGATCTCATCATACAACCCGATATCATTGCTGATCAAAAGCAATATGTGCAGCTCAATAAGGAGTATAAAGATTTAAAACTATTAGTCGACAAACGTTCCGAATACATAACCCTTACTGATAATATTGCGGAAGCTAAAGAAATTTTAGCTGACGGCAACGATGCTGAAATGGTAGAAATGGCAAAAATGCAGATGGAAGAAGCCGAAGCAGCACTTGCTCCACTAGAAGAAGAAATAAAAATATTACTCATCCCAAAAGACCCGGAAGACACAAAAAATGCAGTAATGGAAATTCGTGCCGGTACCGGCGGAGATGAAGCAAGCATTTTTGCAGGTGATTTATACCGGATGTATGCAAAATATTGTGAACGCAAAGGATGGAAAACAGCTACCATCTCCTTTAATGAAGGTACTTCCGGAGGCTTTAAAGAGGTCATTTTTGAAGTTACCGGTGAGGATGTTTATGGAACACTCAAATTTGAAGCCGGGGTACACCGTGTACAACGCGTGCCACAAACGGAAACCCAAGGTAGGGTACACACTTCGGCAGCCACTGTAATGGTACTGCCTGAGGCAGAAGAATTTGATGTTGATCTAGATATGAATGATGTAAAAATAATTAGAACCACCTCTACAGGGCCGGGAGGGCAAAGTGTAAACACAACCTATTCGGCCATCCATCTGATACACAATCCAACAGGCATCGAAGCACGTTGTCAAGATGAAAAATCACAGCATAAAAACCTAGAAAAAGCTATTCGTGTATTACGTTCACGCTTATACGAAGTAGAGTTGGCCAAGAAACAAGAAGCAGATGCTGCAAAACGTAAAAGTATGGTTTCATCAGGGGATAGGAGTGCAAAAATACGGACTTATAATTATCCACAAAGTAGGGTTACAGACCATAGAATTGGTCTGACATTATACGATCTAGATAATATCATCAATGGTGACATAGATAAAATTATAGAAGAGTTGAAAATGGCAGAAAATGCAGAAAAATTAAAAGAGGCCAATGAACTTATTTAATTGAACTAAATATAGAAACTCACAGGCTTTCAACTTTTAAACTCTAAATACATTCATGACTACAAAACAACTCATAGATCAAATACAAAAAAAACAATCGTTTTTGTGTATAGGCTTGGATGTAGATCTAAATAAAATACCCAAACATTTATTGCAAGAAGAAGACCCCATTTTTGCATTCAACAAAGCGATTATTGATGTCACACACCATTTAACGGTAGCTTATAAACCCAATATTGCTTTTTATGAAGCACATGGTGTAAAAGGATGGGGTTCTTTAAAAAAAACAATAGATTATTTAAATACCCATTACCCTGAAATATTTACCATTGCCGACGCAAAACGAGGTGATATAGGGAACACAAGTGCAATGTATGCCAAAGCCTTTTTTGAAGACCTTAATTTTGATTCCATTACAGTAGCTCCATACATGGGAAAAGATTCTATAGAGCCATTTTTAGAGTTTAAAGACAAGCACACAATTTTATTAGCCTTAACCTCTAATAAAGGGGCTTATGATTTTCAAACAAAAATGATAGGAGGAAAAGAATTATATGCCGAAGTTTTGGAAATTTCAAAAGAGTGGAAGAATAATGAGAATTTAATGTATGTGGTGGGAGCTACTAAAGTTGCACATCTAAGTGAGATAAGAAAAATAATACCAGACAGTTTTCTATTGGTGCCTGGAGTAGGTGCACAAGGAGGCAACTTAGAAGACGTTTTTCAATACGGAGCAAATAAACAAGTTGGTTTATTGGTTAATTCTTCTAGAGGGATTATTTATGCTTCTAATCAAGAAGACTATACAGAAGCTGCACAGGGAAAAGCTAAGGACCTACAAAAACAAATGCAAAAACTACTTTCTGAAAAACAATAAAAACAATGCCGGTTTACAAACCGGCATTGTTTAACTAGCTAACTCAATTATTTTATTTAATCTTAAACACTGCAAACTTCTGATAATCGATCCTTTACAAGGTTAATTTATCATTAGCAATTTATTAAATAAATTTATTTGTTTATAACTGATTAACAAATAGTTAACTAATCTATTTAATATCCTGGATTTTGATCCAGATTTGGGTTTGCATCCCTTTCCCGTTGCGGTACAGGCAATACTAGTGCATCGCTGGTAGGAGGTAAAGCCCCTACATTTTCCCCTAGGCGTTTGATATCGTGAAGCGCGAAACCTTCAAAAGACAGCTCCCGTCTTCTTTCATCAATAATATCCTGTAGTACTACAGTTCCTAATGCAGTTGCTCCGGATCGGTTTCTTAATGTATTTACGTCTGCCAATGGAGTCGCACCAATGTTTGTTCCCAGCCTAAAATTACTTTCGGCACGTATTAAATACATTTCAGCGAGGCGTAAATGTGGTATATTGGCAAATTGAGATATCCATTTTGTAGTTGCAGTTCCACCCGGTACATAGAAAAATGAAGCTCTTTCATCATTGTTTGGGTCATCATAGATACTAAAATGAGAAGCATTAATAGCCACATCTGGATTTCCAATTCTTCCACCAAAACCGTTTCCTGCCCAAAACGTATTCATATTATTGGTGCCATCCTGAGAGGTAATTTGCCAGGCAAAAAGATCTTCAACAGAATCTGAATCATTATTAAACGCACCTGCAAAACTTCCTGCAAGTGTATGCCCGCTATTTTGAATTACATTATTAGCGGCATCTCTCGCATTGGCATAATCACCCATTTGTAAATAAACTCTGGCCAGCAAAGCCTCTGCTGAGAAACTATCGGCGAACTCTGCATTACTTGAGGGCAATAAATTCATAGCATCCGTTAAATCGCTAATAACTTGTGCATAAATTTCTTCTACCGTGTTCCTTGAAGGGAAGGTTATCTGAGAAGCATCAGTTACTGCTTCTAATACTAATGGTACTGCTAACTGATTGTTTTGTTGGCCTGGAACATAGTTTTGACCAAATAAGCGAGCAAGATCAAAATATGTTAAACCTCTTAAAAACTTAGCTTCCCCTTCAACACGGTCGCTTTCAGATGGGTCTTCAAATACATTCAAACTGGCCAATACAATATTAGCTTGATTGATGATCTCATATCCCCCTGTCCAATAAGATGCAACAAAGGTATTGTTTACTGTAATAGCTTTAAAATTCATTTCAAAGGGTTGGGCAAAAGTCCCTCTCCATGCTAAATCACCACTATTGGCTAATAATTCTGAAGCCAAATTGATGCGCCCTCCATAATTAGTAGTTTGTCCTGCTTCATCATATGTCCCTATGAGTATTCTCTGAACATTTTCAGGCGTTGAAGTAGCTACGTCTGGAGATAAGCTCTGTTCAGGCTCTATATCCAAATTATCTGCACACCCTATAAGTAATAATGTGGCAAATAGAAAAAAGGATGAATATCTATATATTGTTTTCATAATTTATGTTTTTTATAAGTCAATTGTAACTCCAAATGTATATGTTTTTGCTGCAGGCGCTGAATAAAAGTCAATACCAGATGCAATGGAGGCATTTCCATTGAAATCTGCGGTAGATTCAGGGTCATAGCCATCATAATCTGTAATAGTCAATAGGTTAAATCCTGTAAAGTATACACGTAACTTCTCTATGAAGAATTTTTGTGTAAGGTCACTCGGTAGTGTATAGCCTAGCGTCAGATTTCGTAATCGTATAAAGTCAGATTCTTGTAAATACCGGGTACTCTGTTGTGTCCCGTTTGCTCCAAATAAACGCAATTGGGGTACATTGGTGATGTCACCCGGGTTTTGCCATCTGTTGAGTTGATCTTTCGATTGGTTGTCAAAAAAGTCTCCACTAGCAGATTGGAATCTTCCTCCTCCATTGTATATGGAAGCCCCCCATTCGCCTTGGAACGTAAATGAGAGATCAAAATTCTTATAATTAATGGTATTGGTAAGGCCTGCTGTTAAATCAGGGAATGGGCTTCCTGTAATAACCCGCTCGGCTTCACTAAAATTATTAGTGGTGGAACGATCTCGTGTGCCATCAGGATTTAATGTGTTTCTTACAAATAAAGCATCTCCGTTATCAGGGTCCGCGCCGGCAAACTCTACTAAGAAGAATGAAGAAATACTCTCTCCTTCTCTTACAAGGTTCTGCCCTACAATAACATCGCCCCCTGGTAAGTCTTTAATTTCATTGTCAAGGGTTGCGATATTAAATGAAGTACTCCAACTAAAATCATCTTTTACAATGTTCCTTGTATTAAGGACAAATTCAAAACCTTTGTTTTCTAACTCTCCTACATTTCTTGTGATAGTAGTGAAACCAGAAGTTCCGGGGACAGGTTCGTTTAGAATTAAATCTTTAGTGGTTTTAACGAAGTAATCGATCTCTCCGGAAATACGATTATCGAAAAGGCCATAATCAATACCAATATCATATTGTGTGGTTCTTTCCCATTGTATACTGGGATCGCCAAGCTGAACAGGGGCTAGACCAGAACGTTGGTTATATGAAGATCCTTGGAATAAACTTAAGCTAGCAAAGTTCCCAATACCCGCATTACCTGTGACACCCCAACTACCTCTTAACTTTAAAGAAGAGATTAAGGCAGACTCTTTAAGGAAATCTTCCTCAGAAAGTATCCATCCCACAGAACCGGCAGGGAACCATCCATATCTATTATCTTCACCAAACCTTGAAGAGCCATCATAACGGATACTTCCTTTGAACAAATATTTATTGTTTATGACTAAGGAGGCCCGACCAAAATAGGAAAGGAAATTAAAAGCTGTCCTGTTAGAGCCACCATCTACAATTTCTGCAGCACTGTCAACAGTTTGTAAATTGTCTGATGGAAATCCTTGACCTTGAACAAATTGATTTCTTCTGTTGGTTTCTTCAAAACTCATCCCTCCGGTAAATTCAAAGTCGTAAATATCATTAAACACTTTATTATAAGTGAAATAGTTGTTCAAATTATACCTTTCTGTAGTAGTTGAATTGGCTGTTCCGAACCCTCCTACGGATGCAGATTCTGTTAAACTACCATTAAAACGTTCTGCTACTTGTGTGCTGTAATCGTATCCAAATTCTGATCGGAAACTTAATTCAGGGGTTATTTGATATTGACCATATACATTTCCTAGTACCCTCCATATATTAGTTTGGAAATTAGCGTTAAACTCCTCAAACAAGAAGTTATAGTATAGGGTTTGATCGTTTGGAGTAACTCCATCTTCTAAGTAAGCGGGAGATAAAGGTACCTGTGCTATTGCTTGGATAGGCGTAGCAAAAGCATTATCGTTTGCTAAACGGTCTATTTTACTCTTCGTAATACCCAAGTTAATACCTACATTAAATTTGCTAGATATATTGTGGTCTACATTAGTTCTAACCGAATACCGCTCTAAAGTGTTACCTCTTGTAATACCATCAGTCTTGTTATAGGCAGTTGATAGAAAAAAACGGGTTTTTTCACTTCCACCAGAAACAGCTACAGAGTAATCCTCTACAGAACCATCTACCAAGGCTATATCTTGCCAATCGGTATCTACTTCTCCATTTCTCCAATCAGTTCCTCCGGCAAAGAAATCATAAGTACCGTCCAATGCTCCCGCAGGAAATCCAGAATTCGTAGCAGCTTCATTAAAAACTTCTACATACTCGGCAGCATTTAGCCAATCTCTTTTGTTAGTGGCAGTACTCCATCCGTAAGAAGAGTTTACAGTAACCTTTGTTTTTCCCTGTTTACCTTTTTTAGTGGTAATAAGCACCACACCATTAGATCCCCGTGCCCCATAGATTGCTGCAGAAGAAGCATCTTTTAGTATTTGTATAGATTCAATATCATTGGGATTGATAGATACCAATGGGTTTATAGGAGAACCATTAATGGATTCATCACTGTTATTAACAGGAACACCATCTACGACATATAGTGGTTCTTGCGAAGACGAAATGGTAGAAGTACCTCTAACACGTACTTTAATACCACCTTCCACTTTACCATTAATTTGTGTGATTCGAACCCCGGCAGCTTTACCAGTCAAGGCACTTTGTAAACTAGGTGTTGGAATATTGTTGATTTGTTCCGAATTTAGTGATACAATATTATCAGTCACATTTCTTTTTGATTGTGTACCGTAACCGATAACTACAACCTCTTCAAGAAGCGATGCGTCCTCTTCCATCTGAACATTGATAGTAGAACTACTTCCTACAAGTTGTTCTACTGTCTTTTGGCCTAAATAAGTAAAGACTAATGTTTGACCTTCAGATGCTGTAATGGAATAGTTGCCATCAAAATCTGATTGAGTTCCATTAGAAGTCTCTTTCACAAGAATATTCACTCCCGGGAGTGGAATACCCTCTTGATCAGTAACTTTACCCGTAATGGTTTTTTGTTGTGCATATGTTAATGCAACTCCAAAAACCATCATAACTAGAAAAAAGTAATTTTTTAATTTCATGTTAACTAAAGTTTTTATTTGTGTTATATATAATGGCGAATTTAAGATTTTTTTTATTTCTATAAACAATTAAAGATAGGATTAACGTAATATTTTGTAGAATTAATAGAGTAAAGTATATTTATATGTAAAAACCATATATAAATTAATGTTTTTTTGTTTTATCATAAGCATTAATTATAACAAAAAGAAATTAGTTAATAGAATTTAATGATCTAAATGTTATAAATAATAAATATTCATATATTTGAACAAATGAATTTAAACTACAAAATACTGATGAAAAAAATAATAGTATTACTTATGGTAACAGTAGGGGCAACTACCTATGCACAAAATACCAATTGTAAATGTTGCACAGAAAACCATAAAGCATTTGATTTTTGGATAGGTGACTGGGAAGCTTTTACACCTAACGGCAAATTAGCGGGGACTAATTTAATAGACAAGATACAAGAAGAGTGTATTCTAAGAGAGAATTGGGTAGCCGGAAAATATACTGGTACCAGTTACAACTTTTATAATGCACAATATGACCGTTGGGAACAGATTTGGATTGACAATCAAGGAGGAAGCCTTCATCTAAAAGGGGGATTGGTAGGAAATGAAATGGTGCTTCAAGGTGACCCGATTACACAACCTGATGGTTCAATAGTTATTAACCGAATTACCTGGACACCAAATGAAGATGGTAGTGTAAGGCAACACTGGGAAGTTTCTTCTGACGGCAAGGAATGGAAAACAGGGTTTGACGGTTTATACAAAAAGAAAGCACAGTAAATAATATCCTTCAAAAGGATAAAAACCTGATATCTTTATGTCAGGTTTTTTTATTTAATAAAGGAATTAATCTTGAAGCGCGAAAACACGTCTTAGTAAATCAGTAGTCCTAGAAGAAACCTTGGTGCGTATCTGTTTTTCTTCCACAGCAATCATAGTATAAACCCCTTTTAAAGCTTCTTGTGTAATGTAATCCGGTAAATTCGGGTTTACATCCGAAGTTAGGGGCAAAGAATTATACTTTTGTATAATTCCTGTCCATACCTGTGTAGCGCCTACCTTATCTAATGACTGTTTTATAACCGGGTTAAATTTTGTGTATAAAGCAGTATTTGTTCGCACCTTCAAATATTGTGTTGCCGCATTATCATTACCCAACAATATATTTTTAGCATCTGAAAACGTAATCCCTTTAACAGCATCCACAAAAATAGGGGTCGCTTCTTTCACAGCATCTTCGGCAGCCCTATTCAATACCTTAAGCCCTTCATCAGCTAGGTTTCCTAACCCAATATCTCGCAATGTTTTATCTACCTTTTGAAGTTCTTGAGGCAATAAAATTTTTACCAGTTTATTTTTGAAAAAACCATCTTTCTGAGTTAGTTTGCTTACTCGTTTATCAATACCAAAACTAAGAGCTTGGCGTAACCCCGAAGCTATTTGTTCATTACTCAAACCATTTCCGTTTGGGAATTGATTAACAACCTGTTGTAATTCATTACACGCATTCAGTAAAAAAACAAAAACAACTAAGACGAGGGACTTTTTCATAAAATTCTTTTAATAGGCTAAATATATGAAAATGCAGTAAAATGTCCGTAAACTTCAATTTTATATATTTTTAATCAAACCACTATTTTTTTTGAGAATTCCGTAAATTGCGGCCTCCATAAAAGGAGTTTATTGACAATGAAACAAATACCACCTTATCAGCCCAAAAATAAAATACGGATTGTTACCGCAGCTTCCCTTTTTGATGGACACGATGCAGCCATCAACATTATGCGCCGTATCATTCAATCAACCGGAGTAGAAGTGATTCATTTAGGGCACGACCGTAGTGTGGAAGAAGTGGTCAACTGCGCTATACAAGAAGATGTTAATGCCATTGCGATGACTTCCTACCAAGGGGGGCACATAGAGTACTTTAAATATATGTACGACCTGCTCAAAGAGAACAATGCAACACACATTAAAATTTTTGGTGGAGGCGGAGGGACTATTTTGCCGGAGGAGATCAAAGAGTTGATGGATTATGGTATTGCCCGCATTTATCATCCTGATGATGGTCGAGAAATGGGATTACAAGGTATGATCAATGATTTGGTTTCAAAATCAGATTTTCCTATCGGAGAAAAAGTAGCAGCTTTCAAAAAGTTGAAAACAACTGATTATGGAACGAGTGCCCGACTTATTTCTGCGGCAGAAAACTTTCCAGAAGAAAATAAAGAAATACTAAGCCAGCTTCGTCAAAAAGCAAAAGAGGTTAAAATACCTGTACTAGGAATTACAGGAACCGGAGGTTCAGGGAAATCTAGTTTGGTAGATGAATTGGTACGCCGTTATTTGCTAGACTTTAAAGAGAAAACCATTGCAGTAGTTTCTGTAGACCCTTCCAAAAGAAAAACAGGCGGTGCTTTGTTGGGCGACCGTATCCGGATGAACTCCATTAACAACAAGCGTGTGTACATGCGTTCATTG
Source organism: Leptobacterium meishanense (assembly GCF_037645805.1). Taxonomy (NCBI): domain Bacteria; kingdom Pseudomonadati; phylum Bacteroidota; class Flavobacteriia; order Flavobacteriales; family Flavobacteriaceae; genus Leptobacterium; species Leptobacterium meishanense. The sequence goes on from NZ_JBBEXE010000002.1 coordinate 164,276, forward strand.
GCAACAAGACAGGCCAATTTAGCCCTATCTAGGCATGTGGACGATGCCATTTCTATTTTAAAAGTGGCCGGGTATGATCTTATTATCCTGGAAACTTCCGGAATAGGGCAGAGCGATACGGAAATCTTAGACCATTCCGATGCGTCGTTGTACGTCATGACCCCGGAATATGGTGCCGCTACACAGCTGGAAAAAATTGACATGCTTGATTTTGCTGATGTGATAGCCCTTAACAAATTTGATAAGCGAGGTGCCCTTGATGCCCTTCGTGATGTAAAAAAACAATACCAACGCAACCACAACCTGTGGGAAACAAATACTGATGAAATGCCAGTATTCGGCACCATAGCTTCCCAGTTTAACGATCCGGGGACCAATGCACTGTACCAACATTTGATAAAAACCATTAACGAGAAAGCAAAGGTGAATTTTGAAAGTAACTTTCAGATTACGGGCGAAATGTCTGAAAAACAGTTCATCATTCCACCTGCCCGGACCCGTTACCTTTCAGAAATTGCTGAAAACAACCGCAGCTATGATAATGCAGCTACAGAGCAAGCAGCCGTTGCACAAAAACTCTATGGATTGTATAAAACCATTACTACTGTAGCTGAAATAGATCTAAAACAAAACGATCTTCTTACTAAATCCGGGGTTGAACAAGAAGAAATTCTTAAAAACCTAAAAGAAAAAGACAAAGAACCTTTTATAAAATTATTAGTTGCTGAGTTTGACCGGGTCAAAATGAACCTAGACCCTTATAACTGGGAAATCATTTGCTATTGGGAAGAAAAGGTCAACAGGTACAAAGCGCCGGTATATTCCTTTACCGTTCGCGGAAAAGAAATCAACATAGAAACACACACCGAATCCCTGTCCCACACGCAAATCCCTAAAGTAGCCTTGCCAAAATATCAGGCGTGGGGAGATGTGTTGCAATGGGTGTTACAGGAAAACGTTCCGGGCGAATTCCCTTATACAGCGGGTATTTATCCATTCAAGAGACAAGGAGAAGACCCCACCCGTATGTTTGCCGGTGAAGGAGGCCCCGAGCGTACCAACCGGCGTTTCCATTATGTCAGTTTAGGCATGCCGGCAAAGCGCTTATCCACCGCATTTGATTCCGTAACATTGTATGGTAACGACCCTGGGTATCGCCCCGATATCTATGGGAAAGTAGGAAATTCCGGAGTCTCTATTTGCTGTTTGGACGATGCCAAAAAACTGTATTCCGGGTTTGACTTAGCAGACCCAATGACTTCGGTGAGTATGACGATCAACGGGCCAGCACCCATGCTATTGGGCTTTTTTATGAATGCGGCCATTGACCAGCAATGCGAAAAATACATCAAAGAACAAGGTCTGGAGAAACAAATAAATGCTAAAATCGAAGCGATTTATAAAGAAAAAGGTGTAAAACGCCCTACCTATCAAGGCGAACTTCCCGAAGGGAACAATGGACTAGGGCTCATGCTGCTTGGTGTAACCGGAGATGAAGTACTGCCCAAGGAAGTCTATGAAAAAATTAAAGCAAAAACCCTGTCACAAGTACGCGGAACGGTACAGGCTGATATTTTAAAAGAAGACCAGGCGCAGAATACCTGTATTTTTTCTACGGAGTTTGCGCTCCGTCTCATGGGCGATGTACAGGAATATTTTATCCGGCAAAACATCCGTAACTTTTATTCCGTGTCCATTTCCGGATACCACATTGCAGAAGCAGGAGCGAACCCCATTTCGCAATTGGCATTCACGCTGGCAAACGGGTTTACCTATGTGGAATATTACTTGAGCAGGGGTATGGACATCAATGCTTTTGGGCCCAACCTTTCCTTTTTCTTTTCCAACGGTATTGACCCGGAATATGCGGTGATAGGTCGTGTAGCCCGTAGGCTGTGGGCAAAAGCCATGAAAGAAAAGTACGGAGCAAACGAACGGGCACAAATGCTCAAATACCACATACAAACCTCCGGAAGGTCGCTGCATGCCCAGGAAATTGATTTTAACGATATCCGCACCACACTCCAAGCATTGTATGCCATTTATGATAATTGCAATTCGTTGCATACCAATGCCTATGATGAAGCCATTACCACCCCTACCGAAGAGTCGGTGCGCAGGGCGATGGCGATACAATTGATTATCAACAAAGAATTGGGCTTGGCGAAGAACGAAAACCCGATGCAGGGCTCGTTTATCATTGAAGAATTGACTGACCTTGTAGAAGAGGCCGTGTTGTTGGAGTTTGACCGTATTACCGAACGCGGGGGCGTCCTCGGGGCGATGGAAACCATGTACCAACGCGGAAAAATACAAGAAGAAAGCTTGTATTACGAAACCTTAAAACATACAGGTGAGTACCCCATCATTGGGGTAAATACTTTTTTGAGTAGTAAGGGCTCTCCGACCATTGTTCCGGCGGAGATTATCCGAGCGACGAAAGAAGAAAAGGAAAACCAGATACAAACCTTGGAAAACCTGCAAAAAGGGAATGCTCCGGATGCTGAAAAAGCGTTAAGGTCCATTCAGGAAGCCGCTATTCATAACAAAAACATCTTTGAAGAACTGATGGAAGCCACCAAAGTATGTTCGTTAGGGCAAATTACCCATGCGTTGTTTGAAGTAGGCGGGCAGTACCGGAGAAATATGTAGTGAACTGTCATTCCGTGCTTGGCAAGGAATCCATAAGGGTATGATCAATTTATTTTTTGTTTACTGCTAGTGGTAGTAAGGGCAATATATAATAGCTCGTACTTTTACTTAAATCTATATTTTGTTAGCCTTTTATCACCTGTTTTGACCAACAAACCATTATCAACAGCATTTTTTAAATCCCGGCTGGCAGTAGCTGAAGAAATATCTTTATTGTGCCTTAAGTAATCTTTTCTGGAAAATTCCTTGTCACCTACCATCGTTTTAAAAAGGATAACCCTATCTGCATCTTTGGTTGCTATGTTTTGTGTTTTTAAAAGATGTTCCAACGCCAAATAGATAATTTCTAACATAAATTCAATAAAGCTTGTTGAACTGCCTTGACGGTCAGATAATCCCAGCACATGGTAATAATCTTGCTGCCGTTCTTTAACCAACATTTCAATGGGCAGGAACTCAAATACCGGTGAATATTCTTTTAAGATCATGGTTTGCCAAAGCCTGCCCATTCGTCCGTTTCCATCAATAAAAGGATGTATGAACTCAAACTCGTAATGAAAAACACAGCTTTTTATCAATAGCAGGTCAGGGTCATTTTTTAAATAATTGAATAGCTTTTTTAAAAGTGGGTGTACCATGGCTCCCGGGGGTGCAACATGTGCAATGGTGGCCCCTTTGACAATTCCCACAGAAGTTTTTCGCAATTTTCCAGGGTTGTCCATCAAACCTTTCATGAGCACCTTATGGGCGGCACATAGAGAACGTAAACTAAACACGTCAAAAGCAGCCAGTTTAGAATATACACGGATGGCATTTTTCACCTCAAGGATATCTTTTGGAGGGGCTATAACCCTTTTATGGTTAATCAAATCCGTTATTTGTTCTACGGTAAGCGTATTACCTTCTATCTCTAATGAAGATTGGATAGTTTGGATCCTGTTTCTTTTCCTTAGCTCGGTAGGGGGCCTTGTGAGCCTAGCCGCTTTTATTTCCCCAATTTGTTGTGCAATGGATGAGATAAGCTCTAGAATGGTACTGTTAATTTCATAAGGTGGTTTCATGGAATATACTTAATGATACTATCATATGATACTATCAAATATACATTTTTTGATAGATAACAACGAAGTAGTTGCCATTTTTTTCTTATCAGTCGGGTATAACATCTACCAGTATTAGAAAGTAACCTGTTGGTGGTTCACCACTAGCAGAATACTAGCGAGAGTGAGGAATTATTACACATAGTATTTTTACTCCAACAACCAATTTATGCAATCTGAAACTTCTTGATAATCATTTGGTAAAGTTGCTTCAAGACCATTGATTTCAATTTCATTTTTTAGGTTAGCCCAAACTTGTTCATTTTTTCCTTGAATGTTGAGGTGTTCTTCAATTGCTCCCTTTGTCCAAATCCATATTCCATTCGCTAATAATTTAGTTTTTAGATTTTGAATATTTGTTTGAACAGAAGTGCTTTGTGCAAGTAGTGCAAAAGCCTCTTCCGCTGTCATTGAACTTCGTCTTTTAGTTGGCCAATCATTGTTTAAATTTATTCCATTGGTTGCTGCCAAGTTTGCCATTTCATTTCTACAAGCTAAAACATCAGCGTCATCTGGTTGCAAAAACCCATCTTCAATTCCTTGAGTAAATGCATAATCTAAATCTACAATTGCTTTACAAGGTAAATCCATCATTTCAAGTACTTGTTTAGATTTTCTAGTATTTCCAGAACCACCTTGTTGAACTAAAGCACATTTATTTGCACCTAAAGAATTTCCAGATATTTTTTCAATTAAGAAAGGCATTAATCTATTTTCTGTTTTGCCTTCTGATAATACTACTCTTTCCGAAAACAAGATATTACTTGAATTGCTTAAAGCAAACATTAAAGTTAATTGATGTTGAGCATCTTGCTCAACTTGTGGAATTGCCGATTTTAAGGAATTTCTCTTATGAGTACCTAATGTTGCGTTTTTACGAATAAGTAATGTGTTAGCAATATCCTTTTCAGTAATCATAAATGGTGAGTGTGTAGTAAATATTATTTGATATCCTTGGCTTGATAGTGTTTTTAAAGAGACTCTTAAAATTTCTATGGCTTGTGGATGCAAATAAAGTTCAGGTTCGTCAATCAACAATAAAGTTGTTGTTGTCTGTTCTTGAGACGCTATTTTTAAATCTGCGAGATGACGAATTAATGTCATTTGTATAGAGCGTTGTGCACCGTGACCTAATGCGGATACATCAGTTCCGTTTAAACTTTGATTTTCGTAAATTTTAATAGTCCCCTTATTAAAAACTTCTTTAAGTTCAGGTGTTGGAACGTGTACTTTAACATTGATGTCAGGAAAAAATGCATCTAATTTCTCATTGACTTGAGTGTCAAATTTGGTTAACTCAGTTGCTCTATTGTCTCCATCAGCATCTAGAACATCTTTTAAACCATCCAAAACAGTCCTTAGTTGGTCTCCATATTCTTTCTCTATTGGTCCGATTATTTCTGATAGTAATTTTCCAATAGTAGTTCCCGATCTTGATCTACTTACATCTTCCTCAGAGTTCTCCATTGCTCCGATATGAATAGGTTCGGGAAATAAATCTTTAATTGCGTTATCAATTCCAGTAGGGTTATTTTGCCATTGTCCATCTGTTGGATTCAGTACTTCAAGTTGGATATTAGCAACAGTCATATCTGGTGCTGATTGTGTTCTCTTAATAGTTAATGATTCCGAATTTAAAAAGGGTTCAATTCTTTGTCTATGAGTCACATTTAAGTTCTCAAGAATAGTTTCACTGATTCCATCAATTTTTGCCGTCATAATAACAGGGTCATTAATATTATTAAAATCTGTTGTCTTTAATGAACTTTTACGTAAAACCCATTTTATAGCTTCCAGAATATTAGATTTTCCTGCATTATTATATCCGACTAATGGGGAGTATTCAGAAAGTTCAAATTCGATTGCTCTAATCGATTTGAAATTTTGAATTTTTATTGTAGTTAATTTATGACTCACCGATTTCGTACATTGTGTGTAACAATTGAACAAAGCCCTTCAGAAAGTTTATTCCTAGTTATATATCCACAAATCTAACCTATTTCTATTAAAATTACATAAACCTACAAAAAAAGTAGCTTATTACGGTAAAACCGTAGTTTTATAGAAAACGTTATTTTGAATCCCTTGCAAATAGCGAGGGTGAGAAATCTGTATATATTATTGGCTCCTTTAATGAGATTTCTCTCCCGATACGCATCGGGATCGAAATGACCTGAATTTTTTATGAAAGAGGTTTTGTCATTCCATGCTAAGCACGGAATCCAAAGCATAAATACCAATGGACTCCACAATAAATGCGGAATGACAAATCATTTAAAGGAATGACAATTGTTAGCAGGAAAAATGCCAATAAGAGGATTACCTACACCTTATACCTCCACCCATAAGGGTCTTCGGCTTTGTTGTACTGGATGTCCATCAAGGCTTTTTTAAGGAAAGCGGCGTAGGAGTCTTCCATTTTTGGCAACTCATACGTTTTACCTTTATAGCCAAACCCGGCAATCGGGTTGATAACAGCGGCGGTACCACTACCAAAAATTTCTTTTAGTGTGCCGGCTTCAGCAGCATCTATGATCTCTGCCACGGGTACCCGCCGTACTTCTACTTGAATTCCGTTAGCTTCTGCAATGGCAATGACACTCTTACGGGTCACGCCATCCAGAATGCGGTCGTTGTTGGGAGCGGTAAGCAAGGTATCGCCCACCCGGAAGAAAACGTTCATAGTGCCTGCTTCTTCCAAGTACTCGTGTGTATTGGCATCTGTCCAGATCATTTGTTGAAACCCTTCTTGGTTGGCCACGCTCGTAGGGTAGAACTGTGCGGCATAATTTCCTGCTGCTTTGGCAAAACCCACACCACCATCGGCAGCACGGCTGTACTTTTCAGCGATTTTTACACGTACTTCGCCACCGTAATACGATTTGGCAGGGGAGCAGATGATCATAAATTTATATTCGGAAGAAGGCGATGCCAGTACACTGGCCTCGGTAGCAATCATAAAAGGCCGTATGTACAAGGAGTTGCCATAACCTTTTTTGATCCAAGTTGTTTCTAGTTTTAGCAACGTTTGCAAACCTTCAAAAAAAGCTTCTTTTGGGAAGGCGGGCATTCCTAACCGTTGCGCTGATGTATTGATGCGTCGGAAATTCTCATCGGGACGGAACAGCCATATACCGTCTTCATCATCTTTATAGGCTTTCATACCTTCAAATACCGCCTGTCCATAATGAAAAACCCTAGCCGAAGGTGCCAGTTGAAGCGGTTGGTAAGGAAGGACTTTTGGCGGGCCCCATGCCCCATCCTTATAGTCACACATAAACATATGGTCGGTAAAAATGCTACCGAACTTCAAATTTTCAAAATCAACATTCCCTATTTTGGAGGAGGTTGCTTTTTCAACCACTATTTTTGTCATAAGATCGTTTTTCATACATCCTTCTTTCTGATGACAAATATAAAAGGAATCGGTCATAAAAAAGGTTAAAATGTCTTTTTTAGTAGAAATTAAAGCTATCTTGAAACAGATTTGTAGGGATAGACCATAAATAAAACAAAGTTGGTTTTGAAACGGAAAATTATAACAACCGGAGATGGGTCAACGACCATTCATATAGCAGGTTGGAATGAGCAGTACCATTCAAAGCATGGGGCTATTAATGAGGCGTACCATGTTTTTATTGATAACGGATTGGCTTTGTTGGAGGGACAACGCCCTGTTTCGATTTTAGAAATAGGTTTTGGTACCGGGCTGAATGCTTTTGTCACTTTTCTGGAAGCTGAAAAACGTGGCTTGACAATCAATTATACAGGTATAGAAGCCTATCCGGTGGCAGAATCGGAATGGAGAGCATTAAATTATCCGGAACAGCTCGGTATTCCTGATTATGAAACCATTTTTGAACACTTACACAAATGTTTATGGGAAGAAAGTCATGCCATAACCTCATTTTTTAATTTGACCAAGCAGCAAAAAAAGTTTCAGGAGCTAACAGGAACTAACAACTACAACCTTATTTATTTTGATGCTTTTGGAGCTCGTGTACAACCAGAATTGTGGACAGAAGCAATTTTTGCTATTATGTACAGGGCGCTTCGGCCGGGAGGCATCTTGGTTACCTATGCTGCTAAAGGAAGTGTGCGAAGGGCGATGCAAGTAGTAGGTTTTATTGTAGAACGGTTGCCCGGCCCTCCCGGAAAACGCGAGATGTTGCGGGCTCGGAAAATAACTTAAGAGTGTTAAACCTTCATTAAAAGTCATTACAAACCTTTTTAAAAGCTGTAATTTTAATTAAAACAATAAGACCATGAAAGTTTTGATTACGGGAGCAACGGGGTTGATTGGGAAGGAGATAGTGAAACTGTGCCATGCAAAGGGGATTGTTGTACATTATTTGACCACCCGTAAAGGGCAAATTGTTCAGCAAGAAAACTACAAAGGTTTTTATTGGAACCCGGCTCGTGGGGAAGTAGATGTATCATGCTTTGAAGGTGTAGAAGCGATTATTAATTTGGCAGGTGCTTCTGTAGCAAAACGATGGACGAAATCGTACAAAAAAGAAATCCTCAATAGCCGGATACAATCTTTGCACGTACTGAAGAAGGGATTGGAAAGTATAGAAAGCCATTCTGTAAAAAAACTTGTTTCAGCATCTGCTATCGGGATTTACCCTTCTTCTTTAACAAATTACTACGAAGAGCATACACAAGTGGTAGATACTACTTTTTTGGGGAATGTGGTTTATCAATGGGAGCAGGCAGCCGATTCAATAAAAGAACTTGGAATAGGTGTCGTCAAGATTCGCATTGGTGTGGTTCTGGCAAAAGGAGGAGGTGCTTTAAAGCAAATGGCAACACCTGTAAAATATGGTTTGGGGGCACCATTAGGCAGTGGTGAACAGTGGCAATCATGGATACACATCCAAGATATTGCCCGACTATTCATGTATGCCATAGAGAATGGTTTACAGGGTGTTTATAATGGGGTTGCACCTAATCCTATAAACAATAAAAAACTCACTAAAGAAATAGCTTCTGTCTTAAGGAAGCCACTTTTTTTGCCGAATATCCCTAAAATAATTTTAAAAATATTGATGGGTACAATGGCACAAATTGTGTATTCTAGTCAACGTGTTAGTAGTAAAAAGATAGAAGAGGCCGGTTTTTCTTTCCAATATAAGAACGTACGTTCAGCACTAGAAGATTTGCTTAAATAAGCGCACCCTAAAAATTACTTCACTTTTTTGATGACATTTTGACATTTTTAACGAAATGGCAGTACTTTTGCCGTCATTAATTTCGACGGTAAAAATTGGAAACAATTATGAGCAAGAAAAGTAAAAAAGAAGAAAATAAAGATACCATTGTTGAAGAACACTTAAGTGAAACACAAAAAGAGGGTGTTTCTGAAGAAAATGTAGCAACACAAAAAGAAATCTCTCAAGAAGAGCCATTAGAGGAAGCGTTGAATAAAGAAAAAGATAAATTTTTACGGTTATTTGCTGAGTTTGAGAATTTTAAAAAACGCACGGCCAAGGAACGTATTGAATTATTTAAAACGGCTAGTCAGGATGTAATGACAGCAATGCTCCCTGTGATTGATGATTTTGACAGGGCACTTGCCGAGATTGCAAAATCCGATAATGATGAGCTTTTTAAGGGAGTAGAGCTCATCAGCCATAAGTTAAAAGAAACGCTCAAAAATAAAGGGCTTTCAGAAATAGAAGTAGCTGCCGGTGACGTTTTTGATGGCGATGTTCATGAAGCCATTACCCAAATTGCCGCGCCCTCTGAGGATATGAAAGGAAAAATCATAGATATTATAGAAAAGGGATACAAACTTTCCGATAAAGTAATCCGTTATCCTAAAGTAGTCGTGGGGCAATAATAGCCATAATGGCCAAAAAGAAAAAGCACATATGAAACAAGATTATTATGAAATATTGGGCGTAGGTAAAAATGCTTCGGCGGCTGAGATTAAAAAGGCCTATCGAAAAAAAGCGATAGAATACCATCCTGATAAGAACCCCGGAGATAAAACTGCGGAAGAAAAATTTAAAAAAGCAGCAGAGGCCTATGAAGTGTTGAGCGATCCGGATAAAAAAGCCAGGTACGATCAGTATGGTCATGCAGCTTTTGAGGGTGCAGGTGGCTTCAATGGAGGAGGAATGAACATGGAAGATATCTTCAGCCAGTTTGGAGATATCTTTGGAAGTGCTTTTGGTGGTGGTTTTGGGGGCTTTAGTGGTTTTGGAGGTGGTGGCCAGCGACGTATAAAAGGAAGCAACCTTCGGATCCGGGTAAAACTTACATTGGATGAGATTGCCAATGGGGTTGAGAAAAAAGTAAAAGTAAAACGAAAAATCCAGGCCGGTGGAGTTACCTATAAAACCTGCCCGACATGTAATGGAAGAGGTCAAGTAACTAAAATTACCAATACCATTCTTGGAAGGATGCAGACAGCCACTACCTGTAGTGCTTGTGGAGGAAGTGGGCAAGTAATGGACAACAGGCCTCCAGATGCTGATATTCATGGGTTAAAAATTCAGGAAGAGACTGTTTCTATAAAGATTCCTGCCGGAGTGGTGGATGGGATGCAGTTAAAAGTGACCGGAAAAGGAAATGAAGCCCCCGGAAATGGTATTCCGGGAGATTTGTTGGTCGCTATTGAAGAAATGGAGCACCCTACCCTTAAAAGAGAGGGGGACAATTTGCACTACGATTTGTATATAAGCATTCCGGAAGCTGTTTTAGGAGGTTCAAAAGAAATTGACACCGTTACCGGAAAAGTGCGAATAAAAATAGAAGAAGGGATCCAATCAGGAAAAATATTGCGCCTCAGGGGAAAAGGCATCCCTAGTATAAATGGTTATGGAAGTGGCGATTTACTAGTGCATGTAAATGTATGGACTCCCAAGAATTTATCTAAAGAGCAGCGTGCATTTTTTGAACAAATGCAGACAGATGAAAACTTTGCCCCAAAACCGGAAAAGGGAGATAAATCGTTTTTTGAAAAAGTAAAAGATATGTTCTCTTGAAATAATTTTGTATTTCTAAAAAAAATGTATCTTTGGTTAATGCTAGATGTTATTTTCTGGCATTATTTTTTCTTTTTCATAGCAATTTTTTCCCATCCTTAAAGCTTTTTGAGGGTGGGTTTTTGTTAATAAGGTATATACTAAGGATTTCAATATATTTGAAATAGATTCTGATGATTATAAACAGCGTAAAATAAATGCTTTTATGAATAATTTACTTGAAGCAAGTAATATTACAAAACGCTTTGGTAGCTTTACTGCGCTAGATGATGTTTCTATAGCTATACCAAGAGGAAAGGTTTTTGGGCTTTTAGGGCCTAATGGAGCCGGGAAAACCACTTTAATACGTATCATTAATCAGATTACATATCCTGATGAGGGAACTGTATTGTTCAATGGTGAACCTCTGCAGCGAAAACATGTGGCCATGATTGGTTACCTTCCGGAAGAAAGAGGGCTGTATAAAAGTATGAAGGTAGGAGAGCAGGCGCTATATTTAGCACAGTTAAAAGGCCTAAGTAAACAGGAAGCTAAGAAACGACTTGATCATTGGTTCGATAAATTGCAAATTGGTGATTGGTGGGGGAAGAAAATACAGGAGCTATCGAAAGGGATGGCCCAGAAAATCCAATTCATAGTTACAGTTTTACACCAACCCAAACTACTTATTTTTGATGAGCCTTTCAGTGGTTTTGACCCTATCAATGCCAACTTGATCAAAAACGAAATCCTTCAATTAAAAGAAGAAGGAGCCACGGTTATTTTTTCAACACACCGAATGGAATCGGTAGAAGAATTGTGTGATCATATTGCTTTGATAGACAAATCGAAAAAAATACTTGATGGTGAACTGACTGAAATAAAACGGCAATATAAAAACAACACGTACGAAGTAGGGTTAGAAGTAACAAACAAGGTATCAGTAAAAGCTACACTAGCAGAGCGTTTCACTGTAGCAGATGCACATTTTAAAACTATAGGCGACGAATTAAAACTCCGTATTCAACTATCTAACGGGGATACAGCCAATGATTTGCTAACCTATCTTACAAACCATGCATCCGTATCTCATTTTAGAGAGGTTATTCCAAATGCGAGCGATATTTTCATCCAAACCGTAAACAGCAATAAAAATTATGAGTAAACTTTCGTTAATTATTAAGCGCGAGTATCTGGCAAAAGTTCGCAATAAATCATTTATTGTGATGACGGTTTTGAGCCCATTGCTGATCGTTGGGATGATTGCCCTTGTTATCTTTCTAACGAAAATGAATAGTAATGAAAAGAAAATAATTGCTGTTTTAAATGAGAGTACACTTTTTAATGGAATTTTTGAGACCAATGCCTCTCAGTCATATGTGTATTTGGATGGTTTAAACCTTGAGCAAGCAAAAGACTCCGTGGTCTCTATAGGTTATTACGGATTATTACATATTCCCAAAGGAGAAACCATTGAAACCGTATCAGAGAGCATTTCTTTTTTTTCAAATAGCGCACCTTCCATCGGTGTACTGGGAAGTATGGAGAATGTTATTGAAAATAATATCCGGGAAGAAAAATTAAAAACATATGGTGTTAATACTGAAGAAATAAATAATTTAGAAAAGCACTATGAAATAAAAATAGAAAGTTTTTCAGGAGAGATTAACTTAAAAGGTGTTAGTGAATTGAAAGCTTTTGTTGGAGGAGGGTTTGGCTACCTCATTATGATGTTTATTATTATTTACGGAGCCTTTGTAATGCGCAGTGTAATTGAGGAAAAAACCAGTCGTATTATAGAAGTCATTATATCCTCGGTGAAGCCTTTTCAATTAATGTTAGGAAAGATAATCGGGACTTCATTGGCCGGAATCACCCAATTTACCATTTGGATTATCTCGGCAGGGTTGTTGTTACTTATTCTTTTTTCTGTGATGGGAGTAGATACAGGGACGCTCAATACTACTGTAAATGCATCTCCAGAAGCTATGGAGACGATAACACAAGTATCCGATTCACAAGAAAAATTTGAATTGTACGCAAAGGAGTTTTCTAAAATCCCATGGTTTACATTGTTTGCCTCTTTCATCGTTTACTTTATACTTGGATACCTTATTTACAGTTCTATCTATGCGGCCATAGGAGCTGCTGTAGATAATGAAACGGACACACAACAGTTTATGTTTCCGGTTATTATGCCACTTATGTTGGCTATATACATAGGCTTTTTCTCGGTATTTGATAATCCGCATGGGCCCATAGCGGTCTCATTTTCTTTATTTCCGCTAACATCCCCTATTGTGATGCTGATGCGACTTTCATCGGGAATTGGCTCTGATGGTGTTCCGTGGTGGCAGTTTATTACATCCATTTTATTACTAATGGGTACTTTTGTAGGGATTGTTTGGTTTGCCTCTAAAATATACCGTGTAGGGATACTAATGTATGGTAAAAAACCTACCTACAAAGAACTCTATAAATGGTTAAAATATTAAAATATGGAATTTTTACAAAACATATTAAATGAGATAAAAACCTTTTTATCACTTACTATTTATTCCAGTGAGGGGGGGATTTCTATAACTATAGGAACCCTTTTGTTAATTATTATAAGTTGTGTAATTGCTTTTTACACATTAAAGCTTATACGAAGACTTATCACCGCTAAATTGCCAATAGAGGACAAGAACAAGTTTGTTAGCATATTTAAGTTTGTCAATTATTTAGTTTATGTGATCATTGTGGTTATTGTTCTCAGTAGTTCAGGAGTTAACCTTACGGTATTGCTTACAGCTTCTGCAGCACTGTTTGTCGGTTTAGGGTTTGCCCTTCAATACCTTTTTCAGGATATCATTTCAGGGGTACTTATCATTTTGGATCAATCACTACATGTAGGTGATATTATTGAAGTAGAAGATAAAATAGGGAAGGTCATAGACATTAAATTACGCACTACAAGAGCCATAACACGTGATGATAAGATAATTATAATTCCTAATCATAAATTTTTAACAGACAGCATTTATAATTATACGCAGAACCATCGGATGACGCGTGAATCAGTCAAAGTGGGGGTTGCTTATGGGAGTAATGTAGAATTGGTACAGAAATTGCTTTTAGAATCTGTAGCTAATCAGCGTGGGGTTTTAAAAAGCCCGAAGCCGATAGTTTTATTTGAAGATTTTGGTGATTCAGCCTTGCTTTTCGGGTTGTATTTCTATACAAATGATAGTTTTACAGACCCCAAAATAAAAAGCGATATCCGTTTTACCATTGACAAGAAATTTAGGGAACACCAAGTTACCATTCCGTTCCCACAACGCGATGTACATATATATTCGCAAGAAAAAACACCATAAAATATGTCCAAGATACTCCTTATAGAAGACGAAGCCGCCATACGCCGGGTATTGGTAAAAATATTATCTGAAGAGAGTGAAATGTATGAAGTTGATGAGGCTGCTGATGGCGTAGAAGGAATTGAGAAGATAAAAAAAGAAGAGTATGACCTAGTACTTTGCGACATCAAAATGCCTAAAATGGATGGTGTTGAGGTATTGGAAAATGCAAAAAAAATAAAGCCGGAAATTCCATTTGTCATGATCTCTGGTCATGGTGACCTGGATACTGCGGTAAACACTATGCGGTTGGGTGCGTTTGACTACATTTCAAAACCCCCTGATTTAAATCGGTTACTCAACACAGTACGGAATGCATTGGATCGAAAGAAGTTGGTTGTAGAGAATAAAGAGTTAAAGAAAAAAGTAAGCAAAGGGTATGAGATGATCGGTGATAGCAAGGGTATTACCAACATAAAAGATATCATTGAAAAAGTAGCCCCGACTGATGCCCGGGTACTTATTACAGGGCCTAATGGTACCGGAAAAGAGTTGGTAGCCCATTGGGTACACCAAAAAAGCGAACGTGCTAAAGGGCCGATGATAGAAGTGAATTGTGCTGCAATCCCCTCTGAGTTGATAGAAAGTGAGTTGTTTGGACATATAAAAGGAGCATTTACTTCTGCAGTAAAGGACCGGGCAGGTAAGTTTGAAACAGCTAATGGAGGCACTATTTTTTTAGATGAGGTAGGTGATATGAGCCTTTCTGCACAAGCAAAAGTATTGCGTGCATTGCAAGAGAACAAAATTTCGCGTGTGGGAAGCGATAAAGATATCAAAGTAGACGTACGGGTCATTGCAGCAACGAATAAAGATTTAAAGAAAGAAATAGAAGAAGGGAAGTTCAGGGAAGATTTGTACCACCGTTTAGCAGTTATTCTTATAGAAGTCCCTGCGTTGAATGATAGGCGTGACGATATTCCCTTATTGATAACTCATTTTACTAAAAAGATTGCTGAAGAACAAGGTAGTGCTGTAAAAACATTTACTGATAAAGCAATTAAACTATTGCAAGCGTATGATTGGACAGGAAATATCCGTGAATTGCGGAATGTGATAGAACGTCTTATTATCTTAGGAGGAGAAGAAGTTACGGAAGAAGACGTGAAATTATTTGTGGGGAAAGGATAGACATCAATTTGATGTGTATTTATCTATTATTTTTTGTAGTTCGCTTTGTTTTTGAGTCCCTATTAAAAACTTTTTTCCATTTTTTAATTCGATAGCGATCCCTTTATTTCCTTTAATATTATAGATTGTTCCATGTTTACTGCCTATTCGAATTCCATATCCTACAAAACCGTATTTAACAATTTTAGCATTTTTAATATCAGTCCAATAGATTCTTTTTTTAACCATTGGATAAAAGTTTATAGTTATTTCTTTTCGATTGATCTCAGTTTTCAGGTGCACTAATTTAAAAAATGCAAGAAAACCAAAAACAGCTATTGAGAATAGTATTAATCCTGTGTCTGACATAGGGTTATTCCCGAAAGGCTCATTTAATATTAACTGCTTATACAATCCTACTATTGGAATTATTCCAATGGCACTTAGTAGTATCTGTAACCACCATTGTGTAAATCGCTGAGTTTCCTTGAATTCAGGTTTCATTTATATAAAAAAACTGTTTTTTATAACAGATTAATAATAAAAAATGAAAGCTAAAAATAGAAAAAACAAATTAATTATCCCTATTAAGAACTTTGTATTCTTCATAGCAATCACTGATAGCATCTAATATTTGCAGATCATTCGCTGTATTGATAAAATCTTTTGAATAATTGCAGTTTCGGAGAATCTCTTCAATTTCGTCTGTTTCTACCTGAATTAGTGCGGCCAATGTTTCTCTATCGAATTTTGCAGCTAAGAGGTTGCGGATTTCATCATCACTTTTCATTTTTCGCAACTTTCGCAACTGTTTATGTTTTTTACTAAAGATTTTGAAAAGTGTGGTTGCTGGGTCAAAAATAGCACCTAAAACTTTTGATACGGTTCCTGGGGTGCCCCGTGCTTCATAGCCTTTTGGTAATCCGGAAATACTGTAACGATAGGCAGTGTTTATAGGAATATTTCTGGCATCTATTTCAAGGTATCCGGTAAGTTGATAAGGTTGTATTACAACTTCCTCAAGCGCATAGGCCAATTCGGTCAAGCCAATTTTAGTACCATCAAACTTTAACATATCATTGGTTACACGGACTTTAATGGGTTTAAAACCGATGAAAGAAAAATAGAGGGTGTCATTTACTGTTGCAGAGATTCTGAATTTTCCCTCTTCATTAGTGATGGTGCCAATTACCTGGTTAAGGTTAATGACATGGACGTTGTCCATAGGAAGGTCATTTTCAGCATTTACAACAACACCGTTTACTTTGTCAATTTCTTGTGAAAAGGTAAGTAAACTGACAAGGCTGAATATTAAAAGAAATCCCTTTTTCATGGCACAATTTAGCTGTTAAAAATACTAAACAAAACGAAGAAAATAGGATTGCTACTGTTTTTTATACTAAAATTAACAAGAAGCGATTAGTATTTTCGCTTACCTTGTTTTTTTCTAGAATTCGATTTTTTACCTTTTTTAGAGGATGAATTTTTAAAAAACCCACTTTCTGAGGAAAAAGAGTGCCGTCCTTTTTTAGAGTGTCCGGATCTTTTTCTGCCACCACCTCTTCCAATAGGCTTATTGGAAAGTTCTACATTTATGAAACGGCCCTCTAATTTAAAATCTTTAAACATGGCCAAGATAGCATCCGTATGCTGAGCATCTGTATTAAAGAATGAAAAGCTTTCTTTTACATCTACTTTGAAGATATCGTCACGGTCTAATTCCATAACTGTTTTTAAAAAGTCTTTTAATGACTTCCAATCATATCCGTCTTTTTCACCAACATTAATAAAATAGCGTGATTCATTGCTGTAAGTAGCTTCTGGATCCCTGCCTTTTGTGTCAGTAATATTTAAATCACGGGCCTTTTTATAATAATTAAAAAACCGGCTAAACTCAACAGTTACCATTTTTTTAATAAGTTCCTCTCTGTCAATCCCTTTTAAGACATCATTTATAGCAGGCAGGTAGTTGCTAATTTCTTCATGTACTTCCGTATTTTTTATTTTACTTACCAAGTGATAGAGCTGAATTTCACATATTTCCATTCCCGTAGGGATGGTTTTGGCTATAAATGGTTTTTTTATTATGCGTTCAATAGTTTTTATCTTCCGTAGTTCACTTTTAGCAATAATCACCATAGAAATACCCGATTTCCCTGCTCTTCCGGTTCTTCCACTCCGGTGTGTGTAGGTTTCGATCTCATCAGGAAGTTGGTAGTTGATTACGTGAGTGATGTCATCTACATCAATACCTCTTGCTGCAACGTCGGTTGCCACAAGCATTTGTATTTGCCGGGAGCGGAATGATTTCATGACAATATCGCGCTGATGCTGACTTAAATCACCATGAAGTGCAGCAGCATTGTAACCGTCTTCAATCAGTTTTTCAGCAACATTTTGTGTATCGCGTTTGGTGCGGCAAAAAATAACAGAAAAAATATCTGGATTGGCATCTGCTAATCGTTTGAGCGCTAAATAACGTTCTCTACCATTTACAAGATAATATTCATGTTGTACTGTGTCAGAACCTGAATTTTTTGTCCCAACGGTTATCTCTACAGGGTTTTTCATGAACTTTTTGGCAATGGTAGCTACCTCTTTAGGCATTGTAGCAGAAAAAAGCCAAGTATTTTTTGTAGAAGGTGTATGGGAGAGGATTGCAGTAATGTCTTCATAAAAACCCATGTTGAGCATTTCATCAGCTTCATCAAGGATACAATATTGGATTTTGGTAATGTCAACCATTTTTCGGTTGATCATATCTTGCATTCTGCCCGGAGTGGCCACAACAATTTGTGCTCCTTTTCTAATGGTCCTGGCTTGCTCAGAAATACTAGCACCACCATAAATAGCTGCTACATGCAATCCGTTTACATATTTAGAATAATTCTTTAATTCAGCAGTTATTTGCAAGCATAATTCTCGCGTAGGGGAGAGGATAAGCCCTTGCGTAGTACGATCGTCGGCATTTATTTTTTGGATGAGGGGAAACCCAAAAGCGGCTGTTTTTCCAGTACCTGTTTGTGCTAGTGAGACAATGTCGGTCTCCTCATGAAGTAATACGGGAATTGTTTTTTCCTGTACTTCTGAAGGTGTTTCAAATTTCATGTCATGCACAGCTTTTAGCAGCTGATCGTTCAATCCCAGTTCTTCAAATTTGTTCATATTATAAAAATAAGCGGCAAAGGTAGTGTTAATAAATGGATAAAGCGTGATTCTGCTTTATGAATTGTCTTAAATAGTAACTGAAAATCAAAAAGTTACTCATTTTAAATAATCAATAAGTTGGTGCATGGCTTGGGCCCGGTGGCTGATTTTATTTTTAGCAGTTAATGGTAATTCGGCAAATGTTTGGTCATGCCCTTCGGGGATAAAGACAGGATCATACCCAAAACCGCCATTTCCCTTTTTCTCATGAGCAATTTGTCCGTTGACAATTCCCTGAAACATGATCTTTTCATTTCCTAAATTAAGTGCAATAACCGTTTTAAAACGTGCTTTTCGGTTTATATCTTCTTTTAATTCTTGAAGTAGTTTTTGGATATTGGCCTCACTATTTTTGTTTGCTCCGGCATATCTTGCAGAATGAACCCCCGGAGCACCTCCTAGTGCTTCTACTTCCAATCCGGTATCATCAGCGAAGCAGTTAAGATTGTAATTTTCCTGAATAAAATTAGCCTTTAGAATTGCATTTTCCTCAATAGTCTGGCCTGTTTCAGGGATATCTTTTGTACAATGGATGTCCTCTAAGCTTAATAGGTTGATATAGCTAGGCAATAGTGCTTTTACTTCTATAAATTTGTTTTTATTGTGGGTGGCGAAGACGAGTTGCATAATTGCGACAAAACTATCTCTATTTTAGATAATCTTGAGAGGTTTGATTTATATAAGAAAGTATTTACAGGCTAGTAAACAATTCTTCCATTTTTATTTTTTCTTCATCAGCCAGCGTAGGATCTACCAAAATACGACCACTATGCTCGTCGGTAATGATTTTTTTGCGAGCGGCAATTTCCATCTGAACTTGTGGTGGGATGGTAAAGAACGACCCACCGGAAGCTCCACGTTCTACAGGAACAATAGCCAAGCCATTTTTTACATTTTGGCGAATACGTTTATAGGCACTTACAAGCCTTTCTTCGATAAGGTTTTCGTATTCAGAAGACTTTTTAAGGAGTGCTGCTTCTTCTTTCTCTGTTTCAGCCATAATGGCATTCAACTCATCTTTTTTGTGTTTTAGGTGCGTCTCACGCTCCTCGAGGCGTTCTTTGGTTTGGGTAATTACCTCTTTCTTTTGTTCTATTTGTGCTTTATATTCTTTTATGTTTTTCTCGGCAAGTTGTATTTCCAATTCCTGGTATTCAATCTCTTTGCTCAATGAGTTAAATTCTCTGTTGTTCCGGACATTTTTTTGTTGTTCACTGTATTTTTTGATCAGTGTTTTGGCTTCTTCAATAAGGTTTTTCTTATTAGAGATCTCATAGCTAAGGCTTTCGGACTCATCTACCAGTTTCTCTAAGCGTGTTTTTAACCCTTCTACCTCATCTTCCAGGTCTTCCACTTCTAAGGGTAATTCCCCTCGTACATTTCGGATCTCATCTATTCGGGAGTCGATCAACTGAAGATCATACAATGCTCTTAGCTTTTCTTCAACGGTAGCTTCTGTTTTCTTTGCCATAGATTAAAAATACTTGATTGGATTTGTATTACATTCCGATAAAACGATTGCAAAATTATGAATTTTTTCCTTAAGATAGTCAACTAATAAATTTTTTGTGAACTGCTCTGTTTCGTAATGTCCGGCATCGATGAGCAGGAGGCTGTTTTCTGCTTGAAAAAATTGGTGGTATTTAATATCGGAGGTAATAAAAACATCAGCGTTGGCTTTTTTGGCGTGTTCAATGGCAAAAGCACCGCTCCCTCCCAGAACAGCAACTTTTTTTACTTTTTTGCTAATCAGTTCAGAATGCCGAATGCATGTTAAATTCAGTTTTTCTTTAAGCATGGTTAAAAATACATGCTCATCCATAGCATCGTCCAATTCGCCAATCATACCCATTCCAATGTGTTGGTTAGTGTTTTCCAGTGCATAGCATTCATACGCGACTTCTTCGTATGGATGGCTATCAAACAATGCATTTAGTATATTTTTTTCCAGGTGCTTTGGGTAAATAACACCTATTTGAGTTTCAGGTTCTTGTTCAAATTTGCCGCGTTCCCCAATTACCGGGTTACTGTGTTCATTGCCTTTATAAGTACCTGTTCCGTCAGTATTAAAGCTGCAATTGTCATAATTTCCTATAGTGCCTGCCCCTGCATTAAAGAGTGCTTCTCTAACGCTGTTTGCATGTTTAGGGGGCACGAAGGTGATAAGTTTTTTAATAGTATTTTGTTGAGGAATGAGGATATGACGTTTTCTAATGCCCAATACATCACATAGTTTAGCATTAACACCATTAAACGTATTGTCTAGGGCAGTATGTGCAGCATAGATGGCAATATTGTTTTGAATAGCTTTTATAACAGTCCGTTCTACATAGGTGCTGCCATTTAACTGTTTTAAACCTGAGAATATAATGGGATGAAAACTCACAATAAGATTGCACTTTTTTTCAATAGCTTCATCAATAACACATTCCAGTGTATCCAACGTTACAAGAATACTTGTAATTTTTGTATTTCGCTCACCGATCAATAGCCCTACATTGTCAAAATCTTCTGCATAGGCTAATGGTGCTAATTCTTCTATGTGGTTTATAACATCTTGAACAATCATCTATATAATTTTTATTCAAAGATAAAATATTATACTTTCGTCATCATGCGTAGGTTTCGAAAAATACTATTTCCTTTTTCGTTATTGTATGGTCTCATTGTCCATATCCGGAATTACTTATACAATAAAGGCATTTTACGGTCCGTTTCTTATGGTTTTCCGGTATTGTGTGTTGGTAATTTAAGTGTAGGGGGAACGGGAAAAACGCCCATGGTAATGTATTTGGTCCATTTATTAAAAGGAAAATATCGAGTGGCTATATTGAGCAGGGGCTACAAACGAAAATCCAAAGGCTTTTTAATGGCAGATAAGAAAACCTCGGTAGAAGCTATAGGGGATGAGCCATTTCAGTATTATAACAATTTTCCCGAAATAACGGTTGCGGTAGCGGAAGAAAGGGTATATGGAATTCAAAAGTTAATGGAGCTAGATTCAAGCCCTGAAATTGTTGTTTTAGATGATGCCTATCAACATAGAAAAGTAACTCCTGGGCTTAATATACTACTCACAGTTTATAATAGTCTGTATGTGAATGATTTAATGCTGCCTACAGGTAATTTAAGGGATTCTAAAAAAGAAGCGGGAAGGGCAGACATTATTGTAGTGACGAAATGCCCAAAGGAACTATCAGTAGCTATACGTGATGAGGTTATACAAGAGCTGAAAATTCAGCCGTATCAAAAAGTTTTTTTTACGACCATTGATTATAGCAATACTGTATTGCCTTCATCAAATACTTTAGGGAGTTTAAAGGAACGTCCCTTTGTATTGGTTACCGGTATTGCGAATGCAGCTCCTATGGTAGCTTATTTAAAGTCGCTAGGATTGATTTTTAAGCATTATGCCTATAAAGACCATCATTACTTTTCTGATAAAGAAATAGCATTTTTCAATTCACAAGCTATGTTACTCACTACTGAGAAGGATTTTATGCGATTAAAGGACCGTGTTGAGGGGATTCAATACTTGCCCATTGAAATAAAATTTCTCTTTGAGGAAGCCGCAATATTTGATAATTATATTGAAGGTTTTGTAAAGAATAGTTTATGATATCCTTATTTTCAAGAGTGCAGTTCATCGATCCGCACTTCAATATTTTTCAGGATATTATTTCCTATTTTTTTATAGAACACTTCAGGTTTAAAGGGCTTGGTGATTACATCGTCACATCCGGCAGCATAAAAATCTTCTGTGTTTTCATCTAATGAGATAGCAGTTAATGCAATAATAGGGACTTTTTTATCGAACTTCCGGATTTCCTCTGTAGCTTTTAACCCACTGATACCGGGCATGTGAATATCCATTAAAATAGCATTATATATTGGCTTTTTAGCTTTTTCAATAGCTTCATACCCGTCATTTGCAATGTCACATGTCATTTCCTTTTTTGCTAACATTTTTTTGGTGATGACCTGGTTTATTTTATTGTCTTC
Organism: Leptobacterium meishanense; assembly: GCF_037645805.1. Lineage (NCBI taxonomy): Bacteria > Pseudomonadati > Bacteroidota > Flavobacteriia > Flavobacteriales > Flavobacteriaceae > Leptobacterium > Leptobacterium meishanense. Next base: position 186,719 of record NZ_JBBEXE010000002.1, read on the forward strand.
TACCAACAGAATGTGCATGTTTTTAAAGAATGCATCATCAACATCAGAGGCTATCTCAACAGGTGCTGTTTCTTCTTGGGTAGGAATGTCGAATACCATGTCAAACATAAAGGAGCTCCCCCTACCTAATTCACTATCAAGTTTTATGTCAGATTCTAAGAGGTTCAATAAGCTTCTCACAATAGTAAGCCCCAATCCGGTACCGCCATATTTTCTGTTTATTTGGATAGAACCTTGTGCAAAACTTTCAAATATAGAGGCTTGCATTTCTTTTGATATACCAATTCCATTATCTTTTACTTCAAAATGTATTGCAGCTTTTTCATCATGGCTAGCCATGGATTTTGCTATTACGTTTATTTCGCCATTTTTTGTGAACTTACATGCATTACCAATAAGATTGATGAATATTTGAGATAATTTTAAAGGATCACCGAGTAATTCTTTTGGGATGTCATTATCAACATGGAGCAATATATTGTTTTTATTTTCTTTGGCCGTTTGATCGAGTGATTTTACTACTTCCTTGAGTACCTTTCTGAGGTTAAAAGGAATGTTTTGTACTGCTAGTTTTTTAGCTTCTATTTTATTTATTTGTAATATATCATTAATAAAATTTAAAAGGTATTCTCCTGAAAATTTGAGTGACTTTAAATGTTCTTTTTGACTTTCACTTGGGTTCTCTTCCAATAATAAGTGGGTAAGTCCTGTAACGGCGTATAGCGGTGTTCGTAATTCGTGGCTTACTGTTGATAGAAATTGGGCTTTTGCCCGCATGGCTTTCTCTGCTTCTTCTTTGGCAATTTCCAATTCCAGGTTTTTTTTCATCAACAAGTCATTGGTCTTAAATTTAATCTGGTTATTTCGGTATAGCGAAATGGTGAGAAGTGATATAATGATGAGAAGTGCCGAACTCAGCACGGACGTGAGTTTAGAAATGTTAACACGTTGTTGTTGTGCAGTGGCATCTTCGTTTAATTGGTCTATCAACCGTAAATAAAAATCTTTATCATGATTCTCTACAAGTTTATCTTGTGATGCCAATGCTTGTGTATTGAAGATAAGTGTTTTTGTTTTTTCTACCTCTACTTGGTGTTCATAAGCTTTTTTGTAATCGTTTAACGCTTTGTATATAAGTGCTAAGTTTTGATTACTTTCCATAATTAACCTATGAAAGTCATTGTTTTTGGCAATATTCAGCGCTTTTATAGCCTCTAAAGAAGCATCTTCATAATTGTTGGCTTGATATTGTATTTTAGACAGGTATAATAGGGTGCGCCCGGCAATATAATCCTTTTCGTATGAGTTATCTACCGGCAGCAATTTTTCGAAGGTAGCCTTTGCTTCTTCATAGTCTTTTCTTTTGTAATGAACAATACCTTCATAGTATGCAATAGTATTTAGAAGTGTTTTGTCGCGAGGGTTCAATAGATCCTTTGCTTCACGAAGTAACTTTAAAGCCTCATAGTATTGTTTTTTTTCAGCTAAAACCAATGCGCGCAATCCCTTCGAAATAACACTGCCTTTTCGGTATTTGTTATAATTAAGGCTCTGGTCGGCAATATCCAGGTATATGGCTACATTGTTATATTTCTCAAAGTCAATATGAAGCAGTGCATACAGGTTGTAACAATCGATCAGATAATTTTCATTATCAATCTCTTCGGCAAGGTCGTTAGCCTGGTCAATTGAAGCGATGGCTGAGGAGAAATCCGCTATGTTTTTATAATAATATGCTTTGCTTATAAGGGCTTCTATACTATCCCTCATAGCCCTATCGCTCTGCGCAACGGATGCGAAAGTAACGAATAGAGTAAATAATAAGCATTTTAAACGCATTATTAGGTCAAGTTGATGGTGTAAATATAGTTATTTCTTTGATATAAAGTCAATTAAGTCGATAATCCTGCTACTATAGCCAACTTCGTTATCGTACCATCCTATTATTTTTACCATCTTTCCAATCACCGATGTCATAAGCGCATCAAAGGTGCAAGAAAAGGGGCTTTCTATGATATCAACGGAAACAATAGGGTCTTCCGTATATGCAAGAATGTTTTTTAATGACTTTTTTGAAGCGGTAAGAAAAGCATTGTTGACTACTTCAATAGATGTTTCCTTTTTCACATTGAATGTAATGTCTGTTAAAGAGCCATTTGCAACAGGAACGCGGATGCCACAACCACCTATTACATTTGCCAGTTCTGGAAAGATACTTGTCAGTGCTTTGGCAGCGCCTGTAGTTGTTGGAACAATCGATAATGCTGCTGCGCGCGCCCTTCTTAAATCCTTGTGTGGACGGTCATGTAGACTTTGATCACTCGTATATGAATGTACAGTCGTTATATATGCTTGCTCTACACCGCATAACTCATCAATAACCTTTATCATAGGAGCCGCATTGTTTGTAGTACATGAAGCATTAGAGACAATAGTATCATCTGATGCTATAATATGTTCATTTACACCCATAACGACCATTTTAATAGCTTCATCTTGTGGGGGAACAGTAAGAATTACTTTTTTAGCCCCATTTTGAATGTGTTTTTGTAATTGTGTTTTGGTTTTAAATTTTCCGGTAGCTTCAACTACAAAATCAACATTATAAGGGATCCAATTTATGGTGTCAAGGGAGCTATTGTTCAGTACAGGAATTTCTCGTCCGTTTAATGCAATACTTGATTTGGTTACTCGGATATCAGCATTTATGGTACCATGAATGCTATCGTATTTTAACAGATGACCTAGTATTTCAGTATCGGCTATATCATTAATAGCAACAATTTGTATGGTAGGATGATTTATCAGTAATCGAAATACAGTTCTGCCTATTCTCCCAAAGCCGTTAATGGCTACACGAATTTTACACATGTTTTTTTGAAGTTGCGATTTCTCAATCAATATGTTTATGTGCTTTGTACGATGATCTTACCAGTGCACCACTTTCTACGTGCCGGAAGCCCATTTGTAGCCCTACCTCTCTGTACTTCTCAAATTGGTCCGGAGTAATAAATTCTTTAACAGGCAAATGTTTTTTGGAGGGCTGTAGGTATTGTCCGATGGTCACAATGTCTACATGAGCATCTTTCAGGTCTTGCATAGTCTGGATAACCTCTTCCTCTAGCTCACCCAACCCAAGCATAATACCTGATTTGGTACGGCGTGCCCCTTGTTTTTTTAAATATTTAAGGACTTCGAGGCTCCGGTCGTACTTTGCTTGTATACGTACTTCCCTAGTAAGTCGGCGAACGGTCTCCATATTGTGGGATATTACTTCGGGAGTTACTTTAATTATCCGGTCTATATTACGTTCTACACCTTGGAAATCGGGTATTAAGGTTTCCAATGTGGTATTCGGGTTCACTCTTCGGATGGCTTTTACCGTTTCTGCCCATATTATAGAGCCCATGTCTTTTAAATCGTCTCTGTCTACAGAGGTAACAACAGCATGTTTTATGTTCATTATTTTTATGGAACGTGCTACTTTTTCAGGTTCTTCCCAGTCAATAGTTTCGGGTCTTCCTGTTTTTACGCCACAAAAACCACATGAACGGGTACAGATGTTTCCAAGGATCATAAATGTAGCAGTACCTTCACCCCAGCATTCTCCCATATTTGGACAACTGCCGGATGTGCATATAGTATGTAAATTGTATTTATCTACCAGTCCGCGGAGTGTGGTGTATTTTTTTCCGGTAGGCAATTTTACACGTAGCCATTTTGGTTTTCCTTTAGGAGGATCGGTATGTGTTAGTGTTTCTGTGCTCATTATACTTTATTACGAGGCACAAAGATACGAAGTATACCAGAATCTTATGTGAAATGAGTAGTTGAAAGTTATATAAGGAAGTATTGTATAAAAAATCACTTATCTTATATGAAGTTCTTCCCAAAGTTATAAATCTTTAACTTGATTATTAAAGGAACTATTTTGATCAGTTTATGATAAGAGGAAATCAAAATATTTGAACCTAACCGTTACCTCTAAAAGAATCCTTAATGGAATGAATATATTATAATAATTTTATTAAGTACCAACTGCTGAACCCTATTAAAAAAAGGATCCCCGACCAACTTAAAACCCGCATGTACTTATTTGGCCTCCATTGTTTGGGAGTATGTTTTGATATGATTAAGGTGTAATTGACAATGGCATAAAAAGGGGCAGTTATAAAGGATAGGATAGTCGCAATATCGACCAAAAGCTTCATTTCAGACAGAAAGAAAAGAAAAATGGCACAAGTACCAAGTACTAAGAGAATCATCCATAGAAAAAATCCTTTTTTGACCGATGTTTGAAACAACAATTTTGATGTGTGTGCCATAGCTCTGGGAGAGGCATCTAATGTGGTGATCGTGGTGCTAAACATGGTAGTAAATGCGGCCAAAGCGATTACAATATAGGTGCCTTCACCTAGGTTTTTTGTGTAGAGGGAAATAAGCTGTGAAGCAAACTTTGCAGCCCCATTATCAAATGTTTCCCCGGAATTGAACATGACGAGGGCTCCCAATACAATAAAGCAAATACCAAGCACTACAGTGCCTACATAACCAATATTAAAATCGAACAAAGAATTTTTTATAGTATAGTCGGCCACGGTCTTTTTTTTCTCTAAAGCCCATAAGGAGTGCCAAATAGAGATGTCGAGCGGTGCAGGCATCCAACCCATAAAAGCAACAAGGAATGCAATACCAAGTGCTCCCTCGGGGAGTATTTGTTTAAAACTCAAGCCGTCTTCCATATGGTTGGTTGCAAGTACAACGGCTATCAGCGTACTGAATGTGAGTATAATAATAATGTATTTTATAAGCCTGTCTAGCAATCTGTATTTGCCTATCAGCAGCATGAGAAAACATACACAGGTTATAATGATACTCCATATGACAACATTGGTGGTTATACCAAATAAATTAGCTGCCAAACCTGCTGTTACAATGGTTACAGCTGTTTGTATTGTGAACATAGTAGCAAGCGTAAGTATGAAGTATATGACTAAAACACTTTTTCCCAGTTTTTTATATCCATCTAACAAGCTTTCCCCTGTAGCCATAGCATAGCGTGGGCCGTATTGAAAAAAAGGGTATTTGAAAAGGTTTACCAGCAACAACGCCCAAATGAGACTAAATCCGTAATCGGCGCCGGCCCGAGTACTTTGTACTAAATGTGAAACACCAATGGCAGCACCTGCAAATAGTAGCCCAGGCCCCAGTTTTCTGAAGATTTGAGTCATACATTTTTGTTTTGAATAATTTCAGCCAATAGCCGTTTAGCTCTTAAGAGTTTTACTTTTATATTGTTTATTGGTTCATTTAGCGTAGTGGCGATATCCTGATAGCTCAATTCTTGAAAATATCTAAGGTTAATAACTTCCTGGTAATGAGGTTTTAATTTTTTTATGTAGCGTAGTAGTTTTGCCAGGTTTTGTTCAGTAATTAGTTTGTCTTCTCCAGTAGGGGCATCATCGGCAACATCATAGGCAGTTTCTTCTTGAAAAATATGGTTAACTACATTTGCTTTTTCCCTCCGGACCATATCAATGTGTATGTTTTTAGAAATGGTAATGAGCCATGTCTTGAATTCATAATCTTCATTATAGGTGTTTATTTTATCAAAAGCTTTGGAGAAGGTTTGGATAGTGATGTCTTCTGCATCATTTTCATTTCGTGTACGGGCAAGCTGAAATCCGTATATGTCGCTCCAAAAATGGTTTAATAGGAAACTAAAGGCTTTTTGATCACCATTTTTTGCGTTTTGAATATAATCTCGAATGGTTTTGGATGTTGTATCCACGAGCGTTGATCCTTAAAAAACTATTGAGGATAAATATAATCAATTGGAAATGAATAGGAAGCCGGGATTTAAAAAATCCTGTTTTTTTAATTAATTGTGTTGTGGTTCTAATTTTTTGCAGTCTTGTTCGTCGGGCATTTTACCACAAAAACCACAAGGTTCTCCTTCTTTGTTCAAAAAGGGGCTTTGACTGGCACAAGTTCCGGCAAACTTACCATCTTTCTTTGTCCATATTTTTATAGCAACTCCTGCAAATGCAATACCTAATAGCCCAATAGTAATTAAAACAAGCTTCATGCTACAAAGGTACAAACTTGCAGTGAAATGGGTGTGTTTTTTAAGAGGAAAATGACCAATTACTTCAGGGAGATATTGGCCACGATATTTTCGAGTGTGGCATGGATATTTCCTCCTTTAGGTTCAATTGTAATGTTGTAGCTAATGGCATTTTCTTGAAACGGGATAGTATGTAATTCTTTGTCACCATCATTTAAGATACCAAGGCTTATCATTTCACCATTTACATCAGCCCACATTTGATATACTTGATTTTTTGGCAAGTCTGGCAATGAAACTATATTAATCAGGGAAAGTTTTTCTACCGGATTTATATAGGCTACGGTTTTTAAATTTTTGGCTCGTTGATTGCCACGTAGCACATACTTTTGTGTTTCTGGATTGTTGAGCATAATAAATTGTTCTTTAACACCATCTAATTGATGGCGAGTTGCCAATATATCGTTCTTTAGGATATTGATTTCACTAGCAACAATTTCATTTTCTTGTAAGAGTCTGTTGTTTTGCATCCATAGCAATAGTGTAGTTGAAGCAAAAACAATAGCGGCAATGCTAGCTGCAACATAATACCAGGATATTCTATGGTGAACTTCTTGAATGGGAAGTGCCTGAATAATTTGTTCTTTTAGATATTTGGGTGGCTGTGTGGAAAAGGCTTTCGCATATTGCCATAACCCTTTTTGAAGCTTTTGGTACTGCTTGTTTACCACCGGATAGTTTTCAATGTGATATTCTACTTTAAGAGCTTCTTGATTGGAAGCTTTTCCCATTAAATATTTTTCTAATAATCCACTTTCCAAGAATAGTTCCTCTTCCGTTTTCATATCTATATAATTTATCTCTTAAGGAGGGGCCTCATATATTTTCCGTAACTCTCGAAGGCCAATCTTTAATCGGGATTTTACAGTTCCCAGTGGAATATTGAGTGTTTCACTGGCTTCTTGTTGTGTCATCCCTTTAAAGAACAGTGCTTCGATAACCATCTGGTATTTTGTGTCCAGATTGTTTAAATGTTTTACAACATCTATATGTTCCGGATGTATCCGAATACCTTCTATAGTATATACGTTGGAGACTTCGAGTTGGATTTCTTGGTCGGCTTTTGGTTTAACACTTCTGATTTTATCAATGGCAGTATTTCGTATAATCCGGAAAAGCCAAGTAAATAACTTTGCCTTTTTTGGGTCATAACTATCTATTTTTATCCATACTTTTATGAGTCCCTCTTGGAGAACATCTTTGGCTAACTCCTCATCATTAGTTATTTTAAGTGCAATACCGTATAGGGCATCACTATAATAATCATATAATAATGACATCCCTTTTTCATCTTTCTCTATTAAAAGCTGAACGATATGCTTTTCAAGAAGTTCAGACATTTTGGGTATTGCTATAGATTGTTTGTCGTGAGCAGGTAAGTCCTACAGAAGAAGGAACCAGGCATTTGTATGCCTTCTAGTCAAAGTTATTTATTTCGTGTTGATTCTACAATCGGTAAAGTACTTTTTCGTTGTAGTGCACAGTTTAGAAAATATTCACTTCAGGCTCTAAATCAATATCGAATGCTATTTTAATGGCTTGTTGAATGTCCTCAGCAAGTTGAAGTAGCTCATTTCCCGTAGCATTTTCATAATTTATTAACACTAAGGCTTGTTTTTTGTGCACCCCGGCATCACCATAACGTTTTCCTTTATATCCAGCCTTTTCTATGAGCCATCCGGCCGGAATTTTTATTTTATCGGTTGAAATGGTGTAATGTGGAATATCCGGATACTTTTTAATTAATGTATCAAATACTTGCTTGTTAATTACGGGGTTTTTAAAAAAACTCCCACTATTTCCGAGCTCTTTAGGGTTGGGTAGCTTGCTCTCTCGAATTGTAATAACTGCTTTAGAAACATCTTGAATAGTAGGAGAGGTTATACCCCAATCGCTTAGCTGCTCTTTGATAGCACCATAAGCAGTGTTTATGCTATGGTTTGTTTTAGTAAGCTTTAATGTGATACTAGCTATTATGTACTGTTCTTTAAGCTTACTTTTGAAGATAGAGTTTCGGTAACCAAATTGACATGCTTCTGCTGAAAAAGTGCGTGTTTTTTGAGTGTTTATTTCAACAGCTTCACAAGACACAAAAACATCTTTTAATTCGACTCCGTAAGCCCCAATGTTTTGGATGGGGGCTGCTCCTATATTTCCTGGGATAAGGGAAAGATTTTCAACTCCTCCATAGTTGTGGTTTAATGTCCACAACACAAAATCATGCCAATTCTCACCTGCATATGCTTTTACATAAACATATTTGTCATCTTCTTTGACTACTTGAATTCCTCTGATATTGACATGGATTACCAATGCTTCAATATCTTTTGTAAGCAACATATTACTACCGCCACCTAATATGAATTTTTGAGAATATTCTCTCAATGAAAGAGCTTTGATCAATTCGTCAATATTTGAGACGACTGTATAATGCTTTGCAGTAACATTTATCCCGAAAGTATTGAATGGTTTTAGTGATATGTTGTGTTGTATATTCATTTACTTATGCATCCGGATATGCTTGTAAAGCGGCCTTTAAAACAGCGACCGCTTTTATAAGATCTTCTTCTTTCAGTACATAGGCAATCCTCACCTGATTAAGTCCGATTCCTGGAGTAGAGTAAAAACCTGCAGCAGGGGCAACCATGACAGTTTCATTGTTATGATGGAACTTTTCTAAAAGCCATTGTGCAAAATCATCAGCATTTTTAATTGGTAACTCGGCAATACAGTAAAAAGCGCCCTTTGGTCTAGCCACTTTTACGCCGTCAATTTTTTCTAATTCGGCCACTAAGGTATTTCTTCTAGCCACATATTCTTCTTTAACAGCTTTAAAATAGCTGTCAGGTGTATCTAGGGCAGCTTCACTGGCAATTTGGGCATAAGTTGGAGGTGATAGTCTTGCTTGCGCAAATTTTAAAGCAGTTGCAATTACTTTTTTATTTTTAGAAACAACACATCCGATTCGTGCTCCACACATACTATATCGTTTTGATACAGAGTCAATCATGATTGCATTCTCCTCAATACTTTCTTCTTGCATGATAGAATAGTGCATTAAGCCGTCATAGGTAAATTCCCGGTATACTTCATCAGAGATAAGAAATAAATCGTGTTTTTTTGCAATTTGAGCCAATTTTTTAATTTCTTCTTTGGTATATAAATAACCGGTTGGGTTTCCCGGATTACAGATTAAGATAGCTTTTGTTTTTGGAGTAATCAGGTTTTCAAATGCTTCAATAGGGGGTAAAGCAAAATTATTGGAGATTTCAGAAATTACAGGGACTATTTTCACCCCTGAAGCTGTTGCAAAACCATTGTAATTTGCATAAAATGGTTCAGGGATAATGATTTCGTCACCTGCATCGGCGATAGTTCCCATAGTGAATAACAGTGCTTCAGAGCCACCTGTGGTTACAATAATGTCCTCTGCAGTTACATTGATAGCGTTTTTTTTATAATAATAGGCTATTTTTTTCCGGTATATTTCTGAACCTTCACTTCTACTATATTCGAGTACATTTATGGTATTGTTCTTGATGGCATCTAATGCAATTTTAGGTGTTTGAATATCTGGTTGTCCGATGTTAAGGTGGTATACCTTTCGACCTTGTTTTTTGGCATTTTCTGCATAAGGAACAAGCTTACGAATAGGTGATTCGGGCATGTGAGCTCCTTTTATTGATATAGTTGGCATAAATATGTCTTTTTAATTTTGCAAATTTGCAAAATATATTTCAATGAGGTCGTATATTTCATGAAGTTAAATAATGTTAAATTTCCTATTACAACCACACCATTAATTACATTTAAATGTTGAACCTGCGTAGTACAGATTATTTATGTTGAAATTATATTTAAAATGTTTTTTTGTTCTTTTTGTTGTTTGCTCGTTTTATACATATAGCCAGTCTACTTTCAAACTTCCAAAAGGCCAAAAAAAAGAAAAAGTAAGGTTTAAACTTGTTAGTAATTTAATAATTATCCCTGTAGAAGTAAATGGTATAGAATTATCATTTATACTCGATACAGGTGTGAATAAGCCCATTCTATTTAATTTGTCCGATAATGATTCTCTGGAGGTGAAAAATATAGAAGAAATATATATAAGAGGGTTAGGAGAAGGAGAAGCGGTTAAGGCACTTCATTCAAAAGGAAACTTTTTTAAGATAGGGGATATTTATAATAATTACCAAGATTTATACATGGTTCTTGATCAGGAAATTAACCTATCACCTCGTTTAGGTATTCCGGTGCATGGAATTATAGGATTTGACTTGATAAAAGATTTTGTATTGGATATTAATTACATGACTAAGACTGTGAAATTCCATAACAGACTCTATTATGAACCTAAAAAATGTAGAAAATGTGAAGAATTTCCTATTGAGCTTATACAAAACAAAGCTTACGTTGATGCCTATGTGAGTAGTGAAGAAGCACTAAAAATTCCTGTAAGACTTCTTTTAGATTCCGGTAATAGTGATGCTTTGTGGTTATTTCCAAATGAAGAAAAGAATATAAAGATTCCTGAAAAAAGTTTTAGGGATTATATAGGTAGGGGATTAAGCGGAAATATCTATGGGTCGCGAGCTAGAGTAAAAAGCTTTCAATTGGGTAATTTTAGCTTAAAAGAAGCCAAAGTTGCTTTTCCTGACTCAATCTCAATTTCTCCTATAAAAAATATCAAAGAAAGAGATGGTAGCCTTGGAGGTGATGTGTTAAAAAGATTTCATGTAACGTTGGACTATCAATCAAGAAAAATAAGACTTAGAAAAAACAGTAAATTTAAAGAACGCTTCAAGTACAATATGAGTGGAATAGAGGTACAACACAATGGTATCCGATATGTAAAAGAACGAGAGGCCAACGTTTTTGGAGTTGTAGAAAGAAATAACGATGCTTCAGGAAATGTACAAATATTATTAACGGACCTTTTTAAGATATTGCTTCCACCTGCTATTGAAATTGCCGAAATTAGAGAAGGAAGTCCGGCAGCAGAGGTAGGATTGAAAAAAGGAGATATATTGATAACCATAAACGGAAAACAAACATATAAACATTCTTTACAGGAGGTAATAGAAATGTTGAATGAAAAAGAAGGAAGACGTATACGTTTAGTGATAGAAAGGGAAGGTAGAGAACTTAGTTTCTTGTTTGAATTAAAAAGAGTATTATAACTAAAAAAAAGCTCGGTAATCCCGAGCTTTTTTGATTTATTTTTAATTGTTAGGCCCTAACACCTCTCCTTTAATTTTTAATGCGACATAGGGTGTGTCCGCATTGGAGGTAACAGAAATTGTTTTTCGTATAGGTCCTACACGATTTGTATCATATTTAACCTCTATAGTAGAAGATTTTCCAGGTTGTATAGGTTCTTCTGGCTTTTTAGGAATCGTACAACCACAACTAGATGCTACACTGGAAATTACTAATGGGGTATTTCCAGTATTTGTAAATTCAAAAATGCGTATACCGTTACTACCTTTTTCTATCTGACCATAATCTATGGTAGTTTCTTTAAACTCAATTTTTGCAACCTTTTCCTGAGCATTTAGGACAGCAATGCTCGCTAATGCAAAAAATACTAAAATAACAGATTTTTTCATGGCTTTTAGTTTTTAATGAACTGTAAAATAACTACATTTTTGTTTAACATTCAAAATAAAGGCTAATTCTTTCAAAATCTTAGTGTAATAGCTACTTTTGTAAAGTCATTTTCAAAAATCGCACCAAACTATGCAAATTCCACCTAAATATAATGCTTTAGCAGTTGAGGATAAATGGTATAATTATTGGATGGAGCACGGTTTTTTTTATTCTGAACCAGATGATAGAAAACCTTATACCATTGTTATTCCACCGCCAAATGTGACAGGTGTTTTACATATGGGGCACATGCTCAATAATACTATTCAGGATGTATTGATACGAAGAGCCCGCTTAAAAGGGTATAATGCATGTTGGGTACCGGGAACGGACCATGCATCTATTGCTACAGAAGCTAAAGTAGTGAACAAGCTTAAAGAGGAAGGAATAAGTAAAAATGAGATATCAAGAGAAGCATTTTTAGAGCATGCATGGGACTGGACTCATAAACATGGCGGAATTATTCTAGAGCAGTTAAAAAAACTAGGTTGCTCTTGCGATTGGAAGCGAACAAAGTTTACCATGGACGATGATATGTCAGCATCGGTTATTAAGGTATTTGTCGATTTATACAAAAAAGGATATATATATAAGGGTTACCGTATGGTTAACTGGGATCCTGAAGCTAAAACCACATTATCGGATGAAGAAGTGATTTATGAAGAACAGCAAGGAACCTTATATTATATCGCTTATCCAATAGAAGGAAGTGATGAAAAGGTAATTATTGCGACAACCCGTCCTGAAACTATTTTAGGAGATACTGCCATTTGTATTCATCCTGATGATGAACGTTATATACATTTGAAAGGAAAAAAAGCGATAGTGCCTATCTGTGATCGTGTAATACCTATAATTGAGGATGAGTATGTTGCTATGGATTTTGGTACCGGATGCTTAAAAATTACTCCTGCACATGATGTAAATGACAAAAATTTAGGTGATAAGCATCAATTGGAAACTATAGATATTTTTAATGAAGATGCTACATTGAACTCCTATGGATTGCATTATGAAGGAAAAGACCGTTTTAAGGTTCGGAAAGAAATAACAAAAGAACTCGAGGAAAAAGGGTTTTTGATAAAAAAAGAAAACTATCTTAATAAAGTAGGGACTTCTGAGCGGACAAAAGCAGTTATAGAACCAAGGCTGTCTGAGCAATGGTTTTTAAAGATGGACGAATTGGTGAAACCTGCATTAAAAGCAGTATTGGAAACGAATGAAATACAGTTGTTCCCTAATAAATTTAAAAATACTTACCGTCATTGGATGGAAAACATTCGTGATTGGAACATTTCACGCCAATTGTGGTGGGGGCAGCAAATACCTGTATATTATTATGGAAATGGAAAAGAAGATTTTGTAGTAGCAGCAAATAAAGAAACTGCTTTAAAACTTGCAAGGGAAAAGACAGGAAATGTTAGCCTGTCTTTAAATGATCTAAAACAAGATAAAGATGTTTTAGATACTTGGTTTTCTTCATGGATATGGCCTATTAGTGTTTTTGGAGGCATATTGGAACCTGACAATCCCGATATTAAATATTATTATCCAACCAATGATTTGGTAACAGGCCCTGACATATTATTCTTTTGGGTAGCCCGAATGATAATTTCCGGATATGAATATAGAGGAGAAAAGCCCTTTTCGAATGTATATTTGACCGGTTTAGTACGGGACAAGCAACGCCGAAAAATGTCCAAATCACTTGGTAATTCGCCGGATGCGTTAAAACTTATAGAAACATATGGTGCAGATGGTGTTCGTGTAGGTTTATTATTAAGTTCTGCTGCCGGAAATGATTTATTATTTGAAGAATCATTATGCCAGCAAGGAAAAGGGTTTGCTAATAAAATATGGAATGCATTTCGCTTGATAAAAAATTGGGATATTGATACTGAGATAAGTCAACCGGAAGCTGCGAAAAAAGGAATTGAATGGTATGAAGCTAAGCTACAAGAAACACTTAATCAAATAGAAGACCATTACAGTAAATATCGCATCTCTGATGCTTTAATGGCTACTTATAAACTAATATGGGACGATTTCTGTTCATGGCTTTTAGAAATTGTAAAACCTGCTTATGGTGAAGCTATTGATTCAAAAACATATCAAGCTGTTGTGGAGTTTTTCGAGATGAATTTAAAAATACTTCATCCGTTTATGCCATTTTTGACAGAAGAGATATGGCAACATATTAAAAAGCGAAATCCCAAAGAGGCACTTATTATAGCAACATGGCCTGAGATAAAACCTTTTAATAAAAAGGTAATCTCTGATTTTGATTATTTAACCGAAGTAGTATCAGGTATAAGGACCATAAGAAAAGAAAAAAGTATAGCTTTTAAAGAAGAGTTGGCACTTTTTGTTGTTAACTATGAGAATGTGAACTCTTCACTCGATAGTGTGATATGTAAACTAGGAAATATATCAACAGTCACTTACAGCAATGAAAAAATAGATAGTGCACAAACATTTAGGGTAAAATCAAATGAATACTTCATCCCAATGAAAAATGCTGTAAATATTGAAGAAGAGCTAAAAAAGCTTAAAGAAGAGTTGACTTATTCAGAAGGTTTCCTGAAATCAGTAAGAAGTAAACTTACGAATGAACGCTTCATAAATAATGCTCCCGAGCAAGTGGTTATTATGGAACGTAAAAAAGAAGAGGATGCATTGGCTAAAATAGCAACTATAAAAGAAAGTATGGCAAGACTAAAATAAATGGCTATGGTTCAAGAAGATGTTCTTTGACCAATGCTATATATTTTTCTTTGGCTTCATTTTCATCAATATTTTTAGCTTGGAACAATGCATTTGCTTTAAAAGCATTGATAAGAGGCTTTTTACTACCGGGGTTTTCAAAATTCTTATTGGCAATTTTATAATAAGCATAGAGGCGTAATAAAAAGTCGGCGGGCAATGGCTTTACATAATTGTTTACAATTGCGACCGCTTTTTCAAATTCGTTGTCTAGTCCTTTATTCTCCATGCTTAATTAACTTGCGATAATATCAATACCTCCTTTCACTTTCTGTCCGAGAGTGACATTAACATTTGCATTGAGAGGAAGGAATACATCCACTCTAGAGCCAAATTTTATAAACCCTGCATCTTTACCGGAGATAACCTCCATCCCTTCTTGAGCATAATTGACAATACGTTTTGCCAACGCCCCTGCTATTTGCCTATAGAGGATTTTACCATAAGTGGTATTTTCTATAACAATAGTGGTACGTTCATTTTCTTCAGATGCTTTAGGTAACCAAGCAGCTAAATATTTTCCCGGATGATATTTACTGAATAGAATGGTACCACCTATGGGGTAACGTGTAACATGTACATTTATAGGTGACATAAATATTGATAGCTGGATCCGATTATCCTTGAAATATTCTTTTTCATACACCTCTTCTATAACAACTACTTTGCCATCTACCGGAGCAATTACTTTACCAGCTGCTTCAGTGGGGTTTCTCTTAGGGTTTCTAAAAAACTGAAGTATAAGTATGAGAAAAATAATAGCGCTAATTTGGAGAATAAGTTTTAGCCAGATTACTGCAATATAATATTCAGCAACTAACGCAACAATGGCTACACTAATAAATGTAATTGAAATAATTTTATATCCTTCTTTATGAAACATAATTAAATACTTGAAGCGTTAGATAAGCAAATGGAGCAGTAAAAATAAGGCTGTCTAACCGGTCTAATAGCCCCCCATGTCCTGGTAAAATGGCGCCACTGTCCTTAACCCCTGCGGTTCTCTTAAATTTTGATTCAATAAGGTCCCCTAAAGTACCCATTATAACTACCATAAAAGTTAAAATCATCCACTCTTTCATATGCATTTCATGACCATATTTCCATAACAAAAAAGCAGCGATCAGTGCAAAAATGAAACCTCCTAAAGCACCCTCTATGGTCTTCTTTGGGGATACTTTTTTAAAAAGTTTATTTTTCCCAAAAGCTTTCCCTACCAAAAAAGCAAAAGAGTCATTTACCCAAATCAATATAAAAATACTGATTATCATGTATTTTGCAAAGTGGTCATCTTTGTATGGAATCATTGTTAAAAAAATACTTCCCCCTCCAATATAAAAAAGTGTAATTAGAAACTTCTGGGTATTAGAAAAGCGATGTTCTTTATTTGAAAATAAAAAAGTAATTAAAAAGATATTTACAGCACATGAAATAACTAAAAACGTATAAATGACACTTTTTTCCTTTATTAAGTAAATAAACAGCCACCAAAGCGCCATAAATGCTATAAAAATATAATACCCTCTTAGCTTTATAAGCTTCTTAAATTCATAGATACAGGTTAATCCAAAGGCAAGAAATAAAAAATCAAATGCATCGGTACTCAAAAAAACAGCGGCAAGCAATAACAAAACATATAAAATTCCCGTAATAGAACGCTTAAGAAACTCTTTCATCTTATAAATCTTCGAGTAGAAGCAAATATAGGTTTTTTGAGCTACTTCCGTAAGAGAGAAAATCGTTTTCCTGATCGGTATTGAAATGTTTTATGGTAGTAATGTTGGTTGGAATTTTTCCACTGCTTTTGTTTTTAATTCGTCTAAGGCCCTCACCAATGGTATTTATAAGCTGGCTGGTAGCTGCAAAAACTATAAAATTATCAGGAAGTGTTTTTAATTTTTCTTCTCCAATTTGATTAGAAGATACCAAGATGCCCCCTATTTCTGCTACTAGGTTTTCACAACAAGTCAAAAACAATGTAGAACCATTATTTTTTTTAGAGAAAATCACATTATGCTTTTCAAATTTTTCTTGTAATGAAGTGTCTATACAATATATTTTGGTTTTTTCCCATGCATTTTCTTTAAGAATATTAGAGAAGTTTTCATGAATTTCTTCCATAGATTCACAGTATATGAACTTCCCTCCATTCTTTTTGAAATTGATAGTGAACTTTTCATCCACAGGGAGTTTTATTTCAGGCATAAATTTCCCTCTTTTAACAATGTTTTTCTCTTCTGAAGATTCTTTTTTTCGTCCAAAAAATTTCTTGAATAAACTCATTTAAATACAGGGGACTGTGAATTTTCCATAAAATTATAAAATATCTGTCATTTTAAGGAATTTATTGGCTAATTGACAAGATAATTTATGTGACATGCATTCAAAGAGGTTACTTTTCTTTTACATCTTCTTTCTCTTTACCTGCTTCCTTTTCTTGCATGTCTTCTTTTTCATAGGGTCTCTTGCCAAATATTTTTTCAAGGTCATCTTTAAAAATAACCTCTTTTTCTAAGAGTCGTTCACCTAACTCGATGAGCTTATCTTTATTTTCCTCAAGAAGGTTTACTGCCCTTTGATATTGCTCTTCTATGATTCGGGAAATTTCTTTATCAATAGTGAGTGCTGTTTCCTCACTATATGGTTTTGTAAAACTGTAATCACTTTGTCCAGTAGAATCATAATAAGTGAGGTTGCCAATTTTTTCATTAAGCCCATAAATAGTAACCATTGCTCTCGCTTGCTTGGTAATTTTTTCAAGGTCACTTAACGCCCCGGTAGATATTTTGTCAAAAATAATTTTTTCAGCAGCCCTTCCTCCCAATGTTGCACACATTTCGTCGAGCATTTGGTCAGGTCTTACAATTAAACGTTCTTCCGGTAAATACCATGCTGCACCTAAAGACTGTCCTCTGGGAACTATAGTCACTTTTACGAGAGGAGCGGCATGTTCCAACATCCAGCTTACAGTAGCATGACCTGCTTCATGATAAGCGATGGTTTTTTTCTCTTCAGGGGTAATTATTTTATTTTTCTTCTCCAGCCCACCAACAATACGGTCTACCGCATCAAGAAAGTCTTGCCGGTCTACTGCCTTTTTTCCATTTCTTGCTGCTATAAGGGCGGCTTCATTACAAACATTGGCAATATCTGCCCCTGAAAAACCGGGGGTTTGTCTTGCAAGAAAATCCATATCCAATGTTTCAGAAACCTTAATAGGCCTGAGATGGACTTCAAAAATTTCTTTACGTTCGCGTAAATCGGGTAAATCTACATAGATTTGCCTATCAAATCTTCCGGCCCGCATCAATGCTTTGTCCAGAATATCTGCCCGGTTTGTAGCAGCCAATACAATGACATTGGTATTAGTGCCAAAACCATCCATTTCTGTTAGTAGTTGATTAAGAGTATTTTCTCTTTCGTCATTTGAGCCGGTGAAGTTGTTTTTCCCCCGAGCACGTCCGATAGCGTCTATCTCATCAATAAAAACAATAGCAGGGGCTTTATCTTTTGCTTGTTTAAATAAATCCCTTACCCTAGAGGCACCTACACCAACAAACATTTCTACAAAGTCAGAACCGGATAATGAAAAGAAAGGTACTTTTGCTTCTCCTGCTACTGCTTTAGCAAGAAGGGTTTTTCCGGTTCCCGGAGGGCCTACAAGTAAAGCACCCTTTGGAATTTTACCTCCTAATGAAGTATATTTTTCAGGTTTCTTTAGAAATTCAACAATTTCCTGGACTTCTTCTTTGGCGCCTTCTAATCCTGCAACATCTTTAAAAGTTACTTTAGTATCTATTTTTTCATCAAAGAGGCGTGCTTTCGATTTTCCAATATTGAATATTTGAGCACCTGCACCACCGCCACCGCCACCTGACATACGTCGCATAATAAAAATCCATATGACAATAATTAAAACAAATGGCAATAATGTAAGTATAAGGTCACCGAACAGATTGGATTCGGTATCATAGTCTATGATAGTATCTAGGTTATTGTCCTGTTTGGTTTTTTTAATTTCATTTTCAAAATTTTGAAGGTCTCCAAACTTTAACTCGTAATGAGGTGTTTTTCCTGTAGAAGGCAAAAAAGAATTTGTGCCAATGTCTTTATGAATGTCTTTCGTTAAAGCCTCTTCCGTAAGGAATACTTTTGCTTGTCGCGTATTGGTAATAATAACAATCTCTTCAACATCCCCATTTTTTAGAAACTCTTGAAGCTCAGAAGGTGTAGTAGGGGCTAATTTCTGAAATCCACCTCCTCCAGAGAAAAACTGCATTCCAATAATGACTATGAGTATTACCGCATAGACCCAGTAAGAGCTAAATCTTGGTTTTTTAGGGTTTGTATTAGGAGTTCTATTATATTTCTTTGCCATTTTGTGTTTTTAACTTTAGTAATTAGAAGGAATGGAATTAACTTTTGCATCACCCCATAATCCTTCAATGTCATAATATTCTCGGGTCTGTTTTTGAAATACATGGACTACAACATCTACATAGTCCATTAAAATCCATTCACTATTATCTGAGCCTTCAACATGCCAAGGCTTGTCTTTATTTTCTTTACTAACAGTTTTCTGGATGGAATTTACAATGGCATTTACATGTGTATTTGAAGTACCATTACAAATAATGAAGTAGTCGCAAACAGTATTTTCAATAGCTCTCAAGTCTAAAATACTTATATCTTTTCCTTTTACTTCTTCTATTCCTTTGATAATAAGTGTTATGAGTTGATCAGGACTACTTTTTTTTATTGCCATTAAATTTATTTACTTTACGCAAAGTTATTACTTTTTTGTCTTTTCGACCATTCAAATTAACATAAGATTAGATAATAAAATCAAATGCTGTCTTCATGGATATGATCAAACTTGATGCCATTGATTCTACAAATAGTTTTTTAAAAAAATTAAGTGGTGAAAAAGAACTGAATGATTATACAGTAGTACTTGCAGAATACCAATCGGGCGGGAGAGGGCAAATGGGCACTTCCTGGAAGTCGGAACCGGGCAAAAACCTTACCTGTAGTATCTATAAGAAGGTTTTGTGTGTTGACAGAACAGCGCAATTTTACTTGAATATAGCAGTTTCATTGGCTGTTTATGATGTTTTGCAATCATTGACGATCCCACAGTTGAAAATCAAATGGCCGAACGACATTTTGTCAGCAAATCAAAAAATATGTGGGATTCTCATAGAAAATGTCATAAAACAGGGGCAGTTATATAATACTATTATAGGAATTGGGTTAAATGTCAACCAAACAGATTTTTCTGGTTTATTGAATGCTACCTCATTAAAATTGTTAACAGGACGAAGCTATGATTTGGATGAACTCGTACAACGGATCATTCAAAAATTACAGATATATGAAAAATATATCATCGAAAAGATATTTAAGGAATTATCTCAAACCTATGAAGCATGTCTTTTCAGAAAGGATAAGCCTTCGACATTTAAAGATGCTAAGGGGCAATTATTCATGGGGTATATAAAAGGAATTTCTAATGACGGAAGATTAAAAGTTTTGCTAGAAGATGAAGTAATGAAAGAATTTGAGCTGAAAGAAGTAAAACTTCTTTACTGAGATGGATAAAATTCAATTATAATGTTTTCATTTTTTCTGCAAGGGTATTGATAAAACTAGTAATAGGGCCTTTTATCATCATGGCCATCATAGGGTTAAAAGAACCTTCAAAAGTTAATTGTGCTTCACTTTTTGTTGTTTCGATTTCATGAATATCTGCGGTCAGTGTAAAAGGCAGCTTATCGCTTGCAGCACCCAAAATTATTTTATCAAAAGGTTGTTTTTCTTTAAGCTTAAGAACAATTTCGGGCATTCCTTTTAGCGCAAAAACAAAAGTGTCGGCTTCGAGGACTTCAAACTTGCTCATGTTTTCTGGCATGAGTTTTTCAAAGTTTTTTATATCACTCAAAAGCTCAAATAATTCTTGTGCAGATTTGTTGACAGTAACTTTTGGACTTTGTATATTCATAACCTAATTAGGGATTCTAGGGAGTCCATTCGGATGGATTGGACTTCCAATCTTTTAAAGTTTGTAATTCTTTTTCGTTAATATAATTTGTTGCAATAGCTTGCTCTAATAGCATATCATAATTGCTCAGGGTACATAAATTTACTTTTTCTTTTTCAAAGTTTTTTAAGGATATCTCAAAACCATAAGAAAAGATCGCGATCATACCTTTGATAGTTGTACCGGCATCTTTTAATGCATAAACAGCATTTAAACTACTTTTTCCGGTACTGATAAGGTCTTCAACCACCACAATATTTTGTCCTTTTTCTAGAAAACCTTCAATTTGATTTTGCCTTCCATGCGATTTAGCCTCAGGTCGCACATATACAAAAGGCAACCCCATGTATTCTGCTACAAGCATGCCAATACCAATGGCTCCGGTAGCTACCCCGGCAATTACGTCGGGTTTTCCATATTGTCTTTCTAGTTGTTTTGCCATTTGTTCTCTGATAAAGTTCCTGATGGCAGGAAAAGACAAGATAATCCTGTTGTCACAATAGATAGGTGATTTCCATCCTGAAGCCCATGTAAAAGGATTTTTAGGATTCAATTTTATTGCATTAATTTGTAATAACAGTTCGGCTGTTTTTTTAGCAATTTCTTTATCTAGAACCATGGTGCAAATGTATGAAGTTTTTGTGAACGATCATCGTATTGTATTAACAAACAAGCTGGTAAAAGAATCAGGTTTTAAGTTGTTTTTATTTGAAACGGTGAATATGGAGGAAGTGATACGGCAACTTACGAAAAAAGAGATCAGAGCAGCGTATTTGTATCATCTTGATGCATCTCAACTATTGCCCATTCTTAAGAAGAAAATGTCATTAGTGGTTGCTGCCGGTGGATTGGTTTTGAATAAAGAGAAAGAAGTGCTTTTTATTTTTCGAAATGGTAAATGGGACCTTCCGAAAGGGAAAGTTGATAAGGGAGAAACCCTTGAAAAGGCAGCTATTCGTGAAGTAGAAGAGGAGACAGGGGTAAAAAAACTGGTGATCGATAATTTTTTAGCAAGGACTTATCATATATTTAAAAGGAACGGGAAGTACAAGTTAAAGGAAACACATTGGTTTACAATGAAAACCGAGTATAGAGGTGAACTGGTTGCAGAATGTGAAGAAGGTATTGAACATGTTGAATGGAAGTCTGCAACACAAATACCGGAGGCTCTTAAAAATTCATATCAAAACATTAAATCGCTCCTCAAGGATTATTAGTTGGCTTAGGAACCCGATAGACCGGATAATTCATATGTGCTTTTTCATAATGAGCGGAGTGTTCATATAACCAATTAAGTTGGGCATATGCATTTGATGAAAAATCAGGATCTGCTAACTTTTTAGCCTCAAAAGCTTCTTTAAGTTCAGGGTCACTATCAAGCATTTGTTTGGCGATATCTTCAAAAACATAGGGAGAAAAGTTTTCTTTTCGCTGCAAAATAGTATCAAAAAAGTTCCAATTGAAAAAGGAATCCGGAGCTTCAGGTTCTAGGGTTTCCAGTAGGTACCGTATTCCGGGCTGGTTGGTTTTTACCATGATATCTCCTTTCCTAAAAGCAATACTATCAAGAGCAGAAATAACTTTAGTGTTGTAATGTAGATAGTGGCCTTCATATGCAGAAGGACGGGTTTTATAATCCGTTATCCGATATTTTTCTACCCAAATAAGGGTATCGTTCACCATTGTTTTCATTGCTATGTTGTTGTATTTCATAAGTTGAATTACTTCGCTCCACGCTTGTGGAATAATGTATGCTTCCGGAATTTCTACTTCATTTACTGCTTTAAAATAATTTTGATAAACAACTTCTTTTATAAAAGGGCGATCGGTATTGTATTTAAGTCTTGGAAGTCCTGTGACATCACTTGTAATGGTATCGGCCTCAAAACCTTTAAATTGAAGTACTGTGGTTTGTGTAGTGTCAATTCCCCAATTTAGTGCATACGTTTTGCTATTTTGAAAAGCTTCAAAGGCTTCTTTACGGAGGTTTTTTATACTGTCATAATCCTTATCAGCAATGGAAACCATACTTTTCATAATCTCATAGGTACCCTCTACACGTTGTTTATAGGGTTTTAGCATGTGTGTTTCTACCATCATACCTAAGGTATTCCATAGGGAGGTATAACCAGTCGAGTACCTAGGGGAATCCATAAATTGGGAAAATCCGCTTTCCGGAACTCTGTTATATACGTTTACATAGGGAGTAATGTCCCATTCTTTTTTTGCAAGATCGGCTTCCAATTTTGGCATTAATTGCGTATGGAGATAACCTCCGAGATTGCCACCTAATTTGTTATGTTGTGTAAAAAGATGTGTTAAAGTGTATTGATAATCAGCGCCATTACTTACATGATTATCTATAAAAATATCAGGCTGTACCAAATGGAATATTTCTGCAAAAGACCGTGCATTTTGTGTATCGTTTTTAATGAAATCCCTATTTAAGTCATAATTTCGGGCATTGCCCCGGAAACCATAGGCTACAGGGCCATTTTGGTTAGCTCTTGTAGTAGTGTTTCTGTTTAAGGCCCCACCAATATTGTAGATAGGAATGGTGACTAATACAGTTTGTTTAGGAGCATTGACAGTGCCTTTGGCCAAATCCCTGAACAATAGCATAGTTGCATCTACACCATCGCTTTCTCCCGGGTGAATGGCATTATTGATAAGGATGATGGTATTTTGATCACGTAATTTAGAAAAGTTGAAATCACCAGCAGCATTGTATGTAACTATATGGAGCGGATAACCACTATCTGTTTGCCCCATCGTCTGGATATTTATAGAGGGGAATTCACGCGCCAGTTCAATATAATAATCAATAACTTCCTGATAAACAGGTGTTTCTGTGCCATTGCTCAATTCAAATTGAGTAATAAAACTTTCTTTTTTTTCTTTTTTAGTGTCCTTACAAGCTATGAGAATAAGCAATGCTATTAAAAAAAAGTAACGTTTCATCTATTAACGATTCAAAATTTCAATGTCAAACATAGTAAAAAATAACGGGATAAATGATTGATTAAAAGCAGCTAACATGTATTTTTATTTTAATATGAGAATAATAAAACCTGGTTGAAGAGGGTTTATGGATTTAGTTAGAGTCTTTATGAAATCATTGCCATAGTTCTCATAGAATTCAGCAAAATTAACAATCCTTTCCTGTAAACTCTCATTGGGAAATAGCGCTTCATGTATTTTTCTAACCCGTATTACATGGTCATTTAATTTTCGTTTCTGAGCCTTTAGCAACCGCTTTTCCAGTTTAATTAACCCTTTTAATTGTTTTACCTCTTGTGCCTTAACAGCCCCTAGAAAAGATTTATCAGTTTGTTTTGCAAGTTCATACAGTGCTTTGAATTGTTCTTTTAAATGATTTTTCTGAGGTGTAAAATCAATAGAAATATCGGAAATGTCTTTTATTTTTTGATTGATCAATTCATTGCGTTTTAGAAAAAGTTGCTGAGGGGCGATGTTTAGTTTTTTAAGTTTTTGTTCTTGGTTTTTTGATAGTATCAATGCTGAATTTCTAACAAGCAGCATGGGGAAAGGAACCTTCACAGCATTAAAAAAAGAATTAAGCTCCAGCCAATAAGCAATTTCACCACCACCTCCAATATAACATAGGTTGGGCAATATAACTTCTTGATAGAGTGGACGGAGTATCACATTAGGGCTAAATCGCTCGGGATTTTTATTTAAGTGTTTGATGAAATCATCTTTTTTCCATTGCAGGTCAGTATCATTAACAAAGTATATTCCATCTTTTTCAATGATGCGTTCCCGCTTATTTTCCATTAAGTAAAATAAGTTAATTTCTCTTGGGTTTACCTGAACATTATAGGAAATACTATTTAATTTTTCTGCCTGTTCGGAAACTTTTTTATACGAGGTATTTTTCAAAAGTTCTTCTTCCATGTATGGAATGAACAGTTGTTTAAATTGTTTGTCATTGCCATCTATAATAACCAATCCATATTCACTAAAGAGTTCATTGGTTAGGTAACGGGTAGCTTCGGAAAGTGTGTTATGTTTAGCGTATGCTTCTTTGAATAACTTTCGGATTGCATCAGCTTTTTTTCCTATGCCCAATTCTTTTGAAAACAAATCAGAAACTGCTTCCAACCCTTCATTAGAAAATGCCCCTACAGCACCCTGGTTGTTATTTTCTACCTGTTTGTCCCACTGAATTTTTTTGCCTTTATAATTGAAATACCGGATTTCATCAAAGTCATGGTCTTCTGTGGCCATCCAATATATAGGGATAAAATCATATTCGGGATATTGCTCTTTTAATTTTTTTACCAGATTAATTGTAGCAATTATTTTATACAAAAAATAAAGAGGCCCGGTAAATAAGTTTAACTGATGTCCGGTTGTTATGGTATAGGTCGTGCTATTTTTTAAAAGGGAAAGATTCTTTTTTGTAGCTTCATATAAATGAATGTTTTCGTGCTGGGCTACAAGAGCATCAACGAGAATGTCTCTTGATTTTTGCGAATAGGATGTTGCCTTTTCTGTTATTTGAGCTTTAAAATTTTCTATGCTCGGATAGCGGTTATAAAAATGTCTTAAGCTATTGTTAGCATCAATATAATCACATATCAGTGTTGAAAAATATCCGGTTTCCTTAAAAGGAATACAATCAGTTGACATACAGAAAGTGAAAAAATTAGACGGTAAAGATAAAATTCTTTCTTTTTTCGATTCCTAAAAATACGTTAAGATGTTTACTATACAATTTGTATTTTAATTAGTAGCTTTGGAAAGATATCAATAAACACTGTAACAAATGAGATTTATATATACTCTTGTGCTTTCTTTTTTTTCTATTGTTTCCATTTCACAAAACATTCAATCTCCTTCTACATTTTTAGGGTATGAACTGGGTACTCGTTTCACAAGGCACCATCAGGTAATGGATTACTATGAATATGTAGCAGCAACTGTTCCTGAAATGGTAAAACTGGAAGTTTATGGAGAAACTTATGAGGGACGGAAATTAATGGTTGCCTATGTTTCATCAAAGGCTAATGGCAATAATTTAGAAGAAATCCGTCAAGAACACCTTAAAACGATAAAAGGAGAAGGAAGCCCTTCTGAAGCTATTGTATGGTTAGGGTATAATGTCCATGGTAATGAAAGTGTTAGTACAGAAGCTTCTATGCAGACCCTCTATGAACTGATATCTAAAAAACAAGCATGGTTAGACAACACAGTTGTTATTATAGACCCTTGTATCAACCCAGATGGGCGTGATCGTTATGTGAATTGGTACAATCAGTTCAAAAACACGCCATATAATAATGATCCGAACAGTAAGGAACATCATGAAGGGTGGCTAAGCGGGCGATCCAACCATTATATGTTCGATCTTAACCGTGATTGGGCTTGGGTAACTCAAAAAGAGAGCCAACAGCGCTTAAAAATATTTAATAAATGGTTACCGCATGTACATGTTGATTTCCATGAGCAAGGAGTGGATAACCCTTATTATTTTGCACCTGCAGCAGAGCCGTTACATGAGGTGATTACACAATGGCAACGCGATTTTCAGGTAACTATAGGAAAAAACCATGCAAAGTATTTTGATGCGAATGGGTGGTTCTATTTTACAAAAGAAATTTTTGATTTGCTTTATCCCAGTTACGGTGATACCTATCCTACATATAATGGTGCCATCGGAATGACTTATGAGCAAGGAGGAAGTGGGCGAGCAGGATTGGGAGTATTGACTAGTTATGGTGATACACTTACACTAAAGGACCGGATTGCGCATCATAATACAACCGGGCTCTCTACGGTGGAGATTGCCAGTAAAAATGCTGAAAAACTAAATGATGAATTTAAAAAGTTTTATGCAGATAAACGTTTCAAATACAGAAGCTATGTAATGAGCGGAAACCCTGATAAAATCAATGCTTTAAAAAAGCTTTTGGATCAACATGAAATTACATATGGAAATGCAAGTGCAACTACTGTAAAAGGATATGATTATAGTATAGGAAAAACCGGTAGTATAAAAACGACTTCTGCAGATTTGGTTGTTCATACCGATCAAATGAAAGGAAAATTAGTAAAAGTACTTTTTGAACCTAAAACTAAGCTGAGCGATTCGCTTACCTATGATATTACGGCATGGTCGCTTCCTTATGCATATGGGTTGCGTGCAATTGCCTCAGAAACAATAGTCAATAGCACTGTGTTAGAGGTAGCCTCTACAGTATCTAACAAAGCATATGAAAATGCATATGCCTATGTAACAAAGTGGAACAGTATGGAGGATGCCCGTTTTTTAGCGGCGCTTTTAAATAAGAACTTCCGTGTGCGTTACCATGAAGAACCATTTTCAGTAGAAGGGGAGCGATTTGAACGGGGAAGTCTGATCATTACCCGTACAGATAACAAAAACAAGGAAAATTTTGACACAGAACTTGTAGCTATTGCATATGAGTATGGAAGAAACTTAACAGCCACTCGAACAGGATTTGTGGATAGTGGGAAAGATTTCGGGTCTAGTGCTGTAAAAATGATTCCAAATGTGAAAGCAGCGATACTCTCAGGGGGATCTGTGTCTACATTAAGTTTTGGAGAAGTTTGGCACTTTTTCGAGCAGCAACTAGGTTATCCGGTAGCAGTAATCGATACTGATTATTTTGATAATGTAGATTTATCGAAATATGAGGTGTTTATACTTCCGCAAGCTTGGCGAGGTGATTTTTTTACGGAAAAACGAATGAAACATATAAAAGAATGGGTAGGCAACGGAGGCAAACTAATTGCTATAGGAGGTGCTGTTAATATCCTTACAGGGGATAATGGGTTTGGCCTGAAAGAAAAAGAACAGCATAAGGATGAAGAAGAAATAATGCCCTCAGCTTATGAAGATAAGGAACGTGGGCGGGTAAAAAACTATATTACAGGAGCCATATTTAAAACAAAAGTAGATACTTCACATCCATTGGCGTACGGTTATGGCGGAAATTATTTCACGTTAAAGTTAACCAGTAATAGCTACGAATACCTAAAGGAAGGAAATGTAGTATATATTGAAAATAAAGGAACTCCTATAGCTGGTTTTGCGGGAAGCGAAGCCCAAAAACAAGTGCCAAAATCATTAGTATTTGGTGCAGAAAACTATGGGCGTGGCAATGTGGTTTATATGATAGACAACCCCTTGTTTAGAGGATTTTGGGAAAACGGCAAACTGTTTTTTGCCAATGCTTTGTTTATGGTGAATAATCGATAATAAATAGTTAGAGACAGAAAAGTGTATGAGTATTGAATGTCTTTCAACAGATTTTTCAAGTCTATGCAGAATTTAATGAAAAAATAATCAAACCGAGAAAGAATTGTTATTCTAAAAACCCTTGTGCTTTCATCCAGTCATCATTAAATATTTTACCCACGTACCGGCTTCCTGAATCATGAAAAAGGACTACTACAATGTCATCCGGTTTAAAATGTTCTTTTAATTGAAGTACACCTTTGATAGCTGCTCCTGCCGAATTCCCTGCAAAAACACCTTCTTCTTTGGCTAGTTTTCGGGTAAAAATAGCAGCGTCTTTATCAGTTACTTTTGTAAACCCGTCAATAATACTAAAATCCACATTTTCAGGTAAAATATCCTCTCCAATTCCCTCCGTAATGTACGGATATATCTCATTTTCATCAAAAATCCCTGTTTCATGGTATTTTTTAAACACAGAACCATATGTGTCAACTCCCCATACTTTTATGTTTGGATTTTGTTCCTTTAAGTATTTCCCAACACCTGAAATAGTACCTCCTGTTCCCACGCCCACTACAAAATGCGTTATTTTTCCTTCAGTTTGTTTCCATATCTCGGGCCCGGTTTGTTCATAGTGGGCTAGTGCATTAGAGGGGTTGTCGTACTGGTTTACATGCCAAGAGTTTGGAGTTTCCTTGGCCAATCGCCTAGAAACGGAATAATAGGAACGAGGATCTGAGGGCTCCACACTAGTTGGGCATACAATAACTTCGGCACCTACAGCCCGTAGGATATCTATTTTTTCTTTGGATTGTTTGTCATTAATAACACAAATAAGCTTATATCCTTTAACAATTGCCGCAAGGGCAAGCCCCATGCCTGTATTTCCTGAAGTCCCTTCAATGATAGTCCCTCCGGGTTTCAATCGCCCATCTGCTTCTGCATCTTCTATCATTTTCACAGCCATACGGTCTTTTACGGAGTTTCCGGGATTAAAAGTTTCTACTTTTGCCAAAACCAATGCATCAATTCCGTTAGTAATTTTATTGAGTTTTACTAATGGTGTGTTTCCGATAGTTTCGAGGATGTTTTTTGCGTATTCCATGTCATTATTTTGAAGTGGCAAAGGTAATAAATAGGACGGATGATTTTGAATTTATAGTCTATGATTTATAGTTTTTTAATATTTTGAGAAAGAAATAAAACATGATAAAAACTATTCAAACCTGATGGCTTTCACAGGGGTTATTTTAGATACAATATAGGAAGGGATGAGCAACATGATTAGGCATAAAATCAAAGTGCCTGCATTTAGGGCTAGGATATTCCCTACATTTAAATATACAGGAGCTTCTGTGACATAATAGGTAGCAGGGTCTAGTTTTATGAAACCAAAGTATTTTTGAATGAGTAGCAACCCAATCCCGATCACATTTCCCCAAAACAACCCTATTAAAATCAAGTAAGTGGCATTGTAAAGAAATATTTTTCGGATGTTGGCATTCGTACTTCCCAGTGCTTTTAATATACCGATCATTTGTGTACGCTCTAAAATGAGAACAAGCAGAGCAGTAATCATATTAAACCCTCCAACAAGGATCATAATTCCGATAATAATGGCAATATTAAAATCAAACAAATTGATCCATTCAAAAATATAGTTATACTTATCGGTAATCGTTTGTGAATCAAGCGTAGAAAGCGTTTTACCATAAATTTCTTGTCCTTTTTCTTTGATTTTGGAGAAATCGTCAATAAACACTTCAAAATTGCCAATTTCATCTTCTTTCCATTTATTCATTCGTTGGATATGACGAATATCCGTGAAAATATAGGTAGCATCAAACTCTTCATAACCACTTTCGTAGATGCCGACTATTTTAAAATTTCGTTGATTGGGTATCTGGCCTCCATCATCTTTCAAGAAAAATGAAAAAAAAGTATCTTCTATGTTCAGGTGAAGTCTTTTAGCAAGATAGTTTGAAATTAGCACCTCATTATTCAATTTTCCGGAATAGTCCGGTATCCGTCCTGCAATGAGATAACTCTTAAATGTATCCCATTGATAGTCAGTGCCTACACCTTTAGCAATGACCCCTTCAAAAGTATCCTCGGTACGAATGATCCCCCCCTTTGTGGCAACAGCTTGAATGTGTGTTATCCCCTCTATGTTGTTAAATTCAGGGTAAAAATCTTGCTGTATCTTTATAGGGGTTAACGAAACGGCAGAGTTATTGCTATCATAGTTAAAAATCTGGATATGTCCATTAAAAGCAGCTACTTTTTCTCGTATTTTTTGCTGCAATCCGGTGCCGGTGGCAATAGCTACCAGCATCATAACTAACCCCAAAGCAATGGCGGCAATCGCCATTTTTATTATTGGTGCCGATATGCTATTTTTATATTGTTTGTCGGTAATAAGCCGTTTTGCTATGAAATATGCTAAATTCAAAAGATGATATCAATTAAACAATTCAAAAATACAGTTTTATTATTATGCCTCGCTTTTTTCTCTTGTTTAAAGAGCCAAAATATTAAGGACAAGCAAAATAATAAACCTTTATATCAAGGGAATTATTATGGATACAGCGATCAAAACAGAAATGTTACGGTAGGAGCAAACAGGCTCCATTACTACCTTCCAGAGCTAAAAGGAAAACGAATAGGTGTGGTAGCCAATCAAACAAGTGTTATTTTTAAATCTTTTAAAGTTAACGACACACTTGAGACCTACGATCCTGAAGAAGATATTTTTTATGAAGTAGTAGCTCTTTTTGATATTTATACGGATGAATATACACATTTAGTAGATTCATTGATTTCGTTAGACGTAAATGTGAAAAAGGTTTTTGCTCCTGAACATGGTTTTAGGGGGACAGCAGATGCGGGAGAAACAGTTATTGACGGTGTTGATAAAAAAACGGGGGTACCTATTATATCGTTATATGGAAAAAATAAGAAACCATCACCTGAGCAATTGCAAGGCTTGGATATGCTTATTTTTGATATTCAGGATGTGGGTGCACGCTTTTATACCTATATCTCTACACTTCATTATGTAATGGAAGCATGTACGGAAGCAGGATTGCCTTTGCTGATTTTAGACCGTCCCAATCCCAATGGGTTTTATGTAGACGGCCCCGTTTTAGAAATACAGCACAAAAGTTTTGTTGGGATGCACCCTGTACCTGTGGTTCATGGAATGACTGTAGGGGAGTATGCCCAGATGATCAATGGTGAAAAATGGCTGACCGGTGGAATTCAATGTGATATAACAGTTATAGAATGTATAGATTATTCAAAAAGCTATAGCTATAGTTTGCCGATATTCCCATCGCCAAACCTTCCAAACGATAAGGCTATTAACCTTTATCCGAGCCTTTGCTTTTTTGAAGGGACTCATGTAAGTGTAGGCCGGGGCACAGACATGCAATTTCAGGTATACGGTTCTCCTTTTCTACCAGAAAGTGGGTTTTCTTTTATACCACAACCTAACGGAGGTGCTAAATATCCGCTACATGAAGGGAAAAAGTGTTACGGAGAAGATTTAAGAGCGGTACCTGATAGAAACTATTTAGACCTGTCGTGGTTGATAAAGACGTACCAAGCAACAACAGACAAAACTTCTTTTTTTAATTCATTTTTCACCAAATTGGCAGGAACTACACAATTACAAGAACAAATAGAGTTGGGTAATACAGAAGAAACTATTAAAGAAACTTGGGAAGCAGATTTGGAAAAATACAAAACAATGCGAAAAAAGTATTTAATCTATAATTAAAAGGTTAAATTAAACTTGGACTTGTTTCTTCATGGCTTCTACAATATTATATGCGGCAGGACAAATAGCGATATTTTTTAAAGTGAGATGGGTTATTTGGTGAAACTTTTTTCTGTCGGTATGCGGGTATTCTCTACAAGCTTTAGGCCTGACATTATAAACCATACAGTAATTTTCATGATCTAAAAAAGCGCAAGGGACATTTTGCAATACATAATCATTGTCTTCATCAATTTTTAAATACTGATCTATAAATTTTTGAGGCTTTAATTTCAAGTGTTTGGAAATACGTTCTATATCTGCTTTGGTAAAAAGAGGGCCAGTTGTTTTACAACAATTTGCACAAGAAAGGCAGTTAGTGTGCTGAAATTCAGCTTCATGAAGTTCTTGCATTAGATAGTCCAAATCTTTCGGGAGTTTCTTTTTCAGTTTTGAAAAATATTTTTTGTTTTCTTTGTACTTATCTTTGGCAAGTTGTGGAAGTTGTTTTAAGAGTTCATTTATTTTCATAACATTTCAAAAATAGTATTTTATCACAGACAGTATTAAATATATTATAACAATCATATGGGGTTTTTCGTTTTTAAGCTGTTATACTATGAAAGATTGCCCTTAAAATAAAACCTGTTTTTATGAAAAAATTACATGTATTAGCTGTATTATTTTTGTTCTTGTTTATCATTAGCTGTTCTAGTGATAATGATCCCAAAGATGTGACACCACCTGTTGATAGGTCAGCTAACTTACAACCTGTAGGTTCTTCAGCACGAGATTTACTCACACAAAATGATTTCACAAGCTTAGTGCTCGAAATAGTATACGTAAGCGGTTTTCGCCCTACAGACCA
This sequence comes from Leptobacterium meishanense, assembly GCF_037645805.1. Lineage (NCBI taxonomy): Bacteria > Pseudomonadati > Bacteroidota > Flavobacteriia > Flavobacteriales > Flavobacteriaceae > Leptobacterium > Leptobacterium meishanense. The sequence continues at coordinate 219,157 of NZ_JBBEXE010000002.1, forward strand.
AGCGATAGCCAATCTGGTTTCTTTTATCAATGACCGTACATTTAAACCCGGAGGAGTTACCGTAGAGTATACGGAAGTATCGTCTCCTAATGATGATGAATTTTCGATACAAGAAATAGCTGATTTAGAAACAGATTTTAGAGTGAACTATAATGAAGGAAATGAAATAGCAGTTTATATATTCTTCGCTGATGCACCTTCGGAGAATACCAATGGTCCTTCAGTAGTACTAGGCTCTGCATACCGGAATACATCTATTGTGATTTATGAAAGCACTATTTTTGAAGCTTCCAATAACAATGCAGGTATTACGAGTACCACTATTGAGAGTGCTGCACTAATGCATGAATTTGCACACATCTTAGGTTTGGTAGATTTGGGTACCCCGTTGACTTCAGATCATTTAGACACGGAAAATGGAAACCACTGTAATGTAGACGGATGTTTAATGGAAGCACAAATACAATTTGGGAGCTTAGATATGATGTCTAATAACACCATACCTCAATTGGAAGCATTATGCATTCAGGACCTACAGGCAAATGGAGGCAAATAAATCAAGGAATATTCAAATATTTATGTGTTTGTAATGACACTTTCCATTTAGGATGTTTCATTACGTAATCAACAATAGCAGGGATAATTTTATCTCGTTTGCTCCATTCCGGTTGGAGGTATAAAATACAATTTTCACCAACTTTTTTAGCTTGTTCTTCTGCGAAAATGAAATCGTGTTGATTATAAACGATGATTTTTAATTCATCTGCTTTTATGTAGACTTCATCCAAAGGCAACTTTGTTTTTTTAGGAGAAAGGCAGATCCAGTCCCAAATGCCTGTAAGTGGATAAGCTCCTGAAGTTTCAATATGTGTTTTAAGCCCTTCTGCTTTTAACTGTGAAGTTAATGGTTTCATATTCCACATCAATGGCTCTCCTCCTGTAACCACAATCGTATCTGAATAGTTTGCTGCATTTTCCACAATACTTTTTATAGCAGTGGGCGGATGGGTAGCAGCATCCCAACTTTCCTTTACATCACACCAATGACAGCCTACATCACAACCTCCAATACGTATAAAATAGGCTGCGGTTCCTTTATGATACCCTTCCCCCTGAATGGTGTAAAATGCTTCCATCAAGGGTAGCATTTCTCCTTTGTCGACTAATGCAGCAACCTCATTTTTTATCATGCTGTAAAGATAGGAATTGTTTGAAGTTTGTTAAATCCTAATGGAATATCTTTGTAGTTAAGTCTAAAAATAAAAATGAATACCAGTACAGTAATTACCTGCCCAAAGTGTGGGTATAAAAAAGAAGAGCAAATGCCAATAAACGCTTGTCAATATTTTTATGAATGTAACGACTGTAAAACTATTCTAAAACCTCTTCAGGGCGATTGTTGTGTCTATTGCTCTTATAGTTCCGAAAAATGCCCTTTTATTCAGGGGAAAAAGAATTGTTGCTAATCATATTATTTCTTAGCAATCACATCAATCTCTATTTTAGCATTTCGGGCCAGTCCGGAAGCAGCAAAAGTAGTCCGGGCCGGTTTTTTTGTAAAGAATTGTTTGTATACGGAATTAAAAGCAGCAAAATCATTAATATCACTTAAAATAACGGTACATTTAACTACGTTGTCCAACGTTAATTCATGCTGTTCCAAGACGGCTTCGATGTTTTTAATCACTTGTTCCGTTTCTGTTTGTATGCCGCCTTCCACTAAGGCACCTTCTTCATAATCAAACCCAATTTGTCCGGTGAGAAATAGAAAGCCATTTGCTTCTACAGCATCACTAAACGGATTTTTCAATCGCTGTTCTATATGTGAGGGGTGAAAAACAATCTCATTTTTCTGAGTATTTTCTGTAGTGCATCCGGTTAAAAAGAGAATAAGAAGAAACAGTATGGATGATTTCATCAGTTGATTTTTTAAGTTGATTAAAATTACGCTATTTTTATAAAAAATTGTAATGCATGGATAGAAAACAAGCCTTTTTTGACCATATTACGACTGGATATACTACGAAAGGCGATTATATAACATTAGGTGCTGCCATGCTAGATGGAGAAACAGTTACCAACGCCTATGTAAAAATTCCTTTAAAAACAATGAACCGTCATGGGCTTATAGCAGGAGCTACCGGTACAGGAAAAACAAAAACATTACAAATTATTGCTGAGAACCTTTCTGATAAAGGAATCCCTGTCCTTCTAATGGACTTAAAAGGTGATTTGAGCGGTATTGCACAGCCCAGTTCGGGACATCCTAAAATAGATGAACGCCATGAAAAAATAGGTTTTCCATTTGAATCCAAGGGTTTTCCGGTTGAGATATTGTCGCTTTCCGAACAAGAAGGTGTGCGATTGCGGGCCACCGTGTCGGAGTTTGGCTCTGTACTACTTTCCAGGATATTAGATTTAAATGAAACACAACAAGGGGTCTTAGCGGTAGTTTTTAAATATTGTGATGATAATAAATTGCCCCTATTAGATTTAAAAGACTTAAAAAAGGTTCTCCAATACGCAACAGATGAGGGCAAGGAAGCATTTGAGGATGTTTATGGCCGTATATCTACTGCTTCTACAGGAGCCATTCTTCGAAAAATAGTTGAGTTGGAACAACAAGGAGCTGAACGTTTTTTTGGAGAACGCTCATTCGATGTGGACGACTTGGTACGAATTGATCAAAATGGTAGGGGATACATCAATATCATCCGTTTGACAGATATACAAGACAGGCCTAAATTGTTTTCCACTTTCATGTTGAGCTTACTAGCAGAGCTATATGCTACATTTCCTGAACAAGGTGATAGTGACCGGCCTGAGTTGGTGCTTTTTATAGACGAAGCCCATCTTATTTTTGATGAAGCCTCGAAAGCTCTCCTCAATCAAATAGAAAATATAGTTAAGCTTATCCGTTCTAAAGGAATTGGAGTGTATTTTGTTACCCAGAACCCAACAGATGTGCCGGATGTTGTACTTTCCCAATTAGGACTAAAGGTACAGCATGCCCTAAGGGCATTCACGGCTAAAGACCGGAAAGCTATAAAACTAACCGCAGAAAATTATCCGTTATCAGATTATTACAAGACAACTGAAGTATTAACCTCATTAGGTATTGGGGAAGCATTAGTTACAGCATTGGATGAAAAAGGCCGGCCAACGCCGCTTGCCGCTACCATGCTCCGGGCACCGATGAGCCGTATGGATGTGTTAACAGCAGAAGAACTTAAAAACGTAATTGATCATTCTAAGCTTATAAAAAAATACAATGAAGAAATAGACAGAGAGAGTGCGTATGAGTTATTAAATGATAAAATTGCAGCAGCAGAAGCAAAACAAAAGGTAGCGGAAGAACGTGAAAAAATAGAAAACAAATCAAAAAAGAAAATTACTCAGAAGCAAGTAGATTGGGTAAAACCTATTTTAAAAGTGGTAACAAGTGCCACTTTTATACGTGGTGTTCTGGGAATTATCAGTAAAAGTAAAAAAAGAAGATAATAGATATGAGAAAGCATATTTTTTTGATAGTAATATTAGTTGCGTTTTTTTGGCAGTGTACCGAAAAAACGGATCCATTTCTTATAACAAAAGGACAAGTTGGATATTTAACTAAGGAAACTGGAGTTGAAGAATTAGATAGCATTTTTGCAAATGACTCCATATATGAAGATGGAGGCATTAAAGGCTTTGGTTATGCCAGTACAGTCCGTTACTTAATATATGAAAAAGGAGGGAAGCATTTGATGACAATTTCACCTTCAAAACCATCTGATAGTATTCGAACCATTGAAAATATCCAAATTTATGACGAGCGTTATAAAACGGGTAAAGGCGTTAATGTAAATAGTACTTTCAAAACAATTAAGGATAACCATAAGATTTCAAAAATTGTAAATACAATGAACAATGTGTTGATTTTTGTGAATGAAATAGACGCCTATTTTACGATTGATAAAAAAGAATTGCCGGCAGATCTCCGATATAATACCAGTCAAAAGATAGAAGCTGTCCAAATTCCGGACAATGCAAAAATCAAGTATTTTATGATAGGGTGGGAATAATAAATAAACATTATTTATAATTAAATGAAAAAAAGCCATACTATTCAAAAAACACCCTTTGTTGTTCCGACTGATGATGGTAAACATATTGAGGAACATTTTGGCAATGCCACCGATGGAAATACCGATATAAGCATTGCCCGGATGGTAGCACCTCCTGGGTGGAGCGAGCCTTTTCAAACCCCTGAATTTGATGAATATACGCTAATTTTAAAAGGTAAAAAGCAATTTAATATTGAGGATAAAATTGTTGTTTTGGAGGCAGGGCAATCCATTAAAATTGAAAAACATACGCGGGTTCAATATTCCAATCCATTTGATGAACCTTGTGAATATGTAGCTGTTTGTTTACCTGCTTTTTCTATAGAAATAGCTAATAGAGAAGAAGAATAAAAGAATGAAAAAGCACTTTTACATAAGTTATGATATCTGTCATTTCTCATGCATTTATTTTCTTCGTAATTTAACCTCTTAATTAAAAAATGATTTGCATTGAAGTTGTTCTATTCATTAATAGTTTTTTTTATTCTTTTAGTTTCTTGTAATAAAAATCAGTCATATATAAAACCAACTGTAACCGATTTGGTTGAATCAGTTTATGCATCGGTTACTGTCCAACCGGACAGTTTGTATGAAGTTTATAGTGCTGTAGGTGGTATATTGGATAAGAACCTGGTGGAAGAAAATGATACTGTTCTTGTGGGGACTCCAATCCTTCAGGTTATTAATAATACGCCAAAACTCAATACGGAAAATGCTCGTTTAGCATTAGAATTGGCTCAAAAAAACTATAAAGGGAGTGCAACGCTATTAACACAGTTGGAAACAGAAATAAAGACAGCACTTCTTCAGTACCAAAATGATTCTATCAACTATTTTCGGCAGAAAAACCTATGGGAGCAAAATATAGGGACTAAAGAAACTTTTGATGCAAAAAAACTTCGTTATGAATTATCAGCCAATACACTTAGGTTGCTTAAAAGCAGGTACAAAACTACAAAGAATGAGTTGCAAAGTGCTTTAGAGCAAGCAAAAAACAATTATAAAACGGCACTTATAACAACAGATGACTATACGGTTGCCAGTAAAATAAATGGAACAGTGTATGCCTTGTATAAAAACCCAGGAGAATCAATAACAACACAGCAACCATTGGCATCTATAGGCAGGACAGATACTTTTGTTATTGAGATGTTGGTTGATGAGGTAGATATTGTGAAAGTAGCTATAGGGCAACCGGTATTGGTAACATTAGAGGCCTATAACGCTACGGTCTTTGAGGCAATAGTCCATAAAATATACCCTAAAAAAGATGAACGCTCGCAAACATTTACCGTAGAGGCAGTTTTTAAGGGGCAACCGGATGTATTATACCCCGGTTTATCAGGTGAAGGAAATATAATTATTGCCAAAAAAGAAAATGTACTTACTATTCCTAAAGTATATCTTATAGGTACAAATCAGGTAAAAACAGCGAGAGGGGTTATAACTATTGTCACCGGATTACACAATATGGATGTTGTAGAAGTTATTTCAGGGATTAATAAAGAAACCCACATATATAAACCCGAGGACTGATGAATTGGAGCGTTATATTAAGCATTGCCAAAACGCATCTGATTAGTAGAAGGAAACAAACTACTACAGCAGCACTTGGTGTAATGTTCGGCATAGGAGCTTATATTACCTTAGTGAGCTTTATGACAGGGCTTAATGAAATGTTAGATGGGCTTGTACTAAACCGAACCCCCCACGTACATATATACAATGAGATAAAACCTTCAGAAAAACAACCGGTAGACCTATATACTGCTTTTGAAAACAGCCATAAAATAATACACTCGGTCAAACCTAAACAAAACCCTGCTAAAATCCATAATGCCCTTCCTATCATTAATTATCTAAATAAAGATAAAAGGGTGAAAGGGGCTATTCCACAACTTCAGGCACAAATTTTTTATATAGCAGGTTCAATAGAAATAGGAGGAAATTTAAGTGGAATTAATGCAATAGATGAAGCACGGTTATTTAACTTCGATGAATATATCATAAAAGGGACACCAGAAGATTTGGAAAAGGGCGACAACGCTATCTTAATAGGTGCCGGAATTGCCTATAAAATGTCGCTTGATGTGGGAGACCGTGTTCAAATAAGTACTGTGAGAGGAGCTGTTTTCCCCTTAAAAATAGTGGGCATCTATCAAAGTGGGATTGCTGATATTGATAATATTCAAAGTTATGCAAATATAAAAACGGTGCAACGTATCCTTGGGGAAGCGGAAAACTATATTACCGATATTAATGTAAAACTTCATGACATTAATGAAGCAACCCCTATGGCCAAAACGATAGAAAAACAATTTAAACTTACGGCAATAGATGTTAATACAGCTAATGCTCAGTTTGAAACAGGTTCTAACATTAGAAACCTTATTACATACGCAGTCTCAATTACATTGCTTATTGTTGCCGGTTTTGGTATTTACAATATCCTCAATATGCTTATTTATGAGAAGATGAATGACATTGCTATTTTAAAAGCAACCGGTTTTTCAGGAAAAGATGTACAGTATATTTTTTTGAGTCAAGCTATGATTATTGGGATTATAGGAGGCATATTAGGGCTTTTTATAGGGTATGCCCTTGCTTCTTTTATAGATACAGTGCCTTTTGAGACAGAAGCACTACCTACTATAAAGACCTATCCGATTAACTATAACCCATCATATTATGCAATAGGGATTACTTTTGCCATAGTGGCCACTTTTTTGGCTGGATACTTACCATCTCAAAAGGCCAAAGGGATAGACCCTGTAAGGATTATAAGAGGGCAATAAGATTAAAAAATGGACACCGTATTAGAAGCAAGAAACATCAATAAATATTTTAAAAAGCCAGTACTTTTCCATGTGCTTAAAGATATTAATTTTGAGGTAAAAAGAGGTGAATTTGCTTCTATCATGGGAAAATCAGGGTGTGGAAAATCTACTTTATTGTACATTCTATCTACAATGGATACAGATTATGAAGGAGAATTGTTTATAAATGGCGAAAAAGTTACGGGGAAGCACCATCGTGAACTTTCTGTAATTAGAAATAGGCATATAGGTTTTGTATTTCAATTTCATTATTTGCTATCGGAGTTTAGCGTTATGGAAAATGTGATGCTCCCAGCTAAAAAATTAGGAAAAAAAACAGTTATAGAGATAGAACAGGATGCAATGAATAAACTAAATATTTTAGAGATAGGACATTTAGCTAAGAAAAAAGCTTCAAGGATATCCGGAGGAGAAAAACAACGTGTAGCTATTGCCCGTGCATTAATTAACAACCCATCCATTGTAATGGGAGATGAACCTACAGGGAATTTAGACAGCCATAATGCAGAGAATGTATTCAATGTCTTCAGGCAATTGAGTCAAGAACAAGGATTGTCTTTACTGGTTGTTACACATGATATGGATTTTGCAGAAAAGACGGACCGGATTATCGAAATGGGAGATGGAACCATCTTAAATTGAACATATACTATATTATCAATAACTTTGATAAAACGATAAAAAGTACACCTTAAATCTGTATTCACATGAGCAAGAAAACGAATAACGAGAAAGTATTTTTAACAGAAGAAGGTTCTTTTTTAAAAGGGCCCCGAACCCGTTGGAAAGAATTTATTTTTACATTAAAAGTACAATATCACTTTATAAGAGGCTTTCGGAAGATGCACTTTTTAGGTCCGTGTGTAACGGTGTTTGGCTCTGCGCGTTTTGAGCCGGACAATTTACATTATAAGCAAGCTGAAGAAGTAGGAAAGGCTTTGGCCAACATGGGATTTACGGTAATGACCGGAGGAGGCCCTGGAATTATGGAAGCAGCCAATAAGGGAGCATATGAATCTGGAGGGCATTCTGTAGGATGCAATATTATTTTACCACATGAACAGGATCCAAACCCATACCTTCATAAGTGGATTAACATCCCGTATTTTTTTGTTCGTAAATTTCTATTGATAAAATATTCATATGCTTTTGTGGTAATGCCCGGAGGTATTGGAACACTTGATGAGCTTTTTGAGTCGCTTACACTCATACAGACAAAAATGATCAAACACTTCCCTGTGGTAATTTTTGGAAAAGAATATCACAAAGAGCTATACCATCATATACAAATTATGACAGAAAACGAAAGTATTGACCAAGAAGATCAAAAACTTTTATTTATAACTGATTCTGTGGATGAAATGGTTGCCCATTTAAAAGTACATGCCGTAAAAAAGTTTGGATTGGTAGAAAAGCCATACAAAACACGTTGGTGGCTTGGTGAAAAAGCTATAGAAAAAAGAACTACTTAAATACCGCTATTCTTTTTTATTTTTCTTCTCTAATCTTCTGAAATAGCCCCTGAAAAGAAAATTGTGCTTCAGTGCTTCCATGTTCTCATTAAACCGTTTACTGCCTTCGTTGATGTTTTTCATGGTTGAATCCAATCGCTGTACAAAGATAGGATCATTAGCTAGGTAGTTAATAGCCCCTTCCCCTTCTTCTATATTTTTAAGGATGGTATTCAAATTTTCTGTAGCAATAGTGATCCCTTCACTAGAGCTATGCAAATTGGTAATCAATGATTTTATCTGCTTTCCAGAAACAGTATCGCTTAAGAGGACACCAGCTACAGTTTCTTTATAGTCTACTGAAGCAATTATTTTGTTAAGTGTATTGATAGAGTAGGCAGCTTCTTTACTTGTAACTTTTAAGTTGGTAATGGTTTGTTTTAGGTCAGCTGCCATTATAGTGTCGTTTAGGAGGATCCCAATAGTACCCTTCCCTTCAACAATACTATTAGTTATTTTTAAGAGGTCAGCTGTTAGGGTTGCTGCATTTTCATTGGTTACGCTTAAGGTATTTAGAATATCATCTGTCCGGACTTTGTTATAAGAACGGATAGTATCTCGAGGAGCTATTGCAGTGCTTTTACCTTCGCCCGGTATGATATTAATAATCATGTTGCCCACAAGCCCGTCAGAACCTATAGCAGCCACTGCGTTCTTTTTTATATGCTTTATCATTTCCTGCTCTATGGTCATTGTAACAATGATAGTTGAATCATTTAGCATTTCAATATTGTTGACATTTCCTGTATTAATACCGGAATACCGAACATTATTGCCCAAACGAAGACCATTTACATTATTAAAAACAGCATAGATTTTAAATGTTTTTTCAAATAAGTTTTGTTTATTCCCGATCAAATAAGAAGCTATTGCTATAAAAACAAGCCCAATAATAACAAACATTCCAAGTTTTATTTTTTCGGAGGCAGATTTATTCATGTATCTTTTATTTAAAAAACGCTTTTACTTTTTCATCGCTTGACGAAGATAGTTCTTTAAAAGTACCTTCGGCATAATTAATTCCGTCAACCAAGAGAATCATCCGGTTCGAAATAACCCTGGCACAATCTACATCATGGGTAATAATGAGTGATGAAGTATTGTATTTTTTTTGAATCCGCATCATTAACAGAATAATTTCCTTGGCTGTTATAGGATCAAGCCCACTGGTAGGCTCATCATATAAAATAATTTTAGGTTTTAGAATAAGTGCCCGTGCTAAAGCTACCCGCCTTTTCATACCACCTGAAAGTTCAGCCGGCATTAAATCTACGGCATGTACCAAACCGACATTTTCTAAAGCTTCCATCACTAATGCATCTGAATCGGTACCTTTCTGAATAGATCTTCTCATTGGAAATTTAAGGTTTTCACGTACCGTCATAGAATCATATAAAGCACTTCCTTGAAAAAGGAACCCAATTTCTGTACGTAGGGAATCCAATTCTTCCTGATTTAGCCCTACAATATTTCTTCCCATAATTTCAATACTTCCTGCATCGGGTTGCAGTAGACCGACCAAACATTTGATCATTACTGATTTCCCCGAGCCTGATTTGCCCATTACGACTAAATTTTCTCCTTCGTGTAGCTGCATATCAAAACCTCTGAGTACATGGTTGTCACCAAAATGTTTTATTAGTCCTTTTATGTTAATTACAACCTTTTGTTTCATATTCCTGATTACAAATCATAAAAAATATCCGCTACAAATACAGCAATGAAATCTATGATAAATATAAGTATGGATGCTAGCACTACAGCAGTGTTTGCCGCAATGCCCACACCAGCAGTGCCTTTTTTGCAATAATATCCCTTAAAACAGCCTACCAAACCAATGGCAAATCCAAAAAAGAAAGATTTAACGATGGCCGGAATTATATCACCATACTCCAATGCGCTAAATACTTTATTGAAATAGAGTTGAAATGATACATCTCCTTTGGTGCTTTCTATAAGATAGGAACCATATAAAGCAAAAACATCACCAAAAGCAACAAGGATAGGGAGCATCAATGTAGTTGCCATGATCCGGGTCACTACAAGATATTTAAAAGGATTCGTTCCGGATACTTCCATAGCATCTATTTGCTCGGTAACCTTCATTGAGCCCAGTTCTGCACCAATCCCCGAGGCTACACGCCCGGCACATATCAATGCTGTAATCACAGGACCTACTTCTCTTACAATAGCGATACCAACCATATTGGGCATCCAAGAAACAGCTCCAAATTCTATGAGTGTTGGGCGTGTTTGCAATGTTAGTACCAGTCCAATAATAAAACCGGTCAAACCTACTAATGTAAGCGATCGGTTTCCTATCTGGTAACTTTGCCGGAGTAGTTCGGCAAACTCGTATGGAGGTTTTACGGCCTCTCTCATGAAACGGCCGGCAAAGAAGGACAACGCTCCAACTTCAACAAAAAATGCTTTAATTTTTTTATTCATAAATCAACTTATGAAAGCACAATCTTACGTTAAGGTATTAATATTTTTGAATATAAAAGAACAATACAGTAGATAAAATGATCAATATCATAAAAGATACCGGTAAGAACCTTCTAATTTTGCATTAAAATAAAAAAGTAGAAAACTTTAGAGGGAGGGATTGATTGATTTGCTTTTTTTATATTTTTATTGTTATTAAATATATAAAAAATGACATCTGTAAATCCTTTTCATATTGCTATTCCGGTTCATGATATAGCGGAATGCAGAACATTTTATAAAGAAATCATTGGTTGTGAAGAGGGTCGCAGCAGTGAACATTGGGTTGATTTTAACTTTTTTGGGCATCAATTGGTGATTCATTATAAACCTGTGGATGCAACTTCGAAAACACATCATAACCCTGTTGATGGGAAACATGTTCCGGTACCGCATTATGGAGTAGTGCTGCCATGGGAAGTATTCCATGTATTTGCAGAAGATTTAAAGAAGAAAGGGGTTACATTTATTATAGAACCGTATATACGTTTTGAAGGCCAGGTTGGGGAGCAAGCTACAATGTTTTTTAAGGATCCTTCTGGGAATGCACTTGAATTTAAGGCGTTTAAAGATATTGATCAGTTATTTGCTAAATAATCATTTTAACTTTATGTTCTTTTGAAAGAAGGTTAAGGAACTTGTTTTGTGCCACTTATGTTACACAATAACTCATTATAATGATGGATATTTGTTAGATAGCATTTCAAATGAGAAAAAACACACTAAAATTAATATTGGTCTGTCTTTTATGTATTACGATTATAGCAAGTGTGGTTATAATAGTGGAATCTTTTGTATAACTAAATCAAATAAATCATGAAAAAAAATATGGGAAATGCGGATAGGATAATCCGTTTCATTGTTGCAGCCATAATAGTGGCACTTTACTTTACACATGTAATTACAGGAACTTTGGGAATCGTTCTACTAGTGGTAGCAGGCGTATTTCTACTAACTAGTTTTGTGAGCTTTTGCCCGCTTTATGCACCCTTTGGCATAAGCACCTGCTCTGTAAAGGAGAAGTAAGGAACAAATAAAAAAATAAAACTGTCTGAAAAGTGATTTTTTTTGTCAATTCGAGCGCAGTCGAGAATTCTATAATTGTCGATAATTAAATATTTCGTCCCGATAGCTATCGGGACGCTCAATATGACATATTTGGAGCTTTCATGATTTTTCAGACAGTTTCTTTTATTACCAAATCTTTACCCGCTCCTCAGGAGATAGGTAGAGTTTGTTTTCCGGTTTCACATCAAAAGCTGTATAAAATTCAGGTACATTTCTAACAGCACCATTTACCCTAAAATATCCAGGTGAGTGTGGGTCGGTCTTCACTTGCACTCTTAATGCTTCATCTCTATACTTTCCTAAAAATGCTTGGCCATAACCAATGAAAACACGTTGTTCCGCTGTAAACCCATCCATAACGGGCCCTTCTTCACCTTCTAAAGACATTTTATATGCCTTTAAACCAATACTCAATCCGCCAAGGTCACCAATATTTTCTCCAAGTGTGAAGGCACCATTTACATAAACACTATCCAGAACTTCAAACTGATTGTATTGTTCTACTAATGCACCTGTACGTTTTTTAAATTCTTCTTTATCAGCATCTGTCCACCAATTTCTCAGCATACCATCTCCATCAAATGTACTGCCTTGGTCGTCAAAACCATGTCCTATTTCATGGCCAATCACAGCACCAATGGCTCCATAGTTAATTGCGTCATCAGCATTCATGTCAAAGAAAGGTGGTTGCAAAATGGCTGCAGGAAATACAATTTCATTTAATGTTGGATTGTAGTATGCATTTACCGTCTGTGGAGTCATTCCCCATAGCTCTTTATCAATAGGACCTCCCAAACGGTCTATTTGTCGATTATACTCTACGATACTGGATCGTTTAAGATTGCCAAACAAGTCTTCTGCATCAATATCCAGTTTAGAATAATCTTTCCATTTGTTTGGATAACCAATTTTTGGTGTAAACTTGCTTAATTTATCCAAAGCTTGCACTTTGGTAGAATCACTCATCCAGTCCAATTCTTTAATGCTTTCCTCATATGCTTTAAGTAGGTTGCCCACCAATCCTTCCATACGCTCTTTTGCTTCCGGTGGAAAATAGTGTTCTACATATACTTTTCCCACGACTTCTCCCAATACGCTGTTTACCGTAGCAACACCTCTTCGCCACAGGGGACGTTGTTCCTCTACACCTCGCAATTCTTTACTATAGAATTCAAAATTTTGCTTATCCATGGCTTCCGTAAGCCTTGAAGCTGTACCATTGATTAGACCCCATTGTAGGTATGTTTTCCATGTAGCAATAGGAGTAGCCTTAATGATATCATTTAATGCTTTAGTGTAATCGAGCATTCCTATCCCTAGTTTATCTTGTTTTTCCAGTCCGGCTTCTTTCATAAAATTCCCCCAGTTAAAGTCAGGCATTATCTCAGGAAGCGCTGATACACTAAACATATTGTACAGTTTCTGGATGTTTCGGGTATCCTCCTTTTTCATATGTTGTTCAGCAATGGTAGTTTCCAACGCCATAATGGTTTCGGAAGCTTTTTGCCCATTTTTCAATCCGGCTAAATCGAACATTTTTGCTACATGGGCTACGTATTTTTCACGTATTTCTTTTGATCGGGCATCTTGGGCTAGGTAGTACTCTCTTTCAGGAAGGCCTATACCTCCTTGCCATGCATATACAGTATAAATAGTAGGGTCTTTAAAGTCTTGGTATACAAAGATGCTTAGTGGCACAGCGTATCCTACCTTATTGGCATAAGCAAAATACGTAGCTAAATCATCATAATTGGTTATGGTTTCAATTTTAGCTAATTCTTCCACTAAAGGGGCTGTGCCTATTTCATTTCTTTTGTCCATATTGGTATAGGACTTATATAGATCCCCTACCTTTTGTTCATTGGAGCCTTTTTCAAAAGTACCTGCGGCAGATTCTTCGATAATTTTTTTGACATTTTCCTCAGAGTTGTCCCTAAGAATATCAAAGGCTCCATATCTTGATTTATCAGCAGGAATTGCTGTTTTTTCCATCCATGTCCCGTTAACATATTTGGTAAAATCATCTCCCGGATTTACAGAAGTATTCATGTTTTCTAACATAACTCCGGAAGTTAATGCTGTTTTTTCTTCTTTTTGGCAAGACCATAGGAAGGCGATGACCAAAGAAAGAAGGCTTACTAATTTAATTTGTTTCATAATTTGTTGTTATTACTGTTTAATTTATGACACTATTATGTAGCTGTGAAAGCTAAAAAGTTACAAAAAAGAAGTAAAAAACTTGCTTTTTTTAACATTTTGAGATTGTATTCATTCAACTGATCTGTGTTGTTCTCTGGCTAACAAGGTATTTTTTAGAAGCATGGCAATGGTCATAGGGCCTACACCTCCAGGAACCGGGGTAATGTAACTTGCTTTTTTACACACGTTTTCAAAGTCAACATCACCTACTATTTTGTAACCTTTTAGTGCGGATTCATCAGGAACACGGGTAATCCCTACGTCGATGATGACGGCATCGTCTTTGACCATTTCTGCTTTTAAAAAATTGGGAACTCCCAATGCGGAAATAATGATATCAGCTTGTGAGGTGATTTGGGTAATGTTTTTGGTGTGGCTGTGGGTAAGTGTAACGGTAGAATTTCCAGGAAATCCTTTTCGCCCCATTAGAATACTCATGGGTCTGCCCACAATATGGCTTCTGCCTATAACCACGGTATGTTTTCCTTGTGTTTCTACTTGGTATCGTTCCAATAATTCCAAAATCCCGAAAGGAGTGGCAGGGATAAAAGTACTCATGTCTAATGCCATTTTCCCGAAGTTTGTGGGGTGAAATCCGTCCACATCTTTATCAGGGTCAACTGCCATAATTACTTTTTGGGTATCTATTTGTGGAGGTAATGGTAATTGTACAATGAACCCATCTATATCTTTATTTTTATTGAGTTCGTCAATTTTTCGGAGGAGTTCTATTTCTGAGGTGGTATTGGGCATTTTGACGAGTGTTGATTCAAAACCAACACGTTCACAGGCTTTTACTTTACTGCCCACATAGGTAAGGCTTGCACCGTCATTGCCTACCAAAATAGCGGCTAGGTGAGGTACTTTTTCTCCACGCGCCTTCATTTCAGCAACTTCCGTTGCAATTTCTTCTTTTATTTGATTGGATATTTTCCTTCCGTCCAGAATAGTCATTATGGTGTTTTTTAGTTTTATCGCATTCGGTTCATCATCTGCATCATTTTTTTGCCTCCGCCCCCTTGCATCATCTTCATCATTTTGCTCATTTGGTTGAACTGTTTCAATAATTGGTTGACTTGCTGCACACTTGTACCGCTTCCTTTGGCAATCCGTGCTTTTCTACTACCATTTATAACAGTGGGTTGTGTGCGTTCTTTTAAAGTCATGGAATGGATAATGGCTTCAATGTGTTTGAAAGAATCATCGTCAATATCAACCCCTTTCATGGCCTTTGCAGCTCCGGGGATCATTCCGACGAGGTCTTTCATATTTCCCATTTTTTTTATCTGTTGAATTTGATTCAGGAAATCGTCAAACCCAAATTGATTTTTTGCAATTTTTTTGTGCAGTTTGCGGGCTTCTTCTTCATCAAATTGTTCTTGTGCACGTTCTACGAGCGAAACAACATCTCCCATACCTAGGATCCGGTCAGCCATTCGAGAAGGGTAGAACACATCGATGGCATCCATTTTTTCACCGGTACCAATAAATTTAATAGGTTTATTGACTACAGATTTGATAGAGAGGGCTGCACCACCTCTTGTATCCCCATCAAGTTTGGTGAGGATTACACCATCAAAATTCAAGACATCATTAAATGCTTTCGCGGTATTGACAGCATCTTGCCCTGTCATGGAATCTACCACAAACAATGTCTCTTGCGGCTTAACGGCTTTGTGAATATTGGCAATTTCTGTCATCATTTCCTCATCTACCGCGAGGCGCCCGGCAGTATCTATAATGACTACATTATGGCCGTTTTTTTTGGCGTGTGCTACGGCACTTTTAGCAATGGCTACCGGATTCTGATTGCCTTCTTCTGAATAGACTTCAACGCCTATTTGTTCTCCGACAACATGCAATTGGTTGATAGCTGCAGGGCGGTACACATCACAAGCAACAAGGAGTGGGTTTTTTGTTTTTTTGTTTTTAAGGTAGTTAGCTAATTTTCCTGAAAAAGTGGTTTTACCGGAACCTTGTAGCCCTGACATGAGGATGATGGATGGGGTTCCGGACAAATTGATTCCGGCGGCATCGCCTCCCATGAGTTCTGTAAGCTCATCTTTTACAAGCTTCACCATTAACTGTCCCGGTTGCAATGTGGTCAATACATTTTGGCCGAGGGCTTTTTCTTTTACAGTGCTGGTAAACTCTTTAGCAGTTTTATAATTGACATCAGCATCTAATAAAGCCCTACGTACTTCTTTGAGGGTTTCAGCAACATTTATTTCCGTGATTTGTCCATGTCCTTTGAGTACATGTAGGGCTTTGTCTAGTTTTTCACTTAAATTATCGAACATACTAACTTCTGGTTTTGAAGAAGTGCAAATTTAATGATTTACAGGCTATTTGAGAATTAATTTTTATGGAAGTGGTATACTAAAAAGAAAAGACTGCTTTTCTATAAGAAGCAGCCTTTTGAGTCGGCAGATTTAAAAACCTTTACCGATAACCTAAAACACTATATTGTTATATTTTTTCAAGAACAAGTATAGCTTCTACAGAACCATCATCTGCAAAGTCTCTCAGTTCAATTCTGTTAGCATCCGTTTCTATAATATCCCATCTTTTATTTAACTCATTGTATGGTGCTCCTAATTCTGAGTTGAGATAGAATTTTAATTGATTATCATCATCTCTTAATGTGAGCCAGGAACCAAATGAAAGTCCTTGACCAATTGCAGCAGCAAAGCCTCCTGTTTTTCCAAAATAATCAAAATCAAACTGAAGCCCGCTAAACATATTTGTTTCATCTACACCTTTATCTATGTATTGTGTCAACTCCCATACACCATTGCCCATATTAGTTCTTATGTCAATCAGGTCTGCATCCGGATCATTTTCGCAGAAGCGTTTTAGAATCAATTCGTCACCAAACTTGGTTAATATTATCTTATCATTTTCCACTCTGGTAGGAAGCCATCCACCACCATTAAACTCAGGTGGAGATGCGGTAATAAAAAAGATAAAAAGTTGATCTGGAGCTGCTCCTTCGCTAACGGACCAAGTTCCATTAATAAGTTCTCCTTTTTCACGAAGTTTGGCAGAGCCTCCATTTTCAAATGATAATGGAACTCCAATATATTTGTCTTCATAATTGATACCACCAATTAGTGCTTTTGAAATTACCCAAAAACATTCAGTAGTAAGCACAGCCAATAAATCATCTCTTGTATAACTGTCGGCTAGTATATCACAGTTTTGTCTTAAAATGATTTCATCCCCACCTTGTGTAGTAAATAATTCTATTTTATCTGCACTAGGGCTATTAACTAACCACTCTAATGTTAAATCATCTAGGGTATTAAAGATGAGGTTTAAAAGCACACCATCATTAGTGATAGAAGTTTCCCATGTGCCATTAAAAGTATCACCTACTAAGTTTTTAGCAGTTACAGTTCCGCCATCTGAAAATGTTAGCAGAAACTCTTCGTACTGGTTATCTAAGTTGATCCCATTTCTTTTTATATCCTTAAGGTCCCAAGCACATTCTATTAAAAGAGCATCTATGGCGTCCTTAGTAAAGTCATCATCGTTAAAGTTGTTATCATCATCTTCATCACAAGTGTTTTTTGCACTTTCTAAAGCATTTTTCAGTTCGTCATTGTTATTAACAATTGCTTCAGATTCATCAAAGAATTTTATAGTAACTGGGAATTGCAGGCTTATTATTTCATTTTCTTCAAGATTTCTAATGAAGATATGTAATTGTTTGTCATTTTCAAGGACAATGGTTCCTGTATTTTGACTATTGGTGTCAAATGTAAAAATGGTGATAGGGTATATAAAATCGGCACACTCTATATCATCATCATCCCCTCCTTCTATACATTGATCAACAAAAGTGTCTAGTTGGCTTTGGGTTTCAATAACAACTTCTGAATAATCTGTTAATATGATAGTAATCGGAAAGGTAATGTCCAGATTGTCTTCATCGTCATTAAACTCATCAAAAATAGCTTCTATGACATCAAAACCTTCTTCAGAATCAACAATTACCTCCAACCCATTGGCGTTAACAGTCACAGGAAGAGAAACACTTATACAACTGGCACCGTCAATAATATTGTCAAAAGAACCATCTTTGCTCGTTAGTTGTTCAATTAGGATAGCTGTGGTAGAGTTAGCAGGAATGATGTCGTCTTTATCTATGTCTATTTTTTCTATACGTATTTCATCCTGACATGAAATAAACATGAGTGATAGAAAAAATGATAGGAATAAAAATATATTTCTCATTAATTAAAAAATTGGCTAAAAATTAGGTTGTTATATAATAAAACAATTTAAACTAAAAAAACCCTAGTAGAGAACTATATAATTTTAAATATATTTGCTTGCGGCGCCCTTAACCTATTTTTATGAAGCAAATAAACGATCATGTTTGTAACGAAAAAACCTTTCAAGCAGTTTTTATAAAAAATGCAACAACTATCAGGAATTTTATTTTTTATAAATGTGGCAATGAAGCTAAGGCAGATGATATTGTACAGGATGCTTTTGTGAAGCTATGGCAAAACTGTAAAAAAGTATCTCCGAAGAAGGCCAAATCTTTTTTATATACAGTAGCCAATAATCTTTTTTTGAATGATATAGCACATCAAAAAGTAGTATTAAATTATCAAAAAAGCAACCATACACTGCATTCTAATGAAAACCCTGAATTTGTATTGGAAGAGAAGCAGTTCCATGAAAAGTTACAAAATGCGATTAATAAATTAACGGAGGCACAACGAGAGGCATTTTTGTTGAATAGGGTTGATGGTAAAAAATATAGTGAAATAGCCGATATGATAGGAATTTCTGTGAAAGCGGTTGAAAAAAGGATACATGGCGCATTGCAATCGCTACGAAAAGAAATCGAAAAAATTTAAGTAGAAAGGGTAGGGTAAATTAACATAAGCATGTTATATTAATGTAAAGGGTCTCAAATAATGAAGACAGAAAATTATTTAGCGAAATGGCTTTCCGGACAGCTTAGTGAAAAAGAGTTGACAGCTTTTGAAAAATCTCCTGAGTATGCTTCTTATGCTAAGATTATTTCGCATACCGATAAGTTACATGCCCCTGATTATGACCTTGAAGAAGTCTATGAATTAGTTAAGCAACGTACAACAGAGGTTTCACAACCAAAAGTTATCCGGCTGAACCCTTTTAAAAAATGGCTGCAAATAGCTGCGGTTTTTGCTGTTTTACTCGGAGCCTATTATTTTTTAATACTCAGAGATATTACTGTTACTACAGGTTATGCAGAACATACCACTTTTTTGCTTCCAGATAATTCGGAAGTAACACTGAATGCAAAGTCAAAAGCATATTACAATAAAAACTCATGGGATGATAAAAGGAGCATCACTTTAGAGGGTGAAGCCTTTTTTAAAGTAACCAAAGGGAGTACCTTTGACGTATTAACCGATAAAGGAAAAGTTACCGTGGTAGGTACGCAGTTTACAGTAACGGATAGGGATAGTTTTTTTGAGGTAGTCTGTTTTGAAGGAACAGTAAAGGTATTTTATGGAGAAAAAAAGACAATGCTTACACAAGGAGAAAGTTTTAAGATATACAATGGAGCATCTGTTAGAAAAAAAAGTATAGTATTGAAAAGCCCTTCATGGATACATAATGAAAGCATATTTAAAAGTGTACCATTTCGTTATGTGCTAGATGAAATGGAACGCCAATATAATATTACAATCAATACTCAGGGAGTTGATCAAAAAAGCTTTTTTACAGGAGGGTTTACTCATGATAATTTAGAAATGGCATTGAAGTCAGTTTGCATGCCGCTACAGTTAAAATATATAATTAAAGATCCAAAAAATGTAGTGTTGTATGCAGAATAGGGTTCTATTCAAAACAACTTTGTTGTTGTTTGTTTTTTTGACTTCTTTCTCTGCAATTTCTCAAACGAATGAAGAAAGGGAAGAGCCTTTATCAATAGTATTGTCAAAGATTGAAACAATTTTTGATGTGAAATTTTCCTATCAAGATGCCACCATAGAAGGTGTTTATATTATTCCCCTAAAAGAATTCACAACATTAGATGCTGCATTAGCATCTCTGAAAAAGGCTACTTTTCTAGATTTTGATAAGGTAGACGAACGCTTTATTGCTATTACCAAGTCTATAAACAGTGTAGAAACAATTTGCGGTACTGTCCGGGATATAAAAACAAATACTGTTTTAACAGGAGCTAGTATTCAAATTCTTAATGGCATACAAAGTGCCATATCTGATGATAAAGGGGGGTTCACCTTCAAGAACATACCTATAGATGCTATTTTGATCATTAAATATTTAGGATATGAGCCTGTTGAAATCTCTGTGCGAAGGTTTGTACAGCAAGGGAACTGTTCAGCAGTATATATGTTACCGAAAACCCAGCAATTGGACGAAGTAGTCATTGTCAATTACTTGACGCGTGGGGTCAATCAAAAAATAGATGGGAGTATTACATTGACACCCTTGGATTTTGGAATTCTTCCGGGGCTTTCAGAACCGGATGTTTTGCAAACCATACAGGCACTTCCCGGAATTGAAAGTGTAGATGAGACCATTTCCAATATCAATATTCGGGGAGGGACACATGACCAGAACTTGATTTTGTGGGACGGGATCAAAATGTACCATACAGGCCATTTTTTTGGCCTTATTTCTGTTTTTAACCCATATCTTACTGAAGATGTAGACGTGATAAAAAACGGCACCAGTGCTATGTATAATGATGGTGTATCGAGTACGATTAATATGCAGACCCGAAACCAAGTAGCAGAGAAGTTTTCCGGGGGAGCAGGTTTTAATTTGTTAGGAGGTGATTTTTATGCGATGATTCCATTGGGAGAAGGATGGTCTTTTCAAGCTTCTGCGAGGCGTTCTTTTACAGATTACATTACCACGCCCACTTTTGAAGAATTTTTTCAGCGTTCTTTTCAGGATACTGAAGTCATTGAGAATGGAAATACTGTTGAAAGAGATTTGATAGGCGATGAGAAATTTCTTTTCTATGATTATACGGCAAAATTATTATTTGACCCTTCTGATGATGATGAGGTACGATTGAGTTTTATCAATATCAATAATGAACTTTCCTATGAAGAGTTTGGGTTGAATACCAATTCTAGTGAGACCAGTAGTTTGAATCAAACCAACCTTGGTATTGGGGGGAATTGGAAACGAAAATGGTCGCGAAGGCTATCTACTGAACTCTCGGGATACTACACCCGCTATAATATTGATGCTGTTAATTTTGATGTGGACAATGCCCAGCGACTTATCCAAGAAAATGAAGTTATGGAGTCAGGGGTTAAACTAACGTCAGAGTATGTCAATAATAATATAGCTATTCAAACCGGTTATCAATATTATGAAGTGGGGGCCACTAGTGCTGTAGACGTTAACAACCCGACCTTCATTCAAATAACCAAAGATGTTTTAAGGAACCATGCTTTATTTAATGAAATTACCTATTCCAATGATCGCACCTATGCGAGAATTGGAGGACGGCTTAATTATGCTGAGAAATTTGGGAAATTCATCGTAGAACCTCGATTAAATGTAAATCAAAAATTGACTGAGACTATTTCAGTTAAGGTTCAAGGAGAGGTTAAAAGCCAATTTATATCACAAGTCATTGATTTACAAGAAGATTTTTTGGGAATAGATAATCGACGTTGGTTATTGACCAATGAAGAAGAATTGCCTATCATTACCAGTATGCAAGGCTCGGTAGGTTTTGATTACAACCATCAAGGATGGTTAGTAAGCTTAGAAGCTTATTATAAAAAGGTAGACGGGATCACTACGCAAAGCCAAGGGTTTCAAGACCAAAATCAATTTGTGAACACTATTGGTGAATACCATATTAAAGGGTTGGAATTTTTAATCAATAAAAAAACAAACTGGTATAGTACTTGGTTGACCTATTCATTGGCCAAAAATGACTATACATTTGCAGGACTCTCCCCTTCCATATTTCCAAACAATGCTGATATTCGTCATTCAGTCACGTTTGCGGGAACGTATAGGGTAAATAGACTTAAGCTAGCAGTAGGGGTTAATTGGCGAAGCGGTAAACCGTTTACCCAACCTTTAGGAAATGACCCTATTAATGAAGATATAGTTCCTGTTTCAATCAATTATGAGAGCCCAAATGCTGAAAATTTAGATGACTTTTTAAGGGCAGATGTATCTGCGATCTATAATTTTCCATTAGGAAATAAAGTATCGGCTACGTTAGGAGCTTCTGTACTTAATGTGTTGAATAAAAAGAATACATTGAATACATATTATAGGATTGCAGAAGGCCCTATAGTACAACAATTAGAAAGTCAATCATTGGGAATAACACCCAATATAAGCTTTAGGATAAAATTTTAGTATTTTTATTTACATACGTTCCGGAACATCAATCCCTAATAACTGGAACGTAGTTTTGATGGTTTCTCCCACTTTTTTAGAAAGCTGTATCCTAAATTTTTTCTGCGTTTCGTCTTCAGCACCCAGAATAGATACATTTTGATAGAAAGAATTGAACTCCTTTACTAAATCATAGGTGTAATTAGCAATAACAGCAGGGCTATAGTTTTCCGCAGCATGTTGAATAACTTCAGGGAGAAGTCGCAGCTGTTTTATAAGCAACTTTTCTTTTTCATCCAACTCAATTTGTAAAATATCACCAGCGTAATCAAAATCCGCTTTTCGTATAATAGACTGTATCCTCGCGTACGTATATTGAATAAAAGGCCCTGTATTCCCTTGAAAATCAACCGATTCTTTAGGATCAAAAAGGATACGTTTTTTAGGGTCTACTTTCAGGATATAATACTTTAAGGCGCCTAAGCCAATAATTTTATGCAATTTTTCTTTATCAGCCTCTGAATAACCATCGAGTTTTCCTAGTTCAGTGGAGATTGTTTTAGCAGTTGCCGTCATTTCATCAATCAAATCATCTGCATCTACTACGGTTCCCTCACGGCTCTTCATCTTCCCTGATGGCAGGTCTACCATTCCATAGCTAAGATGGTAAAGGTTTTTAGCCCATTCAAAACCTAATTTTTTAAGAATGAGGAACAAAACCTTAAAATGATAATCTTGTTCATTGCCTACGGTGTACACCATGCCCCCCACATCCGGATGGTCTTTTACACGCTGTATGGCTGTTCCGATATCCTGTGTCATATAAACCGCTGTTCCATCTGCTCGCAAAACTATCTTTTCATCCAACCCATCTTCTGTAAGGTCTATCCACACACTACCGTCTTCCTTTTTATAGAAAATGCCTTTTTCCAGCCCTTTCGTAACAACATCTTTTCCTAAAAGATAGGTGTCACTCTCATAATAATAGGAATCAAAATCAACACCTAAATTTTTATAGGTCACCTCAAAACCATTATATACCCATTGGTTCATCATTTTCCATAAACGCACAGTTTCTTTATCCCCGGTTTCCCATTTTCGGAGCATGTTTTGGGCTTCTACCAAAATAGGCGCTTCTTTTTCGGCCTGTTTTTTGTCTTTACCACCAGCAACCAATTGTTCAACCTCTGCTTTGTAGGCCTTATCAAAGGCTACATAATAATTACCTACTAGTTTGTCGCCTTTTAATCCAGTAGATTCAGGCGTTGCTCCATTCCCGAATTTTTTCCATGCCAACATGGATTTACAGATATGGATACCTCTATCGTTTATGATTTGTGTTTTGTATACTTTTTTCCCACTGGCTTTTAATATTTCTGCTACCGAATAGCCTAATAAGTTGTTTCGAATATGGCCTAAGTGCAATGGTTTGTTAGTATTGGGAGAAGAATATTCTACCATTACCGCTTTATTGTCAGACGGCTTATGTAGGCCATAAGCTTTATTTTTTCGAATACCACTGAAAAAATTCAAATAAAAACGATCAGCAATCACCAAGTTCAAGAACCCTTTTACTACATTGAACCGTGTAACTTCTTCTACTTGTATTACTAAATACTCACCAATAGCTTGCCCAATTTGTTGAGGGTTTCCTTTGATGATTTTCAGCATAGGGAAGATTACTAATGTAATGTCACCTTCAAAATCTTTTCGAGTAGCTTGAAACTCAGTCGTTTCAATAGCTACACCAAATAGTACTTGAACAGCTTCTTTAACTTTTTGTGATAAAATATCTTGAATGTTCATGAATTTTCTTTTCAAGTAAGCAGGTGCAAAGATAGCTATTCTTTTAGATAGCATTTATGTATGTGATGTTTTCTAGTAAGGGTGCTATATTAAAAAAAGCTTTAATAAAATATTTAAAAAATGACCTATCATTTTTTACCATTAAATGCTATTTTTGCACATGCAACACAATGTCCTTATCCTTGACTTTGGCTCACAATATACACAACTGATTGCCCGAAGGGTTCGCGAGCTGAACATTTTCTGTGAAATTTATCCGTATAACCACTTCCCTGAAGACATTTCAGGTTTTAAAGCAGTTATCTTATCAGGATCTCCCTTTTCTGTGAGGGGAGAAGATGCCCCTCATCCCGATCTTTCGGAGATAAAAGGGAGAATACCATTGCTGGGGGTGTGTTACGGAGCACAATATTTAGCCCATTTTAATGGAGGAAATGTAACACCATCTAATACTCGCGAATACGGGCGGGCTAACTTATCTTTTATTGAAAGCAAAGAACCCTTTTTCAAGAACATTTCAGAAGGGAGCCAAGTATGGATGAGCCATAGCGATACGATCAAAGAACTTCCTAAAAATGCGGTTCGTTTGGCAAGTACTGTTGATGTGATTAATGCAGCTTATAAAATAGAAGGAGAAACCACGTATGCAATCCAATTTCACCCGGAAGTATATCATACTACAGATGGGAAACAGTTACTGGAGAACTTTTTGGTACACATAGCAGGAGTTAAACAAACGTGGACACCGGATAATTTTGTAGACATGACCGTTGCTGATTTAAAAGCTCAAGTTGGCAATGATAAAGTAGTTTTAGGGCTGTCAGGAGGCGTTGATTCTACTGTAGCGGCTGTTTTATTACATAAGGCTATTGGTGGCCAATTGCATTGCATATTTGTGAATAATGGGCTGCTTCGTAAAAATGAGTTTGGGAATGTGCTAAAACAATATGAGGGAATGGGGCTCAATGTAAAAGGCGTAGATGCTTCGGCACGCTTTTTGGATGCATTAGCAGGGATTGATGACCCAGAAATGAAACGGAAGGCCATAGGCCGTATGTTTATTGAAGTTTTTGATGATGAGGCACATCATATAGAGAATGTGAAGTGGCTGGGACAAGGAACGATTTATCCTGATGTGATAGAATCAGTTTCCGTAAAAGGTCCTTCAGCTACCATCAAAAGCCATCATAATGTGGGTGGATTGCCCGATTTTATGAAACTGAAAATTGTAGAACCACTCCGGATGTTGTTTAAAGATGAGGTACGAAGGGTAGGAGCTTCTTTAGGGATTGATGGGGAACTTTTAGGAAGGCACCCCTTTCCAGGGCCCGGATTGGCCATCCGGATTTTGGGTGATATCACTGCTGAAAAAGTACGCATATTGCAAGAAGTAGATGCCATTTTCATTGATGGATTAAGGAACAATGGGTTGTACGATAAAGTATGGCAGGCAGGCGCGATATTGTTACCTGTAAACTCAGTAGGTGTAATGGGCGATGAGCGCACATATGAAAAATGTGTAGCCCTGAGAGCTGTTGAAAGCACAGATGGAATGACGGCTGATTGGGTGCATTTGCCCTATAACTTTTTACAAAAAGTCTCAAATGATATAATAAATAAAGTGAAGGGCGTTAATAGAGTAGTATATGATATTAGCTCAAAACCGCCCGCAACCATTGAATGGGAATAACCAAAGCTTAAACATATGAACCGACTTTTAACAGTGATCGCTTGCATAATGATGAGTATTTCTGGATTGTATGCACAACAGTTCAAGACACATGCAGTAAAGTCTGGAGAAACTTTAGAAAGTATTGCAGCGTATTATAAAATTGCCCCTGCTGATATATTGAAGCTGAACCCTGAAATAGAAAATGGAGTCAGACCCAATACGATTCTGATCATTCCAAAAACAACTCCGGCAGTTAATAATGTGCCGACCAATATTATATCTGCAACTCCCGAACCAGTTGGCTTTAAGGAACATAAAGTAAAGCGAAAAGAAACCTTGTTCAGCATCTCTAAGAAATATGATGTATCTATTGATGCTATCAAAAAATACAATAGGGAACTTTATAGCCAAGAGCTAAAAAAAGGAACCTATATACGGATACCTGAATTTCAGAAAAATACTAGTGTAGTAGAAGAAAACCATCCTATAATTATCGATAGCACCCTTATACATATTGTATTGCCCAAAGAAACCAAGTGGGGTTTGGCAAACAGTTATGGAATTACCATTGCCGAATTGCAAAAGATGAATCCTAAAATGGGTGATACCTTGAAAATAGGAGATACGCTACATTTACCTAAAATAGAGAAACAATTGAGCATTGTGTCTTCAGATGAATATGTTTTTTATCAGGTAAAACCTAAACAAACGATGTTTTCACTAACGCGGAAATTAAATATTTCCGAAGAAGTGTTAGATTCCTTAAACCCCGAACTGAAAAATGGTCTTAAGGCAGGGATGATTTTGAAACTCCCCAAAGAGAAAGCAGCTGGGTTTGATATAAAAAACTCACTTGTTATAGAACGATTTTCGCTTATAGACAGTATAAACCCTCAATATAGGCCTAACCTCGCTTTTATATTGCCTTTCCGGTTGAATAAAGTTGAACTGGACTCTGTTGATAAACTTAAAGAAACGTTTAGGGATAACAAGCTGTTAAACTATTCATTGGATTTTTATACAGGGGCATTAATGGCTTTCGATTCTATAAAGAAACTGGGAATATCAGTAAATGTCAAAGTATATGATAGTGAAGCAAGTGAGGTTAAAGTATCAAGGTTGTTAGCTCTTGGTAATTTCAGGAATGTCGATGCCATTATAGGGCCTTTTTACCCTAAACCATTCAATACTGTATCAAAAACGGTAAATATCCCTGTTTTTGCACCGGTTTCTAGTAAGAATGTGGCCATGAATGAGAATGTTTTGTTAACCATCCCTAATGAAGAGGTCTTATATGAAAGAATGGTGAACTATATGGAATCACGAATAGGGGACAGTAACCTTATCATCATTGCCGATAAAAACAACCAACCTACAAAAGAGCGATTATTGAACAGGTTTCCTTCAGCAGTTTACTTAGACCCTACGGATGATCAGTTTATTAAAATAGAAGATATTCAACCACTACTGTCTGCAGAAAACAACAACTGGGTAGTGGTAGAAACGCAAAGCATTTCCTTGTTGGCCAACATTACATCGGTACTCAATTCTGCTTTGACGGAAGAATGTAATATTATGCTGTTCACTACGAATAAAAACAGTGCATTTGATAGTGATAATATATCAAATGTGTACTTGTCTAATCTAAAGTTCCATTTCCCTACAGTAGATAAAAAAGCACCTGCGACAGATCCTTTTTTAAAAGCATATGAAGAAGCGTACCATGTAATTCCCACACGTTATGCTATCAGGGGGTTTGACTTGACCATGGATATTTTATTGCGATTGGCCTATGAGCAAGATGTTCACAAATGGCCGGAAAAGATAAGTGAGACAGTATATGTAGAAAATAAATTTAATTACAACCGGTACTTTTCCGGAGGCTACTACAATACCGCTTCTTATATAGCGTATTACGAAAACTTAGAATTAAAGTTGATTGAACAATGACCTCAAAAGTAACCTACGAAGGTAATTTAAGAACGCGTTGCACGCATATACGTTCCGGTGACGAATTTATCACAGATGCTCCTATTGATAACAACGGAAAAGGGGAGGCTTTTTCACCAACAGACACCGTAGCCACTGCATTAGCTAGTTGTATGTTTACTGTTATGGGGATTAAAGCCCAGAATATAGATATAGATTTGACAGGAGCTATAGCATCTGTAACCAAAATAATGGCTTCAGATCCCAGAAGGATATCGAAGATACTAGTAGTGTTTGATATTCCTGTTTTTACTTCTGAGAAGAACCAAAAAATATTGGAGCACACAGCAAATACCTGTCCGGTGTTTTATAGTTTACATCCTGATATAGTGATGGACATACAATTCAATTGGGGTGTATGAAGTATTTCTCTCTCATACTACTAGTAGCATTTAGTTTTTTTGCTCCTCCCGAAGAGGAAATCGTATGGAGTGAAGCGTACCGGCTTACATGGAAAGATTTCAAAGGAACACCTCGTTACAATACAAGTGTAGTGGCTATGACAGCATCAGGGATTTCATATGATTTGTCAGCTACCATAAGAAGTGAAAATGATATTGTTGTCGATTATAAAGTGGTAGCTTCTTTTTATCCTGATCACTCATGGTATAATCCTGATAGAGTAGATGCAGTTGTTTTAGCCCATGAGCAATTGCATTTTGATATTACAGAACTGCATGCCCGGAAATTTCGGAAACACTTAAGTGAAATGTTATTTACTGAAAATGTAAAGCGGGAAATAAAAGCTATATACAACCAAATAAATAAAGAACTAAAGAAGATGCAAGAGTTATATGATAGTGAATCTGATTTTTCTATGAATGCCGAAGATCAAAAGGAATGGCAAGAAAAAATTAAAGATCAATTAGACAAATTGGATGCATATAAATAAAAAGCTGCCTAAAATATTTTAGGCAGCTTTTTAAGTGAAATAATATTCGGTTAAACAGGCTACTTAACTTTGTTTACGATTGCTTTGAACGCTTCAGGATGGTTCATTGCTAAGTCAGCTAAAACCTTTCGGTTAAGTGTAATGTTATTAGCTTTTACTTTTCCCATGAATTGAGAATATGACATACCATGCATTCTTGCACCGGCATTGATACGTGCAATCCATAAAGCCCTGAAAGAACGTTTCTTGTTTCTACGGTCTCTGTAGGCATACTGCATTGCTTTGTCAACTGCATTTTTAGCAACCGTCCAAACATTTTTACGTCTTCCGAAATAGCCTTTGGCTTGTTTTAACACTTTTTTTCTTCGTGCCCTTTTGGCAACTGAATTTACAGATCTTGGCATAATTTTTATTTTTTTGTAGCAGGCGTTCTGTATTAATTTCAGAATCTTCAATAGCCTGACTCCAGGGTTATACAATAATTTATTGAACCAACTTTGAACAGCTTATTTTAAACGTAGCTGTTGTTTTACGTTATTTTCATCACTTTCGTGGACTAGTGTTGAGTGTGTCAACGCCAGCTTACGCTTTTTTGATTTTTTTGTCAAGATATGACTTTTAAAAGCGTGTTTTCTTTTAATTTTTCCAGAGCCGGTAAGCTTAAACCGCTTCTTTGCGCTGGATTTTGTTTTCATTTTAGGCATTTCTTCCTAGTTTTAATTATTTCACTTAATCTATTCCTGAAAAATTACTCAGGATTTTTTATTTTGGCTTTTTAGGTGCTATGAACATGGTCATCCGCTTACCTTCTAGCTTTGGCATTTGTTCTACTTTTCCTAGTTCTTCTAATTCAGAAGCCAATCGCAATAACAAGATCTCTCCTTGGTCTTTGTATACAATGGAACGGCCTTTAAAAAACACATAGGCCTTTAACTTGGCTCCGTCTTTTAAAAAACGTTCGGCATGTTTCTTTTTAAACTCATAATCATGGTCATCGGTTTGTGGGCCAAAGCGAATCTCTTTTATAACAACTTTAGAAGCCTTTGCTTTCAATGCCTTTTCCCGCTTTTTTTGTTCATAAAGGAACTTTTTATAGTCCATTATTTTACAAACGGGAGGAGAAGCATTCGGAGATATTTCAACGAGATCTAATTCTAATTCATTGGCTTTTTCCAATGCTTTGTGTATTGAATATACACCTATATCTATATTATCACCAACCAATCGTACTTCAGAAGCACGTATTTCCTTGTTGATGTTATGAGGGTTTTTAATCTCTCTTCTTTGTTGTCGCCGATAATTACTTCTTCTTATTGCTATGGTTTACTTATTTTTATGCTGCTTACACAGCGTTAAACATTAATTTTTAAAAGACTTACTTGTTTTTTTTATTTCATCATTAACAATTGCTGCAAATTCTTCAACAGAAATAGTGCCCAAATCTTCACCTCCATGCTTTCTTATAGCTATTGTATCATTTTCAGCTTCATTTTCTCCAACAATAATCATGTAAGGTATTTTCTTTAATTCAGCCTCTCGGATTTTTTTCCCTACGGTTTCGTTTCTATTGTCAACGAGGCCGCGAATTTCGTGATTTTCCAGTAAATTTAAAACTTTTTCAGCATATTTTTCATATTTCTCACTGACAGAGAGTATGATGGCTTGATCGGGTGTGAGCCATAAAGGGAAATTTCCACTGGTATGCTCCAATAAGATAGCTACAAAACGTTCCATACTTCCAAAGGGTGCTCTATGGATCATTACCGGGCGATGTAGCTCATTGTCATTGCCTTTATACGAAAGGTCAAATCGTTCAGGCAAATTGTAATCAACCTGAATAGTACCTAGTTGCCATTTTCTTCCGAGTGCGTCTTTTACCATAAAATCAAGTTTAGGGCCATAAAAAGCTGCTTCTCCGGTTTCAATAACATAATTCAATCCTTTTTCTTTTGTAGCATTAATGATAGCATTCTCTGCTTTTCTCCAATTTTCGTCACTTCCAATATATTTATCAGGATTATCAGGATCGCGTAGTGATACTTGGGTCACAAAATCCTCAAACCCTAATGACCCAAAAACGTGGAGTACTAAATCAATCACATTTTTAAATTCCTCATCCAATTGGTCAGGAGTACAGAAGATATGGGCGTCGTCTTGGGTAAATCCCCGAACTCTTGTAAGCCCGTGTAATTCGCCACTTTGCTCATATCTGTAAACAGTGCCAAATTCAGCATACCTTTTTGGAAGTTCTTTATAGCTCCATGGACGGGAATTGTATATTTCGCAGTGGTGTGGGCAGTTCATAGGTTTTAAAAGAAACTCCTCATTTTCATGAGGTGTTTTTATAGGTTGAAAACTGTCTTCTCCATACTTGGCATAATGCCCGGAAGTAACGTATAACTCTTTTTGTCCTATATGAGGAGATACTACTTGTTCATAGCCTGCTTTTTTCTGGGCATTTTTTAAAAATTGTTCCAATCGCTCACGCAATGCAGCTCCCTTAGGTAACCATAAAGGCAATCCTTGCCCCACTTTTTTAGAAAAAGTGAATAGTTCTAGTTCTTTTCCTAGCTTTCTGTGGTCACGTTTTTTTGCTTCCTCAAGTAGGTTCAGATATTCTGTTAACTCTTTTTGTTTTGGAAAGGAAATACCATAAACCCTGGTCAATTGTGTATTGTTTTCGTTACCTCTCCAATACGCCCCTGCAACACTTAATAGTTTAACGGCTTTGATGATGCCTGTATTTGGAATATGCCCACCTCTACAGAGATCAGTAAAAGTAGCGTGGTCGCAAAATGTAATGGTGCCATCTTCAAGATTTTCAATGAGCTCTACTTTATATTCATTGTCTTGCTTTTTGTAAAAATCCAATGCATCTGCTTTGCTTACGGAGCGCATTTTATAATCGTATTTACCTCTGGCAATCTCCAACATTTTTTTCTCTATTTCAGGAAAATCTTTTTCAGAGATGGTATGTTCACCAAAATCAACGTCATAGTAGAATCCATGTTCAATAGCAGGGCCAATGGTGAGTTTTATACCTGGATACATTTCTTCCAAAGCTTGTGCTAAGATATGTGAAGAGGAGTGCCAGAAGGCTTCTTTGCCGGCATCGTCATTCCATGTATAAAGCGTAAGGGAACCATCTTCAATTAAGGGGGAACTTATCTCTACTTTTGTATCATTAAAGTTGGCAGAGATAACATTTCTTGCAAGGCCTTCGCTAATACTCTTGGCAACCTCAAATGGGGTTATGTATTTTTCAAACTCCTTAATACTGCCGTCCGGCAAAGTAATTTTTATCATGCTTGTATACTGATGTTATAACGTCGCAAAGATAATAGGTTGTCATCACGCAAACAACAGGAATACTATTTTCATGGGACTATTTATGAATGTAAAAATTAAGGTATATTTGTTAGACACCAATTTTTTTATAATGGACAGTGATGCTCAGGGCCAGAAGTTTAAGAAATGGCTTGATATTTTACAGCAAGAGAGTTGGCAACTAGAACTCATTATTTCCGGTTTTGCCATTTACGGATTGTTTATGGCTAAAGAGCCTATTCAAGTAAAATCGCTTGAAGTTGGTATGGCAGGCAGTGTGTATGCAGTGTTTTTTTGGCAAGGATTGTTTATGTCTTGGTACATAGTTACGGCTAATCTTATAGCGCATGTGATCTTGAGAGGGCTTTGGATAGGGGCTATAGGGCTGCGATATGTGTCTGGCGATATTGATTATGAACAATTAAATTACAGTTCTAAATTTACTAGACATCTAAAAAAAAGAATAGGGTCTTTTGACAATTATGTAGCAACACTTGAAAAATATTGTAGCATTATTTTTGCAATTACCTTTTTATTGATTTTTTATTTATTAGGATTGATAGTCATCATATCTGCCTTTGTGCTAATAGCTGAATGGCTGGGCGATGGGAATGGGCAAGATTTCAATTACCGATCATGGATAGGAGTACCACTACTTGTTTTTATTGCTATAGGAAGTGTCATTACGTTTATTGATTTTATAACACAAGGATGGCTGAAAAAGAAAAAATGGACAACCTTTTTTTATTACCCGGTATATTGGGTGTTTAAATACCTTACCCTTTCTTTTTTGTATAGGCCTATGGTTTATAATTTTCTGGATACTAAATTTGGACGTCGTCTAAGTATACTTATCATACCATTATATACCATAATTGGTTTATTGGCAGGTACTAGTTACAGTACTTCAAATTATATAAATGAGGAAGAACGCTCTTCAATTTATACGGCTAATGCAAGTAATTATGACGATTTAATAGATGAGAGTACCAAATATGTTGATAGGGTATCTATTCCTTCTAAAATAATTAATAACAGGTATTTGAATGTCTTCATAGAATATGGAAAATCCATAGAAGAAGATGTTTTCTTTTTTAATGAGGAACTAAAACCTGAAGAAGATAAAAAGGGGATTTATTCTACCATTTTTTCATCAGGGACCATAGATGACCGAACCCGAAGGAAACTATTGGGAACATATCTGAAAACCATAGAAGATATGTATATTTTAAAAATAGACACGATACGTTTTAAGCCTGAGTTTGTGATCACTCAAAACAAGAAAAAACAGAAAGGTTTTGAGACTTTCTTGGATATGGAAGGTGTATCTAAAGGAAAACATCTTTTGGAAGTATTGCGAAAAGATCATTTTCGGGATAGTGTGTACCATAGGACCATAGTCAAAGTCCCTTTTTGGTATTATCCGGAATAATTTATTGAAAATTGAACAAAATTTTTCAGAATGCCTCTATGGTTTTTTTGCACCCATTCTCAAAAATATTGTTATAATAGGTAAGCGGTAATGATACCTAATAGAATAGCTGCCAGTTTATTAATATTGAATTTATGTCCTTCCGAACTTTCAAAAAGTATTGTAGTAGCAATATGGAGAAAGATCCCAATAACCAGGGCTGACAAATAGCCACTGTACATTTTTAACCCCTGAATGTTAGCGAGAAGACTTCCCAATGGGGTCATGACAGCAAATAAAATTAGTAGTAAAGAAGTATGAAGCGTGTTCATTTTAAGGTTGAGACAAAATGTACTTAAGATAATAGCAATGGGGATTTTATGGATGATGATGCCATAGAGCAATGTAGGGTGCTCATTGATGGGAGCTCCTTCTATAACAGCATGGATACATAAACTGATAAATACGATTAGTGGAAAATTACGCTGCCCTTTGTGAATATGGACATGTCCATGCTCCACACCTTTAGAGAAAAATTCCAAAAATATTTGGAGCAAGATCCCAATCATGATGAACAACCCAATATGTTGTGAATTTTCTTGGTAATACACATCCGGTAGCAAGTGAAAAATAGTAATGGACAAAAGGAAAGCTCCACTAAAAGCAAGCAATAGTTTTATAGTGCGTTGTTTGGGTGTAAGTATTAATACAAAAAAGTAACCAACAAAAACAGCGGCTATGGGGAACAGGTAATTTTCCATTATTTAAAAATCATGATTAACCGTTCTGAATTCTTTAGGTCAAACCTTTGAAGCTTATAATCTCCAAAAATATCCAAAAGATCAATATTTGCTATTTCAAAATAGCTTTCAAAATCCTCTAATTTAAGGGCTCTTACACATTCTGTATAGTGGTAATCTTTACTTTCAAATTTAAAATGGATCTCTTTAAAGATATGAGTGGCGTCTGCGTATCTTTTTATATGAAAATCGATCCCTTTTATTTTTTTTATCTCTTCAGGCACCAAATTATCCAAAATATACGAAGTATTCATGAAATCGATAACGGCAAATCCGGTTTCGTTCAAATTAGATTTTATAGCTTTTAAGGTATTTAAATTATCATTTTCATCCTCAAAATACCCAAAACTGGTAAACAAGTTGAAAACAGCATCAAATTTTTTATGGTATGCCTTTGACATATCGTGCACCTCAAAATGTAACTGCTCATTTTCAAATTGCTTGGCATAGGTGATGCTGTTCTCAGAGATATCGGTTCCGGTTACATCATATCCTAGTGAATTCAAATAAATTGCATGCCGCCCCTTTCCACACGCTAAGTCCAAAATTGAAGCACCTTCAGGAAGGTTTAAATAGTAGGTAAGATTATCCATAAAAAGCTGTGCTTCTTTATGATCTCTATCCTGATAAAGGATATGGTAGAACTTTGTGTTGAACCAGTCAGAATACCAGTTTTTTTGTGCTTTTTGCATGCTTTTGTATGAAAGGGGCTAAATTAACGTATTTTTGCCTTTTTATAAGCGAATCAGATGGCAAATAACTATAAAATGGTAGCCAAAACATTGTTTGGGTTAGAGGATGTTTTGGTTGGTGAATTGAATAAACTGGGAGCCATTAATGTAGAAAAAGGCATTAGAAGTGTATCTTTTGAAGGCGATAAGGGGTTCATGTACAAAGCCAATATATGCCTTCGGACAGCTTTAAAAATTTTAAAACCCATCCATAACTTTAAAGTGCGAAATGAACATGAATTTTATAGCCGGATCTATAAAATGCACTGGAATGATTATATGGATGTTGATACTACATTTGCTATTGCTACTACAGTTCACTCGGAGCAGTTCAAACATTCTAAATATGTAGCCTTAAAAGCTAAAGATGCCATTGTAGACAAGTTTAGGGACAACACAGGAAAACGGCCTAATGTTGATGTGAAGCATCCCGATATTCAAATCCACATTCATATACAAAAAGATTTATGTACTGTCTCATTAGATAGTTCAGGGGCTTCGCTCCATCAACGAGGCTATCGGACAGACACGAACATAGCCCCTATCAATGAAGTGTTGGCCGCAGGTATGCTTCTTTTAACTGGATGGGACGGACAATGTGATTTCATAGATCCGATGTGCGGGAGTGGCACATTACTGGTAGAAGCTGCCATGATTGCCTGCAATATTCCATGCAATATTAACCGAAAAGAGTTTGCTTTTGAAAAGTGGCGTGATTTTGATAGTGATTTGTTTGAAAAGATCATGGAAAGTTCTTTGAACAAAACACGAGAGTTTCATCACAAAATCACAGGATATGACAAAGCTCCGTCAGCGGTATGGAAAGCAAAAGAAAATATAAAAGCAGCAAACCTGAGTGATTATATGACTGTTGAGCAGAAAAACTTCTTCGCAACCAAGAAAGATGTATCCGGTAAATTGCACATGGTTTTTAACCCCCCTTACGGAAAACGATTGAGCATTGAAATGGAACAATTTTATAAGTCGATTGGAGACACCCTTAAACAAGGGTATCCGGAAACGGATGCGTGGTTTATTACTTCCAATATGGAAGCATTAAAATATGTTGGGTTACGCCCCTCCAGAAAAATAAGGCTTTTTAACG
This sequence comes from Leptobacterium meishanense, assembly GCF_037645805.1. Lineage (NCBI taxonomy): Bacteria > Pseudomonadati > Bacteroidota > Flavobacteriia > Flavobacteriales > Flavobacteriaceae > Leptobacterium > Leptobacterium meishanense. Next base: position 255,453 of record NZ_JBBEXE010000002.1, read on the forward strand.
GCTCCTTGGAATCTAAATTAGTGAAGTATGAAATTTATGAAGGAAGTAAGAAAGGAAAATATATGAGTGATAACTAACAGATTATTTTATTTCCTTCATGTTTTTTATAAAAATCCATTTCATCAACATTTTTTCTCTTCCCTCTGTGTTGACAACACCAAACTTAGGCGCCAGAATATTAGCAATAATAGCGGAGGTTACGGCTAAAAATATGCGGTTTATGGGAAGAAAATATCCCAGAAGCAATCGTGCAATGATAAATAAGATAGCAAATCCAAGAAAATTGAATGCCAATGCTTTATGTTTTAACTTCACAGCTAATTTTTAAGAGTTAGTTATTTCTTTTTGTATAGTGGGATAAAGTATGTTAACGTATAATTATAACCAATACCAAATCGGCTGGAATCATTCTTCTTATTAAACCCCGGAATCCAGAGATTTGGAAAAAACTCAGGGGCTTTATCATTCACTAAATAATTCAACCGGATGCTTGCCCCAAGATATAAATTATTAAAAAGCTCTGCTTTAATCCCAAAAACGGCTTCTATCCATTGTGCGTTTAACCCGTCAAACTCTCGTAAAAGGTCAGGGTTATCACCTATTAAGTCCCCTTCGTTAAAAAAATGGTCCCTGTTATTAATATTAAAGCTATTGAGTGTTTGTGAAAAAGAACTGATGGCATAGCGCAACCCTATATGAATAGAATTTTGCATACCATACCAATTTTCATAAGCATTATAATCAAAACCGGCCTTTATATAAGTCCCTTTGGTAGTGAAATTAAAAAGGTCTTCATCCGTTGTTTTTTCTTCTCTCCCGATCTCTCCAGCAACAAAAAACCGTTTGGTAATACGGTAATCCCCGACCAATTCCAACCCTTTATAATCCTCATCAAAACCTGCCCGTATAGGTTTGCTAAGATCAACCCCTAACCTAAGCCCATACTTTTGTTTGTACAAAATACTGTCTTTGGGAGTTTCTTCCTGACTGTACATATTCAGGAAAACGAAAAGCATACTAATACTAATGAAATATTTTAACATGGGCTGTATTTTCATTCGCTATGGTATCATTAATAATTTCAACAGACTGTATCCAGTTGTTTGTATCTGTAGTTAGATCAGAGGTAAGGTTTTCATAATTAGCAACAAAACCACAAGCTCTGGAAATAAAGACTTCTTTTGTTGTATAGTTAAAAGCGATACGGTCACTATTTCCTATTTCCGCACCATTAGCATCGTCCTCAGAATTGAGAATAAATGTAAAAGCAGTTTCATTTTCAAAAGAACGCAATGGAAGTGCTATTGAATCGGTCGTTACCCTATCCGCATTTGGAACCGGCACATCTACACCCGCTGCTAAAACGCGGAGTGAAGTAACACTTTTTACTTCCTCGGGATTGGCATTGTCATAAAAACGGATAATAAGTTGCGGGGTATCCGGCACTTCTCCCGGGCAAATATCATCCCGTTCGCAACCCAAAATAATCCAGAGCAGCGAAATCGTGTAAATGATTTTTGTAATATCGTTTTTCATGTTTATAATCTTCGTTCCAAAAGTACAACATTTTCTACATGGTGTGTTTGCGGAAACATATCAACCGGTTGTACTTTGGTTACTTTATAGTGTTCATTCATGATGGCTAAATCCCGGGCTTGAGTAGCACTATTGCAGCTCACATACACAATTTTATGAGGGGCAATTTTTAATAACTGTTTGACCACCTCTTTATGCATCCCATCTCTGGGAGGGTCTGTAATAATAATATCCGGAGTGCCGTTTTCTTCAATGAACAAATCATTAAAGACGCTTTTCATGTCTCCAACGAAGAATGTTGTATTCTCTATTTGGTTTAATTGGGCATTGACCTTTGCATCTTCAATGGCTTCGGGAACAGCTTCTACACCAATTACCTTTTTAGCATTCTTTGCTACAAATTGTGCAATGGTCCCTGTACCGGTGTAGAGATCATATACCAATTCTTTTCCGGTTAAACCAGCAAAATCCCGGGCAACTTTATAGAGTTCATAGGCTTGTTCCGAATTAGTTTGGTAAAATGATTTTGCATTTATTTTGAACCGCAGCCCTTCCATTTCTTCGAAAATATGATCACGACCGGCATAGCAAATCACTTCTTGGTCATAAATAGTATCGTTGGGTTTTTGGTTGATGACGTATTGAAGTGAAGTTATTTCCGGAAAACTTTTCACCAAATAATCCAACAGTAGTTCTCTTTCCTTTTTAGCATTTTCATAAAACTGGATAAGTACCATAAGCTCTCCGGTAGAAGCTGTTCGTATCATCAACGTTCTTAAAAGTCCAGCTTGTTTCCGTACATTATAAAAAGACAAATTGTTGTCAACTGCAAATTGTTTAATGGCTAATCGAATTGCATTTGAAGGGTCTTCTTGGAGGTGGCATTTGCGAACATCCAGTATTTTATCCCAAGCTCCCGGAATATGAAAACCTAAGGCATTCCGGTTGTTAATTTCTAAAGAGGTTTTGATTTCTTCGGGTGTGAGCCAACGGTTATCAGAAAATGAAAACTCCATTTTATTCCTGTAGAAGTAGGTCTTTTTTGAACCGATAATAGGCATTATTTCAGGGATTTTAATTTTTCCCAACCGGATCAAATTATTAGCTACCTCTTTTTGTTTGTAATACAATTGGTGTTGGTAGTCCATATACTGCCATTTACAACCACCACATACGCCAAAATGTTCACAAACAGGGTCGGTCCGTTTATCAGACAGTTGATGAAATGCTACTGCTTTCCCTTCAAAGTACCCTCTTCTTTTTTTAGTAACCTGAATATCCACCACATCTCCCGGTACAGCATTATTCAAAAAGATCACCCGTCCGTCAGGAGCTTTGGCAACACTTTTTCCTTTAGCACCGGCATCTATGATTTCGATGCTCTCAAAGAAAGGTTTTTCTTTTTTTCTAGGCATGCGCAAAAATAGGGGAATCAAGAAGATTTTAATGACAATTACCTCAAAAAATAACAGGATATTTAGTAATTTGCACACACTTCGATGGATGATTTCTCTCCTTTCGCCAAAAAACCGAAGAAGAAGGAATAAAGGATGTTTCAACATTAAAGTAGTTCTATTATGGCAGTTTTAGAAAAAATAAGTTCACAAAAAGCTATCGCATTAGAGGATAAATACGGGGCCCATAATTACCACCCGCTTCCGGTAGTATTAAGTAAAGGAGAAGGCGTGTATGTTTGGGATGTAGAAGGAAAAAAGTATTATGATTTTTTATCGGCCTATTCTGCCGTAAACCAAGGGCACTGCCATCCTAAAATTGTGGGTGCGATGACCCGGCAAGCACAAGAATTAACCCTTACTTCCCGGGCATTTTACAATGATATGCTAGGGAAATATGAGCAATACATCACCAATTATTTTAAGTTTGACAAGGTATTGCCGATGAACACAGGGGCTGAGGCAGTGGAAACAGCCATTAAGCTATGTAGAAAATGGGCTTATGAATGTAAAGGGATTGTAGAGCAGGAAGCACAAATTGTAGTGTGCGAGAATAATTTTCATGGGCGCACAACGACTATTATCTCATTTTCTAACGATGAAGGTGCGCAACGGAACTTTGGCCCTTACACGCCTGGGTTTATAAAAATCCCCTATGATGATGTAGCAGCGTTGGAAAAAGTATTGAAAACACATAAGAATATAGCAGGTTTTTTGGTTGAGCCCATTCAAGGGGAAGCAGGCGTATATACTCCTTCAGAGGACTATATTGCCCAGGCAAAAAAGCTTTGTAACGAGTATAATGTGTTGTTTATGGCAGATGAAATCCAGACAGGAATTGCGCGTACAGGGTCACTATTGGCTGTTTGTGGAAACTGCACATGTGAAGGTCATTGTGAACAACAACCGTCCTATCAACGCCCGGACATATTAATCTTGGGAAAGGCACTCAGTGGAGGTGCCTATCCGGTAAGTGCTGTTTTAGCAGATGACGCGGTAATGGGGGTTATAAAGCCGGGGCAACACGGCAGTACTTTTGGAGGTAATCCGGTAGCGGCGGCAGTGGCCATCGCTGCATTGGAAGTAGTTGAAGAAGAGCAACTGGCACAAAATGCACGGGAACTGGGGGAGCTGTTCAGAAGTGAAATGAACAAGTACATTGAAAGCTCTAAAATTGTAAAACTTGTTAGGGGACGAGGGCTCTTAAATGCAATTGTGATTAATGATAGCCCGGATAGCAGCACAGCTTGGGATATTTGTGTTGCATTAAAAGAAAATGGGTTATTGGCAAAACCAACCCACGGAAATATTATCCGGTTTGCACCACCGTTGGTAATGACAAGAGAAGAGCTGTTAGATTGCGTGTCGATTATTACCGACACCTTGAAAAGGTTTGAAAGATAAACAGAAAAAGCCTTCTCAGTAGGGAAACGCTCAAACTGAAGCGATATAATAAAGTTTTTAAGGTGCAAGCATATTGAAAGGGAATAGGGCTACATTCCGGAAAACCCAAAAAGCAAGGATGCACCAAAAGATAACCATGGGTGTTCTGGGGTGGTGTAACAAGCTTTCGGTCTCTTTTCCTTTCACAATGCCTATGATGTTTATCACCATATTGTAAAGGAGTACGATTCCAAAAATAAGGATAAGCAGGTTATGGCTAATTCCCTCTAAAATATTCCCATGCGCAAAATCGTATAAAGCACGCTGGCTACCACATCCCGGGCAATGAAAGCCCGTTACGCTATAGATAGGGCATTTAGGAAAAAAATCATAGCTACTTGGGTTAAAATAATAATAAAGGGGCAGCACTACTATAGCAGCCACCCCTAATAGTATGTATAGAAGCTGTTTCTTATACATCGCCCATTGCAGCACCTATAAAGGCAAAACCGAAAATAGCAATATAGATTATCCAGAACAATAAAGCTACACCAATAGATACAAATGCCCATGTTTTGGCATTTCTAGAGGCTTTCTCGGCACTATCATAATCACCTTCTGCATAGGCAGAGTTTACTTTTGATGCATACACAATACTGACAACCCCTGCAGGCATACAGCATAAGACAGTTGATATAATAGCTAATACTAAATAGTTAGCCGGTCTTTGTGGTTTCGTTTCCATATGTATAAAGTTGAGTTAGTTAATAAAATTATTTAATTAAATTGATCAAATGCATTCTGATATTGTTCCATAATCCCACTATATCCTATAGTTGAGAACATAAATATAACATAACCTAAATAGATAACATTTAATACGATACCTATAATGGCCAGGATACGCCCTGTTTTTACATTGTTGAACCCTTCATAGGCTTCCGGGTTCTCTTTATATAATTTCAAAGCTTTATTGCCAAGTACAAGCGCAATAATACCAAATATAAGGCCTATTACACCATAACAACAACAAGTAACAATTGAGACAATCCCGAAAACTAAAATGAGTGTTGAATTTGGTAGTTTTTGTTTTTCCATAACGTAATTTTATGTTAGATTAGACATTTTAATGATATAACTGATTATTACAATAAGGACATTTATTGTAATAAGGGTAATTTTTATAATCCGTTGGTATTTGAATGTAATAAATATATTAATAAGCAAAAATATAGAAAGTAGTATAAGAGAGTATATCGCAGGATACATGTGAAAAGCCGCTTCAAACTTTCCGTCAAGCAATAAAGCTACTGATCGTTGTAACCCACATCCCGGGCATTCAATACCAAAAAGTGTTTTATTAAGGCACGGAAGCATATAGTCTTCTATATGAGCAAGTAGTGGTATATAATTGATGGTTAAGCCCAATTCACATACATTTGTAACTGCACGAATATAAAATAATTATTTTAATAATGGATGCATTGCCCAATAAAACGAATAACAAAATATATTATTTTTTAGCTATTGTAATAGGATCGGTATTGCTTTATTATGGGAATAAACAAACAGAAGGTTTTTATGTATATCTTACCGTAACAGGCTTTGTGTTGTTAATGTTTGGGTTGTACAAAACTACTACAGCATGGGTAAAAGACAATCCTAGGGATAATCACCATGATGATCTAAAAAACGAATAGTATTAATGAGCAATTTGTACCACATAGGTGACCTCGTGGAGGTTATTGATGAAGCCATTAGAGGAAAAATAATGGAAATTAACGGGAAGGAGTTAACGATTGATACAGAAGAGGGCCTTGAACTAAAGATTGCTAAGAGCGATGTGATTAAAATAGAACAAATAGAAGCGCTTCAGGTTACATTCCATGAAGTTATAGAACAAGTGGCTTTAAAAGAACAATCAGAAAAGAAAAAGGTTTTTGGGAAACCAAAGAAGCACCGTTCTTTACCTCCGATGGAAGTAGATTTGCATATACATCAACTCGTTCCCAATACAAAAGGTATGACCAGTCATGATATGTTAACGATACAAATAGAAACAGCCAAACGGCAATTGGATTTTGCCATTAAAAAACGGATACCCAAGGTTGTTTTTATCCATGGGGTAGGGGAAGGTGTTCTAAAAATGGAATTAATAACACTTTTTGGGCGTTATGACAACGTAGAATTCTATGATGCCGATTTTAAAAAATATGGTTTTGGAGCGACGAAAGTCAGGATTTATCAGAATATTTAGTTTGTGGTTACCGTACCAAACTCAAAGTTCGTGGCAATAATACTTTCTCCATTATCATTTACCAAAATAAGATCTTCAATGGTCAGGGTATGTTCATATGTGGTAACATCATTTTCAGTCACTGCAATGGTTACAAGTCTTAAAGTGCCGCCGGTTGCTTGTATTTCTGTTTCTACAATAGGTGTTACAGGGGGGATGTCTTCACAAAAGTAATCCTGTGTTACATTTTCAGAGAAGATCCTATAAGACAATTGTACCACATTGGGGATGCCCCGTATTACTCCTTCAGGAACTGTTGCCTGATTTTTAACTAGGCCATCCGGCAGTTCTAAAATAAGTGCTTGGTCAGCATTAATTTTAAAAAACAACGTAGTGCTGTCTGGGCATGATTGTACTGTTACATTGTCAAAATCAATAGAATCTATTTGCAGGTCACCATCATCACAACTCCAGATGAAGAGCATGCTTAAAACGGAGAACAGTATTTTTTTCAAAACCATTGTTTTCATTGAGACAAAAGTAATATATAATAGAGATTTATAGTGAATATTATAAATATAATTTTATTTGCATTATTTTTGGCACCGATGAAAAAGGTATACTTTGATAACGCAGCTACTACGCAATTGAGAGACGAGGTGATTGCTAAAATGCAAGAATCGTTGAAGGATTTCTATGGTAACCCGTCTTCAACACATAGTTTTGGACGTTCTTCCAAGACGCTAATTGAAAAGGCCCGTAAAACGATTGCAGGTCAGATAAATGCGAAACCTTCAGAAATTATATTTACTTCAGGAGGGACAGAGGCAGACAATATGATATTGCGAAGTGCAGTTAGGGATCTTGGTGTGGAAACAATTATTACTTCTACCATAGAACATCATGCAGTATTACATACAGTTGAACAGCTCCAGAAAGAATATGGTATTGAAGTCAAGTATGTCGATTTGGAAACATGTGGTACACCTAGTATTATGTCTCTTGAAGGCTTATTGAAAGGAGATGACAGCAAGAAACTGGTGAGCTTAATGCATGTAAACAATGAGATTGGCAATATGATTGATATTGATACAGTTGCCGAACTTTGTAAGGAACACGATGCCTTGTTTCATTCTGATACCGTTCAATCTATTGGGCATTGGGAATGGGATGTTCAGTCAACAAAAGTAGATTTTTTAACAGCTGCGGCACATAAGTTCCATGGCCCAAAAGGTATTGGGTTTGCTTATATACGAAAGGATTCAGCGTTAAAGCCGTTCATTTTTGGTGGGGGACAGGAACGTGGTTTTAGAGCGGGAACGGAATCGTGCCATAATATTGTAGGTTTAGAAGAAGCTTTCCTTTTAGCATATAAAAGTTTAGATGAAGAGCGCACTTATGTAAAGGGGTTAAAGCATTACTTCATTGATAAAATTAAAAAAGTGTTCCCTGAAGCCAAATTTAATGGTAACTGCGCTGATGAAATGAAGAGTACGTACACATTGGTAAACGTTTGTTTACCGATAGGTGAAGATAAAGCACAGATATTATTATTTCATTTAGATATTAATGGGATTGCCTGTTCTACGGGAAGTGCTTGTCAATCAGGTGCAAATGAAGGGTCTCATGTACTAAGGGCTATTTTGCCGCAAGATGAATTAAAAAGACCTTCATTACGCTTCTCTTTTTCTAAGTTTAATACAAAAGATGAAATAGATTATGTGGTGAAGATATTAGAAGATTTTTCTAAAGATTAATCCCTTTTCTTTTTACGTTCCTTATCATAAGGGAATTTTCTGGCGGCATTTTTCATCATAGATTCAATAATCTCATCTGTATCTTTACCAGATTTTCGGCTAATAGTCTTTTCATATTTCCACAATAATTTTCCGGTAGCCCCATCACTTATTTTAATACCGATGCGCCCATAATCGGATTTCCCCATGATAAGTGATATGAAATCAATTTCAGGAACTCCTTTCGAGATAAGTGCACTAAGTGTTAAGTTACCACTTATAATCCCATCCACTTTTAAAATATCGCATAATTCTTGCGTGGTGTGAATGTCAATATTGTCAATAGAAATACCATTTTTAGCCAGTATAGCATTTGTGTTTTTAATATCTTGAAATGTAACAGAAAGCTTTTTTTTATTTTTTCGCTGCAGGAAGTAATTTTCCAAGGCATTTTGCACAGCATAACCTTCTTTTCTTTCTAAATCTTGAAGTTCATCTTCGCTTACCTCATATTCATCATCTAGCTGTAATGTGGCTAGAAATGGCATAATAGCTAATGTTTCATGAGGTTTGCTCAGCTCCTCAAAATGTACGTTTTCATAAATTGTTTTTTGTCCTAGAACTTTAAAAGCTATAAATAAAAAGAGATACCCTATTTTCTTTTTCATTTTAAAAGCGCATGCCTATTTTAACATTAAATACCCTTTCTGTTGAGAAATCAGGAATACCAAATTGCCTTCCTGAAGAAACATCTCTTACAAAGGTACTGGTTATTGAGTTTCTACTGTCAAAAAGATTAAATATTTCAAAGCCGATATTCAAATCTTTGAATTTGTGAAGCCAATGCCCTTTGCCGTACTGTTTTTGCGTATCTGTGAGTACATATGAAATTCCTAGATCAGCCCTTCGGTAATCGCGCAACCTATTTTGAAAATCATACGGATCTGAAAACCCCGGAGACCCCGCAATTAAGCCTGTGTTGTAGACCAGATTAAGGTACATTTTAAGGTCAGGTATTCTCGGTACATAGTCCTGAAAAAGTATGGCAAACTTTAAGCGTTGGTCGGTAGGGCGGGCAATATATCCTCTGTCATTAATGTTTTCTTCTGTTTTCATGACTCCTATGCTTACCCATGACTCTGTTCCTGGCACGAATTCACCGTTAAGTCGAAGATCCAATCCATAAGCATATGCTTCTGCATTATTTCTTGCACGATATCGTATACGAACATTTTCTAAAGTATATGGGTTTACATCTGATAAGGTTTTGTAATAGGCTTCTGATACAAGTTTAAAAGGCCTGTTCCATAAACTAAAGCTAAAATCATTCCCAACAACAAAATGTATAGATTGTTGTGCCTTTACATTGGGGCGGACAGTACCTGTAGCATCCCTTAGTTCTCTATAAAAAGGCGGTTGATGATAAACTCCTCCCGATATTCTAAAAACCATATCTGTTTCCCAATCAGGCTTAATAGCAAATTGGCCTCTCGGACTAATTACAGTTTGAGAGTTTTTATTGATATTTTGCCCACGTATTGTCCAGTTTTGCGCTCTTACACCCAAATTCAACCAAACTTCATTTTCTTTCCAGAATGAACGTTTACTCCATTGTATAAAACCTGAAAACCGATCTGTTTTAACAAAGTTTGTTGCACGGATGCTTTGGAATGATTCAATAGGCGCATCAAAAGGCTCATAAGGTTGGTTATTATCAAATTCCGAAAATGGAGGGCGAATAGAGAACCCTGCAGAATCAATGACCTCAAATTCTCTTAGGCGGTCTCTTATATCTTCATGGGTATATTTTATGCCCCATTCAATAAGCTGTTCGTTTTTTCGATAGCTACCTTTATGCTGTAAATTAAAAATCAGCGCATCTAAATCATTTCGGGCATGTTTAAACTGTGAGCCAATACCCTCCGTAAATTCGATATCCCCTAAATTTTCATCACCAATATTCGTGTTTACTGTCCCTATGTTATACTGTGCCAGGATATCAAAATGTTCTTCTTCGATGGTATGAAAAGCAGAGCCTATAAGTTTAAATGACAGATAATCGTTCAGGAAGTAATTAGCTTTGAAGGCGCCAACTGTAGTAAGATATTGATCCTTTTCTTGTCCTTCATAAAAAACAAATAAAGCCTTAGGCTCATCAATAGTACCAAAGTTAGTTTGTCTTGTTAGAGGTTGAAAGTTATAATCATTAATAGAAAAATTGCCTAGAAAATTTAGATGGAACTTACTAGAGAATTTATATGTAATATAAGTTTGAATATCACCAAAAGCAGGGTTAAAGTTAGCATTTGTTTGCTTACTGTTTACCAAGAGGCTATTATCCCTGTATCGGAGACCTGTTATTGTAGATAGTTTGCCGTTTGGAGAAATAGTTTGTACAGAAGCACTTCCTCCAAGTAGGCTTAGGTCAATGCTCGCGCCAAAAACTACAGGAACTTTATAAGTAATGTCTAATACTGATGAGAGCTTATCCCCGTACTTTGCTTGAAACCCACCAGCCGAAAAGTCTACATTTTGAACCAAATCTGTATTAACAAAACTAAAACCTTCCTGCTGTCCGGACCGAATTAGAAAGGGACGATAGATTTCTATTTCATTCACATAAACTAAATTCTCATCATAATTACCACCCCTGACACTATATTGGGTACTAAGCTCATTATTTGAATTAACCCCCGGCAAAGACTTTAGTATGTTTTCTACTCCTGGATTAGCCCCCGGGATTAATCGTATTTCTTCAGGAGAAATATTAGTTATTCCTTGTACTGTCTTTTTTCCATTTGCACTGATAGTAACTTCAGCTATTTGTGAAACATCGACCTTGAGTATAGGGTTAAATTCATAATCTTCTCCATTTTTCAAGGTAACTGTCAAGGTTACATCTTTGTGGGAAAGGTGGGTAAATGAGATTTTAACAGTTTTTTCAGCAGGTACAACAAGACTGTAAAACCCATTTTCATTGGATACGGTCCCTTTGTTTTCAAATGAAACACTTACATTTGGTAACGGGGCATTTCCTTCATCTAAAATGACCCCTCGTATAGTGGCAGATTGTGAAAATGCCATTTGGAAGATAAGGCCAAGAAAAATTAGAGGAATAAATTTTTTAAAAGTCAAAATTAATAGCGTTTAATCCTTTTTAAAAAAAGTATGGTTAAATGTAGTACTATTTCCAACATTATCCACAACAACAACCTTTAAAAGATGTTTGTTGCCTTTTAATTCAGCATCATTAAAATCATAGGTTAATGTATTGTTCTTTGGTTCATATTCCATTAAAACCCATTTATCATCAATAGTTGCTGTATAGTCATTAATCCCACTTTGCTCATCCTCAATAGTTAATGTCAGGTAACGGTAATTGTTTAGCCATTGATTTTTTTTAAAGTTTTCAGCAAGGACAACGGGCGGTATAGTGTCTTTTGTAACTATAAACTGTCCTAAATTTCGGGTTTTGGCACTGATGGTATTGCCTCTTCTGGAATTCCCTTCATATACAAGCCCCTCTTCTTCATCTAATCTTGCAATAAACAATTGCTGCTTTTCCTCGTCAAGATAGTCGGAAATATCAAAAGTGACCGTAAAATTTTTATGTGCCGGCACAGTAGGGTCGTGGATTGTTAGAATACTATCGGTATGATGAATATTGATATAGAAATTTTCATAAAAAGTATTCGCAGGGAAAAATACGGAAGCTTTATCCAAATCATAACTATTATCAATAGCTGCTCTTAAAAAATGGTCAGTAATTAATATATTTTCTTTTTCTACAATGGTTTGTTTTTTGCCTTCTACCGGAATTTTAATTAATTGTTGGTTTCCATGAAAATCTAGAACTTCTATTTCTACATTATAAATAAAACCATCACTAACAGTAATTATCCCATCATCAATAGATTGATCATAAATACTCAATGGGTTGGGAGGGTTTGCAAATAACTTTTGAACTCTATCTTTATATGTTTTATAATGAGAATAATCTATCAGTGTATTGATATAACGCGTTTCATTAAAAGAAAATGTTTCAAAATCATAACTGAAATAAGTTGTTCCGTTGACAGTCATTTTTATGGCATAAACACCATTTTTATTAATAGTTAGGTCTTGCCGGTCATACGTATTTATACCAAAGCCGATTTTTCCTTCTGCATAAATCTTGTCAGCTAGAAAAGAACCATCAGGTTGTTTATTAAGGTTTAGTAAAACTTTTTTATTGGATTGATTAATTTGAGCTGACTCATTTAAAGTGTAACCATATACTTCTGATACAATAGGGACCGTAGAATCATCTACCGATATTCCAAACAAAAGCGGGTTTAAAGGTTTTTGAGCAGCGTCCCGTATTTCAAAATGCAGATGTGGCCCCTGGCTGCCACCGGTATTCCCACTATACCCAATTAAAACCCCTTTTTCTAATGAGAATGCTTCGGGATTAGGATAAACCTCTACTTCGTATGATTGTTTCTTGTATTGCAACGCTTTAATATAGGATTCTATTTCTGGAGAAAACTTTTGGAGATGTGCATAAACTGAGGTATAAGTGCCATTTTCATGTGTAATATAAACAGCCTTTCCAAACCCCCATGGTGATACTTTTATCCTGGAAATATAACCATTCGCTATTGCTTTTACAGAAAGCCCCTCTCTTTGTTGAGTTTTAATATCGATGCCTGAATGGAAATGATTTGGGCGTAATTCACCAAATGTACCCGAAAGTAATACTGGGATATCTAAAGGAGTATCGAATAAATCTTGAGGATATTTACCTTGAGACCAGGAAATACCGTAAAAAAACAACCATAAAACAACCAAAAACCGCATATGCTATCATTCTTTTGCTAAAATAAATAAACAAGACAAACTGGAGAAATTCTTTTTATGAAGAATGATTTTTGTCGCAAAATAATTGCGAAGTATCAAGAGGTATGTTACCTTTGTGTATATAAGTATTGAATTTTACGCTATATGAGCGACATCACTCAAGTAGTTGACTCACTTGAAAATAAGGTTAGTAAATTGCTTCATAAACTTGAAGTTTTAGAAAAAACAAACCTTAAACTAACGGAAGAACTGGCCATCTCGCAGAGAACCATAACCAATCAAGAGAAGACAATAGCAGAGTGGGAAGAAAAACACAATGCGCTTAAGCTTGCAAATTCAATGCTTGGCAGTAATGAAACGAAAACTGAGGCTAAACTCAAGATAAATACGTTAATTCGGGAGATTGACTACTGCATAGCTCAACTTTCCGAATGATGTTCAGAAAATAATGGAGGATACACTCAAAATTAAAATATCAATAGCTGATAGGGTATATCCGCTAACTATAAAGCCAAGCCAAGAAGAAGGATTGCGAAAAGCAGCTAAAAAAATAGAAGCACTGATAAAGCAATTTGAAGAAAATTATGCAGTAAGGGACAAACAAGATGTATTGGCCATGTGTGCATTGCAATTCGCTTCTCAGGTTGAACAGAAAAGTATTGATAAAGAGACCACGTTTGTTGAAGTAGAAAACCGTTTAGCGGCACTCGATCAACTTATACAAACAAGGTTAAACACATAAGTTCTTTTAAATAACATAAAGTTACTGCCTACATTGGTTTAATTTTTTTGACAAACTCAACGCTATTCAATTAAAAAGGGTGAGTTTAAGTTGTAAAAGCATGCCGTCTTTGTCACGGATCCTTGATCAGCTTGGTAGCCCTAAACTTGTCTTTAGGAGTTTGTACAAAACTCAGCCCAATGTAGGCTTTTTTTATATAAACAAAACACAAATGGATACAACCACATTAATAATTATTACAGGAGCAACAGGATTGCTTATAGGGTTTATAATTGCTAAATTTCTGGAAAAAGGAAATGCATCAAAAGCGATAGCAAATGCCAAGAAAGAGGCGGCATCTATTGTGAAAGATGCAAATATAGAAGCAGAAAGTATAAAAAAAGACAAAATATTTCAAGCTAAAGAAAAGTTCTTAGAGCTTAAGTCAGAACACGAAAAGGTAATTATTGCTAAAGATAAAAAAATAGCGGAAGCAGAGAAACGGACTCGCGATAAGGAATCACAGGTAACAGAAGAGCTCACAAAAAATAAAAAATTAAATCAAGAACTTGAGGGGAAAACAAAAGATTATGAACATCGGATGAACTATCTGGACAAGAAAAAAGCTGAATTGGAAAAACTGCATAAAAGCCAGGTGGAACAACTAGAAGTTATTTCAGGGCTTTCTGCGGAAGATGCCAAAGAACAATTAATAGAATCTTTAAAGCAGAACGCTAAAAGCGATGCGATGGCATATATTCAGAATACACTTGAGGAAGCAAAGATGACTGCGCAGCAAGAAGCTAAAAAAGTAATTATAAATACAATCCAAAGGATAGGCACTGAAGAAGCTGTCGAGAATTGTATTTCTGTTTTCAATATAGAATCAGATGATGTTAAAGGAAGGATCATTGGAAGAGAGGGGAGGAACATTAGAGCTTTGGAAGCTGCTACAGGTGTAGAAATAATTGTAGATGACACCCCTGAAGCTATTATTCTCTCTTGTTTCGATTCGGTTCGAAGGGAAGTGGCAAGATTGTCTTTGCACAAGCTGGTAACTGATGGGCGAATTCACCCTGCCAGGATTGAAGAAATAGTAAAAAAGACTACCAAGCAGATAGAAGAAGAAATTGTAGAAGTAGGTAAACGTACTGTGATTGACTTAGGGATTCATGGACTGCACCCGGAACTGATACGAACTGTGGGGAGAATGAAATACCGGTCTTCATATGGGCAAAACTTACTTCAGCATTCCCGTGAAGTAGCAAAGCTTTGTGCTATTATGGCAGCAGAACTAGGCTTAAACCCAAAGCTTGCCAAACGGGCCGGGTTGTTACATGATATTGGAAAAGTTCCCGATACAGAAACAGAAACCCCTCATGCTATATTAGGGATGGAGTGGGCAGAAAAATATGGAGAAAAACCAGAAGTATGCAACGCCATAGGTGCACACCATGACGAAATTGAAA
Organism: Leptobacterium meishanense; assembly: GCF_037645805.1. Taxonomy (NCBI): domain Bacteria; kingdom Pseudomonadati; phylum Bacteroidota; class Flavobacteriia; order Flavobacteriales; family Flavobacteriaceae; genus Leptobacterium; species Leptobacterium meishanense. The sequence continues at coordinate 270,827 of NZ_JBBEXE010000002.1, forward strand.
TGAAAACATTGCTTGCGCCCATAGTACAAGTATGTGATGCTATAAGTGGTGCACGTCCCGGGGCAAGAAGACAAGTATTGGATTCGTATATTCAACGTCTAAAAGACATGGAAGACATTGCTTTTGGTTTTACCGGGGTACAAAAAGCCTATGCTATTCAGGCAGGAAGGGAGCTTCGTGTTATTGTAGAAAGTGAAAAAGTAAGTGATGAGAAGGCCGCAGCATTGTCTTTTGAAATTTCACAAAAAATACAAACGGATATGACTTATCCTGGGCAGGTGAAGGTTACTGTAATACGAGAAACACGAGCGGTTAATATTGCTAAATAGCAAAAAAGGAGCTTAATAAAGCCCCTTTTAGTTAGCATTATTATTTGAACTTTTCCTCATATTTACTATCCTTTAAAAATTTAACAGGATCTGTCTCATTCATCATGGATGCAAATGCTTTTTTCTTATCATCTGCATTACTGTAATACGCTTCTGCTATTTTATACCCCATCCAGTATCCTAAATCTTTGGGCCATTCGGGATGGTCTTTAGGATTTATAAAAAACCAGTCACCGAGATCAGTACTGTGCATTTGGGTTTTATACAAGTTCCATAATTCTTCTTCATGAGCATTACCATAAGCATACGTTTTTTGATTAATAAGTTTGCCAGAAATTAAGTGTGCTGCAAAATCAGCAAACCCTTCTCTTATAGAAAAAGCCAAGATAGTCCCTTCTTCAGGATTCATATACATGGAAATGTATTTTTCAGTACCATGGATAGATTCTTGAATGACATGAATAGATTCATGACCAACAATGTTAGGTATGGTATTTATATCAAAAAGCCGTGCCCCTTTACTGAATTCTGACATATCAGTATTGTCTTTTTTAGCAAATATTTCAGCTCCTACGAGTGTATAATAACCATCACCACCATTTCCTCCAGCTCGAATTCCTCCTATCATATAATATATCTTAGGTAAGCTATCTATGGAATAAAGATCCTGAAGTTTTGAATACATCGCATTATTATTAGCTTCCTGATTGACTAATCGTTCTTTTATATTTACTAACGATTGATAATACATAGGGTGCTTCTGAATTGATTTGGTTAATTTTTCAGGGGTTAAATCAAATTTCTGTACAAACTCTGTAAGCCCTATTGTAGCTTTGTCAAAATAATTTTTTTTAAGAACAGCTATTGTATCTGAATCAGGTTTAAGTAAATGATAAGCTGTTAGAAAATTATCTATATCATCATATACATATATTCCTTCCAAGCTGACACTTTCAGGAAAATCACTTTTGTTTTTTTGCACCCAATGATTAATGGAATAGATAAAAATATTAGTAACGATCTTTTAAAAAAATAATGAGCACTCATGACTTTTTATATTTAATTAACAGGTCAAATTAATTAAAGGTAATGTTATGAATATGTCGTATAAGTTATTTTTGGGGTAAATAGATCGTGTTTTTGTGGTGAAAAGACATTATAGTTATAGAAAGTATAACCTTATTTGTCCAGTTTTATATTTTCAATGAATGTTTTTAACGCTTTTCCATATTTGGAATTGGCAACTTCAGGAGTAAGCGAATTGTTTATAGTATCCAAATATTTTACCCGTGCATCAAAAGCTTCTGATAATGCAATAAAAGGCGCTACATAAGAATCTTTGTTGTTTAAGGCAAAGTTTAGCGTATATAAATATCCTCTCTTTAAGTTGTTATCGGCAATGCGCTGTAATGAATCTGCCTTAAAAGAATCACCATCTTTTAGTGCTTCAAAGCGATCTTTTATGAGCTCTAAGTTCCGGTTTCTAAATTTAGAGATCATATTCCGGTACTCTTCCAGTTTTTTATGGGTTTCCGATCCAGTAATTTTTGCATTCAATTCAAAGAACTCCAAGGACGTTTCAATATTGATAGTACCGGTTTCTCCAAAAAACTCAATCCGGTCATTCAATGCATTTCCGTCATTCTTCTCCAAGTACAAATAAAAAACTTCCGGACTTTCTAATGGTGTCTCAAAAAGAAAGTTGCTGTTCCCATCCACAGATAAAGAATCTATACTGACCAATAAGGTGTCTACCACACGTTGAAGGTACAATGTGCCCTTTTTTAACCCCTTTATATGACCGGTGACGATCATTGTGTCTTCTTTCTTAGTACAAGAAACTATTGTACCAATAATTAACAGGACAAGAATGAAACTTTTTTTCATAGTATATATATTGAACAGCGCAAATATGCAGATTTCTATCTAAAAATTAAACTTTTGATGCAATTTCCATTAAGTAGGCACAAAACATGGCACCATAAGTACCAATAGCATATCCAAAAACAGCTAAAAGAACCCCTACAGTAGTCAATGAAGGATGAAAGGCAGCTGCTACAACAGGAGCAGATGCGGCACCACCTACATTTGCCTGGCTCCCAACAGCTAGAAAGAAATAAGGGGCCTTAATAACCTTGGCAACCACGATCATCAATACAGCGTGGATAGTCATCCATACCAATCCGATAGCGATAAGCCCCGGGTTTTCAAAAATAAGACCTAAATCCATTTTCATACCAATGGTAGCTACCAGAATATAGATAAAGACACTCCCTACCTTTCCGGCACCCGCGCCCTCATAGTTTTTAGCTTTAGTATATGATAAGATGATACCTATAAGTGTAGCAATGGTAATCATCCAGAAGAACTGAGAACCAAATGATGATAAGGCACTTTTTTTGTCACTGACAGCTTCAAAAGTATTGGAGAGGAAAGTAGAAATTCCATCAGCACCCCAATGCGCGATACCTACCGACGTAAATGCTAATGATAAAATAATCATAAGGTCTGTGAGTGAGGGGTTACGCGATATTTTCTCAGTAAATGCAGCTACTTTTTCTTTTAATTCTTCAATGGCAGAGTTGTCTGCTTTTAGCCAGGCGTCAATTTTTTTATTTTTTCCAATCCCAAGAAGAATGATGGCCATCCAAATATTAGCAACTACGATATCGACAAGGACCATCCCCCCATATTTTTCAGGATTGTATTGAAAAATTTCCAGCATAGCTGCCTGATTGGCCCCACCACCAATCCAACTTCCGGCAATGGTTGCCAAACCTCGCCAGATAGCATCAAAATCAGCTCCGCCTACAGTTTCAGGGGATACTAAGGAAACAAGCAATATAGCTACAGGCCCTCCTATGATAATACCGATTGTCCCTGTAAAAAACATGATGAGTGCTTTAGGGCCAAGATTAAAAATTGCCTTTAAATCCATGCTCAAGGTCATCAGTACCAAAGCAGCTGGTAACAAATACCTACTGGCAATATAATAGGTTTTAGAAAGTTGGTCAGAAATCAGGCCAAGCGAATTAAAAATAGCAGGTACCAGATAACACATTAAAAGTACCGGTACTATTTTGTAAAATTTTACCCAAAAGCCTGTTTTTATAGAGGCTGTATAAAAAATGAACCCTAAAGCGAGCATAAGTAACCCGAACACAATAGTGTCATTGGAAAAGAAAGGCGTATCCATAATTATATTTTGGAGCAAAATACAAAAATATACAAACTATATCCCCTTCATCCAGGCATTTCGCAACGCAAGCTGTTCTTCTGTAGCATCTGGAGCAGGAATTAGCGTATTTACATTTACGGTAGGTTTGGATACGGTCCCTTTCAACGAAACTTCTTCACCATCCCTTAAAACAACCATATTAATCTCATCTCCGGGGTTCCATGCAAAGGAAGTGCCTATCATATCACGTATATTCTCAAGAGAATAGTCCATACCATTTATGGATTTAATAATATCGTTGCCTTTTACCCCTAATTCAACCAAGAAACTATTTAAGGGGATATCGTCCCTGAAAAAGATTTCCCCTGTGTCTTGATGGACATTGATAAAAGGGTTTTGGCCATGTAGAAAGTATCCAGTTTCTTCTTGAGAAGCATCAAACATAAGCCCTGCTTTACCAAGGTATGTTTCGTAAGGAATAGGGGTTCCGCCTATTACATGTTTTGCAAAGAAATCACCAATTGAGGGGTATGTTAGTTTTATAATTTCGGCTACAATATTTTCATCTTTAAAAGGTTTTTCCCGGCCATATTTATTTGACAATTGCTTCATTAGCCAAAGGATCCCTTTTTCCCCATTACTTTCTTCACGTACTAGAATATCAATGCACATTCCTATGAGGGCACCTTTTTCATACACATTGGCATAGTCATCTTTATAAGGGTCTTTTAATACATTTTTGCTCATTTCTGTAAATGATGAAGCATCGTTGAATATTTTTGAACGGTCTATTTTGTCCATCATATGTTTGTAGAAAGCAGCTTCATCAATCAACCCTTGTTGAATTTGAAAAAGTTTGGCAAAATATTCGGTAACACCTTCATACATCCATAAGTGTTCCGACATTTTTGGGTTATTATAATCAAAGTAGTGGATTTCTTCAGAATGGATCGTTAATGGAGTCACGATATGAAAAAACTCATGTGCTACTACATTGATCATGGCATCAACCATACCCTCCTTAGGCATGGCTTCAGGCAATACTACTGTAGTAGAGGTATGATGTTCTAAAGCCCCAAGCCCTTGAGCGTCTGTAGGCTCCATTGTGGTAAGGTAAAGTAAAATATTGTACTTCTTAGTGCTATTGATAGGGCCTAAAAAAGCCTTTTGGGCCCGTATCATTTTTTCCATATCATCTTTAATGTCAGATGCTTTATATAGGTTTGTGGGCGAATAGACGCTTAATGTAACTTCAATATCGTTTACCTGAAAGGTTTCTGAATTTGGAACGGCATATAAAATGGGATTATCAATAACTTCAAAGTAGCGGTTCGCTGTATAGACATCTATATTAAAGTCAGTATTCGTTGAAGCATTGGTGGTTTTGTTTAAAGTGGTATAACCTACTAAACTTTTAGGTGAATGAATGGTGATTTCATACTTATTTCCTTTTAACCCGTCAAAATAACCTACAAAACCATGAAGGTTTAATACGAAATTATCACCTTCATCAATGTTAGTACCTGCGGGAGAAAATACAGGGGCCTCTTTCTCGGTTTCCGAATCATAGGTGTCATTGACCCAATAGGTAATTTTATCTAACGCAGTACCGTTTTGTGTACGCCATGTGTTTTCATCAACTTGGTCTATTTGTATAGGATTATTATCATAATCAAGTGCAGTCAGTTGTTCAATATATTGCCCATAATTATCCGTACTGTAGGTGCCCGGCACCGTTTTTGGAATGTAGAACATAACAGTTTCCGAGGTAAACCTTCCCGGGTCAATCGTTACCATTACTTTATCATCTACCACATTTACCAAATCGATAGTTGTTTCTATGGGCACTGCATTGGCAGCATCGTTAATTTTTGGGGTACAGCTTAAAAGTACAACACTTAGAAGCACAAAATAGACAGCTTTTATATGATTTCTTGTTTTCATGAGACCTACTTTTAAGCTACAAAGAAACTATAATTTCAGAGATGTAAGTATAGGTTTAACATAATTTATATTTTTTTTTGGACTGTAAGAAATATGTGATTTATAATTTTAACAATGTGATAATATTAATATGTTTAGTTTTGGAAAAAATAATTTTGATGAAAAAAAGAATTGCATTCATAGCTTTTATAATTACGGCAACAGTTTCGGCAAATACCTATTATTGGGGGAAAACAGGCCATAGGGTTGTTGGAGAAGTGGCAGAGGCTCACCTGACCGGAAAGGCAAAACGACAGATTAAAAAATTATTGGATGGAGAAGGATTGGCATTAGTGTCCAACCATGCAGACGATATAAAGTCAGATGAACGGTTTAGAGGTTTTAGCCCGTGGCATTATGTAAATTTTCCTTTTGACAAAAAATATGGAGAGGAGGCGCCCAGTGAATATGGAGACCTTATTATGGGAATTGAAAAATGTATAGAAGTGTTGAAAAGCGATACTGCTTCTCTAGAGGATAAATCGTTTTATTTAAAGTTGCTAGTTCATTTTATAGGAGACCTTCACCAACCGCTTCACGTAGGAAGAACTGAAGATAAGGGGGGAAACGATATTCAGGTGCGATGGTTTGGCAGCGGGAGCAATTTACACCGTGTATGGGACAGTAACATGATTGATCATTACGGTATGAGCTATACAGAGTTAGCAGCAAATTTGCCACAGCTAAGCAAAAAAGAGCGAAAAGCGATACAAGCAGGTAGTTTGATGGACTGGGTATATGAGTCCCAGGAGCTTGCAAAAAAAGTTTATCCATCGGCAAATGTTGGAGAAAAATTAGGCTATCGCTATATGTACGATCACTTCAATATAGTAAAACTCCAACTTCAAAAAGGAGGGTTACGGCTTGCTAAAGTGCTTAACGAGGTTTTTAACTAATATTTCTTGTTATTCTTCAAAGGGATTTAGTGTCGATGGCGTTACTCTTCATTATTTCAGATTATTTTTCTCGTAGTAGTACAGCGCTAAAAATCAATATTGAAGGAAGCTGTCTGAAAAGTAAATTTTTCTGTCAATTCGAGCGTAGTCGAGAATTTTATACTATTGATAATCAAATATTTCGTCCCGATAGCTATCGGGAGAAATCTCATTAGAAACTTAAAAAAAGCTTATTACATGCTTAATTAGATGTCTCACTCTTGTCCTGCAAGAGGTTCGAAATGATATAGCTTGTATTTTTACGGTAAATCCATACTACAAAAAAGGCTTACATAGAATTGTATGAAATATTTACAAATAAATTTTTATAATCCAAATTAATATATAAATTAGTGGTCATAATTACAGTATTTTCTTTCTTATAAGATAGAAAAGATTATAATTGTGTTTGTTCATTTTTAGTGTGGTTCATAGCTTATTTTTCGAATAGTAAAAACTATAAATCCATTAAAATGAAAAAGTATTTTGTATTAATAGCAATTTTAACAGCTCTTTTCTTTGCACCGGCATGTACCAATGAAGGCTTGGACGAAGATTTTGAGCTACAAACGATAGATAAGGATGAAGTTGAAATCCCAACAGACAAAGACAACTATAACTGAAGTAAAAACTAAACTATTTGTTATACTACTTGGGGTGGTAGCTTTTATAGGGGCTACTGCCCCTTTTTGGCATATAATATTTAATAGAAACTCTACTGAGGGTTTTATAGGATTTACTAATTTTAGAAGGTTCTTATACTCTTTCGGAAATCACTTTGCTCTGTTTTCTTGTGCTGCTTTTTTATTATTTATTGGAAATTTTATTGCTAAAGAGCACAAAAGTGTGGTACGGATAGTAAATATTGTTGGTGGGCTGTTTGCCGCCGTTGGTATTTATTTTCTACTTTGGGTATTCAATACGCATAGCGACTTTCCAAAATCAGCGTACTATGCTATGTTCTCTGTAAGTGCACTCGTTATTGCGTATGTCATATACATCTTCAATAAATTTCTTTTTCAAATTTTTATTACCAACCGCTATACGATAAAAAATTTAATTGCCTTTGTTTTTAGGGTACGCCAAGTACATTATAAGAAAGTCGCTGTTAAGGCACTCTATGCTGAGATTCACGACAAAGCCAAAGTATCTGATGAAACGGTAAAAGATAATGCCGACGCATTTGAAAAAGATTTTTATGAAACACTAGATAATGTAAATTAATGTGGAATTTGCCTGAATAAATACTTAATAGATGGACGCTTATAAAAAAAATAAAATATTAAAAAAGTTATCTGATTCCGGTTATATTGAAAAAAAAGAACTTAAAAGTTCTGAGAATACAGTAATAGAGGAAATAAAAGAAGAAATGGAGAAAGAAATTGAAAAGAACAGTAAATTGATAAGCGACCTACAAGTTGAATTACTGTTGTTAGACTTTAATATTATACCACAAAATGGTTAATTTTTATTCATCTTTTTTAACAAATCTTCTCTAGTAGTTTTCATTTTTATCAGTTCATCAATCACCTCACGCTGAAGTCTAATTTTCAAGAACATTTTATAAGCAGTATTCTCATTGAACTTTTTATTTTCTTCATTTTCATGTAAGTAGGCAACAATTTCTTCAATAGAAAAATCATCTAATGTTTTCTTCTTATTTGTGTTAAGGTGCTGGTCTATATAATTTCTTAGTATAGCCACAGTACTTGTATGGGGCTTTTTGGTTTTTCCGGCTAATATTTTGTTCACGCCTACCTCTGTAAGGCCAGTTGCTTTAGCAATCTCATAACCGGTAATACCTTCTTTTTTAAGGATATGTATAATTTCTTTTACTCCCAACTTTAAAAAGTTTATTTTTGTTTTGTAAATACATAAAAAATTATGTATTTTTATATTAAATTAGCTATTATTAATAACAAAACTAATAAAATATGGAACACACAGCATTACTTATGGAAAAGAAAACCACGGATGCCCCCCATACACATTATATAAACACTGACCGGCTTATTGAACAAAAATTAAAAATGATTGAATACCCGTTGTATTTAAAATGTTTTAACAAGCTATATGTAAAGTTGCTTAATGAGAAAGAGAATATGTATGTAGAGTATGGTAGTTTTGGCATTTCACTCACGAAAAATTATTTGCCCAATAAACATTACATTACCAATGAATGCTATGTGCCCTGTACGCAAGAAGAATTTGACGAGGCATGGCAACGGGCTACTATAGAGCTTATAAATAGGGGATAAAATGAAATTGGAAATAAAGGAATTGATATGTTCTATTTAGAACCATCATATACTGACCACTCTTTTTCCTTATATATATTATCCCCAAAATATTTGGCAACCTTTAAAAATTCATCGGGCTCATAATATCCCGGCAAAGGGGACAGCATATTGTAATCTTCGTCTAGAAAAATAGTAGTAGGATAGGCAATTCTGCCTTGCATTAACACAGCGGCCAGTTCATGATAACCTCTTCTCCCTTGAGGGATGTATTCAAAAGTAGTCCCTCTAAATTCAATAGCTTCTTTTCCTTCTCCATGAAGTTTCACCATGTAGAAGTTTTTGTTCATGTATTCAGCTACTTTAGGGTTGTTAAAGGTGACTTTATCCATCCGTTTGCACCAACCGCACCAATCTGTATAAATATCAATGAAGATTTTTTTTGGGATTGTATCAGAAGTAGCCCTTTTTTCCGCCTCAGTCCATGTTAACCATTCAATACTTCCGGACTGGGCATGAACAGAGGTCCCCATTAACACAATGAACAATATAAATACACGAAGCGTTTTCATGAGAATGATTTATAACATATCAAAGATAACGAAAAGCACTAAAGAGATATTGTTTTTAAGCTTTTACTAACTTTTTATCTGAAAAATCTACGCTAGTGCCCTCCTGGTTTTTAATGAGGTCGTCAAATGTTTCTCTTTTTCGGATCAGATATGCTTTTCCCTCATGAAACAATACTTCTGCAGGGCGGTAACGAGAGTTGTAGTTGCTAGACATAGTATAACAATAAGCTCCTGCATTTTTAAAACAGAGGATATCTCCTTCGGTGATTTCTGTAATTCTACGGTTGTTGGCAAAAGTGTCCGTTTCACAGATATAACCTACTACTGAATAGAAGCGTTCCCGACCTTTAGGGTTAGAAATATTTATAATATCATGATATGAACCATAAAGCATAGGCCTTATAAAATGGTTAAACCCGGAATCAACTCCTGCAAAAACCGTAGAAGTAGTTTGTTTGACGACGTTCACTTTCGTTAGAAAATAACCAGCCTCACTTACCAAAAACTTTCCGGGTTCAAAACCGAGAATCAATGGCTTGCCATACTCTTGGCAAAAGTCATTAAAACGTTTGGATAATTTTTTGCCCAGCTCTTCAATATTGGTCTCGATGTCTCCCTTTTTGTATGGGACTTTAAACCCACTTCCAAAATCGATAAAATCAAGATCTTTAAATTTTCTGGCGGTATCAAAAAGGATTTCAGCCGCATAGAGGAAGACTTCAATATCTAAAATATCGCTTCCTGTGTGCATGTGAATGCCGTTGATTTTCATATTGGTGTTCTCCACAATACGCAATATATGGGGCATTTGATGGATGCTAATGCCAAATTTAGAATCAATATGACCTACGGAGATATTAGCATTTCCACCAGCCATTACATGTGGGTTGATGCGGATACATACAGGTACTTTCGGGTGTTTTGCCCCAAATTGCTCGAGAATAGATAGGTTATCGATATTGATTTGGACGTTCATGGCAGCTACTTCCTCTATTTCTTCCAATGATACACCGTTGGGGGTGTATATAATATCTTCTGGTTTAAAACCGGCCAGCAAACCAAGTTTTACCTCTTGAACAGAGACTGTATCGAGTCCCGTTCCCAAGTTGTTCATTAACTTTAAGATAGTGAGGTTGGATAAGGCCTTTGCTGCGTAGTTTATTTTTAACCGGGAAACTTTTTTAAAAGCAGTTGTTAACCGTTTATATTGAGAGCTGATTTTTTCAGAATCATATACATAAACAGGGCTGCCATACTTTTCAGTTATTTGTAGTAAATCATTCGTATTCATATATCCGATAAATTGTGATGACAAAACTATATTAAAAAGTATACCCATAGAAAAAAATGAAATAATATTTTACAAAAACAACAAAAAGTTATATTTATAACAAAAATAATTTTTGGGTTTATAAGGCAACGTTTGTTACTTTTGTGCCACTAAAACATCGAATACTTCATTATGAATTTACATGAATATCAAGGTAAAGAAATATTAGCCGGTTTTGGCGTGCGTATCCAACGGGGAATAGTAGCCCATAATGCACAAGAAGCAGTTTCGGCAGCTAAACAATTAACAGCAGAAACAGGAACCGGATGGCATGTTATAAAAGCACAGGTACATGCCGGAGGAAGAGGAAAAGGTGGGGGAGTGAAATTGGCTAAAAACCTAAAGGAAGTAGAAGAAATAGCAGAAGCCATTATTGGGATGAATTTGGTAACTCCTCAAACTTCTAAAGAAGGGAAAAAGGTACATCAAGTTTTGATTGCTGAAGATGTTTATTATCCGGGGCCTAGTGAGACATCGGAATTTTATATGTCTGTATTGCTTGATAGGAGCAAAGGCAGGAACATGATTATGTATTCTACTGAAGGAGGAATGGACATTGAGGAAGTTGCAGAGAAAACACCACATTTGATTTTTACGGAAGAAGTAGACCCTTCGGTTGGATTAATGCCTTTCCAAGCAAGAAGGGTTGCTTTCAATTTGGGGCTGAGTGGAAATGCTTTTAAAGAAATGGTAAAATTTGTAAGTTCACTCTATCAAGCCTATGAGAAGAGTGACGCTTCTCTGTTTGAAATAAACCCGGTATTAAAAACTTCTGACGATAAAATTATGGCAGTAGATGCCAAAGTTACCATAGATGACAATGCATTGTTCCGTCATAAAGATTATGCAGAGATGCGCGATCTTCGTGAAGAGAACCCCATAGAAGTAGAAGCAAAGGCAGTCGGGTTGAATTATGTCGACCTTGATGGGAATGTAGGGTGCATGGTAAACGGTGCCGGGCTTGCCATGGCAACAATGGACTTGATAAAACAAGCCGGAGGTGCTCCTGCTAATTTTCTTGATGTAGGCGGAACTGCGGATGCGAAACGGGTAGAAACAGCTTTTCGTATTATTTTAAAAGACCCTAATGTAAAAGCAATATTGGTAAATATTTTTGGAGGTATTGTTCGTTGTGACCGTGTAGCACAGGGTATTGTAGATGCCTATAAAAACATGGGAGATGCTATTAAAGTACCTATTATTGTCCGTTTACAAGGGACCAATGCAGAAATAGCTAAAGAACTAATAGATAATTCAGGATTGGCAGTACACTCAGCCGTACAATTCCAAGAAGCTGCTGATAAGGTGAAAGAAGTATTGGCATAAAGAAGGTAATAATATCTAAGTAATATAAAAAAGCTGAATTTTAATTGATTCGGCTTTTTTAGTTTCGGGCAGGTACATTTTCATGTTAACCCTTTTCTGGGATAAATATATATTAAAGCACATACAATAATCAGGTTTTTAATGATGTACTGGCCAATCATACTCAACGATAGAGGTGCTTCTGAAAAAGAAATATCCGGAAAAAAGAAGAGTGGTAAAAATGTAAAAGCCATGTGGGTTAATGCAATGATAACAACTGTTTTTTCTGAAATGATTTTATAAACCGTTGTCTTATTCTGTAGATCATTATTTATTTTTCTGAATACAAAAATAGAAGTATTATCATATATTAAAACTGACTTTTTGACATTGATTAACATATTAAAAATGCCATAATGACACATTATTTACATTGGAACATGTTTTGTCGTATATGATATGATCTCAAAAAACAACAAGTTTAACTTTTAAAATATTGTAATATGAACCTGGTAAAAAGAAACAACAAGGATGTATGGTTTCCATCGATTATCGATGAATTTTTAAAACCGGCTTGGTTTGATAACTCACAAGAGTTTGGAGTAAATGTGCCGGCGGTGAACATTAAAGAAACGGAGACTGATTTTTCACTTGAGCTAGCTGCTCCCGGAAAGAAAAAAGAAGATTTTGTCATTGAAGTAGATGATAATGTGCTTACCATTTCATCTGAAAGCAAGAAAGAAAGTGATGAAAAAGATGAAGAAGGACGTTACACCCGAAGAGAGTTTAGTTACTCCTCATTTAAACGGGCCTTCACACTTCCTGAAACAGTGGATGAAGAAAAAATTAATGCCGGTTATGAAGAAGGTGTTTTAAAAGTAACCCTTCCGAAACGGAAAGAAGCATTGCCTAAGGCAAAGCGGTTGATTGACATTTCATAATGTGAAGTTTGGTTAGTTATGTTGAAGAGGGCAGTGTCAATACAGGCACTGCTCTTTTTACAAAAAAAACCACTCAAATAAAGAGTGGTTTTTTGTAGCGAGGACGGGAGTTGAACCCGTGACCTCCGGGTTATGAATCCGACGCTCTAACCGACTGAGCTACCTCGCCGTAGATGACTTTTAATAAGTGCGTGCAAATATAGAAACAAATTTATTGTACCTCAAATCAATAGAGTAAAATATTTTCAATGATTTCTTTCATGTATTACGATAGAAATAATTATATTGGTAACCGTTAAAGAAAAATCGAATGCAAGATAAAGTTAAGTATGAACTGGAGTTCGTCATTCAATCATCTCCACAGTTACTGTATCAATACCTGTCTACTCCATCTGGGCTTTCCGAATGGTTTGCTGATAATGTAAACTCAAGAGGAGAGTTATTTACTTTTATTTGGGATGATAGTGAAGAACAGGCAAAACTTATAAGAAAAAAGAGTGGGGAGCTGGTTAAATTTAAATGGTCGGAACAGGAAGATGAAAACACTTTTTTTGAGATGCGGATCGTTGTTGACGAGATTACGAAAGATGTTTCGTTAATGGTTACTGATTTTGCAGATGAAGATGAGATCGATGAATCGAAAATGTTATGGGAAAACCAAATATCAGATTTAAAACATGTGTTGGGGTCTACATAAGGATCCTTTCAAAATAAATTATATTTGCCTTGATTTTATATCAAGGTTTTTTTATGATAAATTTTAACGGTACGTTACTAGAAAAAGATGCACAATATTTCAATGTAGCAAATAGAGGGCTTAGGTATGGAGATGCTTTGTATGAGACCATTCGGGTTGTAAATGGAAAATTGTTTTTTTGGGAAGACCATTATTTACGGTTGATGGCATCTATGAGGATCATGCGGATGGATATCCCTATGCATTTTACTATGGAGTATCTCGAAAATGAGATACAGAAAACAATTAATTCAAATAAACTTCAAGAATCGGCAACTCGGGTTCGACTTACTGTTTATAGAAATGATGGAGGGTTCTATACACCTGAAATCAATACAATTTCGTGTGTTATTGAGGCTAACGAGATTAGTAATGTCTTTTATGAAAAGTTGGACTCAAAACATGAAGTAGCACTTTTTAAAGATCATTGGGTAAACCCAGGCTTATTGAGTACATTAAAAACAAATAATAAGCTAATTCATGTGTTGGCAGGGATTTATGCAAAAGAAAACAATTATGATAACTGCTTATTATTAAATCAGCAAAAAAATGTGGTAGAAGCTGTAAATGGAAACATCTTTTTGGTAAAGGGGTCTATCATAAAAACCCCCCCTTTAACGGATGGTTGTTTAAATGGTATTTTAAGGAAACAAATACTACGGATTATTGATAAGACAAAAGATTATGATATAGAAGAAGTTTCGATATCACCTTTTGAGCTTCAGAAGGCAGACGAATTGTTTATCACTAATGTAATTATAGGGATTCAATCGGTATATAAATATCGAAAAAAGCTTTATGCGTCGAAGGTTGGTGGTGAGTTGTTAGGAAAGTTAAACGCAATAGCTAGGTTTTCTTAGTTCATTGAAGGGTCTTCAGGGGCATTTGACCATAACAAATAATCACCTCCCAATTCCACCATTTTTTCTTTCCAAAAAGAATCATGCGATTTTTTAATAATAGTGTCTTTGTATTTGTTTTTTATAACGATCCACGAGTTGGAGGCCAATTCGGCATCTAGTTGTGAAACTTCCCATCCTGAATAACCTAAAAAGAACCTTATATCAGATTCTTTTATTGCTCCTTTGTTGATTAATGCAGTAACTTTTTCGAAGTCACCACCCCAATAAACACCATTGGATATCTCTACACTATTATTAATGAGGTGAGGTACACTATGTATGAAGTATAGATTGTCTTGTTCTACGGGCCCCCCATTATATATGTTATATGGTTTCTCTATCTCAGGAATTAATTCATTGAGTGTAAAAGAAAGTGGTTTATTGAGGATGAAACCTATGGAGCCTTCTTCATTATGCTCAGCAATAAGTACGACAGACCTATTGAAAGAAATATCTCCTATAATGGAAGGTTCCGCAATAAGTAAACATCCTTTTTGGGGTTTTAATGAGACCATGTGAACGTCCAATTTTTATTAAATCTAGGTAAAAAATAATGAAAATCAAATTTTAAGGATATTATTTCGATATAAGGAAAGAAAAAAACACCCAATAGTGGGTGTTTTCCATTATTTTTATTACGGTTAATTAGTTTACAGCACTGCTAAGGTCAGCTCCGGCTTTGAACTTAACTACATTCTTAGCAGCAATTTTGATAGTTTGCCCAGTTTGTGGGTTTCTTCCTTCTCTTGCTGCTCTTTTAGATACAGACCAAGAACCAAATCCTACTAGAGAAACTCTTCCACCTTTTTTAAGTGATTTTTCAACGTTTCCTAAGAAAGACTCTAATGCTTTTTTTGCTGCTGCTTTTGTGATGCCTGCGTCTGCTGCCATAGCATCGATTAATTCTGTTTTGTTCATAATTTAAGTTTTAATAAAATTGCTCGGTTAAACGTTATTTTTTTTATTCTGTCTAACAAATTTATAGGGATTTCCCTTTCATGCAAGTAAAATCAAGGGAAATGCTTGTTTTTGTTGATAACTTAATAGCTTTGTTAATAATCTATAAGGTTTTTCTTTAAAATTCCAAGAAACACAGTATTGACATAGGGTTTACTGCATTTGTGCATCGGCTTCAAATTTATATCCATTTAGGATTTCTCCAATAGTCATTTTTCGTTTTCCCGGGAATTGAATTTCATGTAGAATGATATATCCGTTTTTAACAGCTACTTTGACCTCTTTTTTATCGATAATAATGCTACCTGCCAATAAATTATGCAAACCCTCCTCATAGGCAGCCTTATATATCTTTATTGGAATTTTGTCTTCTTTATTAAGGAGGTAGCACCATGCAGTGGGATAGGGGCTCAGTCCCCGAATTTTATTGTAAATAGTTTCAACGTCTTCTTTCCAATGTATTTTACAGGTGTCTCGATGAATTTTATGGGCGGTTTTTAAATAGGGAGGATTTTCTTGCTTAGTGGTTTCTGCAATGTCATTTTTTATCAGTTCTACGGTTTTTAGGACTAATTTTGACCCTACTTTCATTAATTTATCATGCAATGTTCCGGCAGTTTCCTCTTTACCAATAGGGACTTCTTTTTGTAAGATAATAGCTCCGGTATCTATTTTTTCGTCAATAAAGAAAGTAGTGACCCCTGTTTTTTCTTCACCATTTATGATAACCCAGTTTATAGGTGCAGCCCCCCGGTAGTTGGGAAGGAGTGAAGCATGTAAATTAAAAGTTCCGTATTCCGGAATTTCCCAAACTACTTTAGGTAACATTCTAAATGCTACTACAATAAATAAATTGGGCTGAAGCTTTTTGAGGCCTTCTATAAAAGCAGGTTCTTTAAGATTAGTAGGTTGCAATATAGTAAGGTTTTGGGAAGTGGCATATTTTTTCACTGCTGACTGGTGAATTTTCCGTCCTCTTCCGGCAGGTCTGTCGGGAGCTGTAACTACCCCAACAACAGTATAATCATTTGTTACTAAGGTTTTTAATGTATCTACTGCAAAATCAGGTGTTCCCATAAATACTATGCGTAGTTCTCTCATTCCTTATTTTGTATTAATATATTGATTTTTAGTATTGAGCATGACTAAACCTTGTTCTGTCATCATTCTTAAAACGTATAGCACGTTTTGCTCATTAAAGGTAAGTATTTCTGTAAGCTCTCTGGAGGTTTTAGACTGTACCTTTAGTATTTGTGTAATCTGAGTTTTTATCGAGTCAATAGTACTTTTTGTGAGTTTTTTGCTTTTAGATACACACACAGAACAGATACCACAGGAATTCAGGTTTTCTTCTCCAAAATATTTTAATAGCTGAATGCTTTTGCATGTTCTGTTATTATTACTGTATTCAATGACAGCAGCTATTTGCTTTTTTTTGAGTTTATTTTGTTGTTCAATGTTTTTCGCAATGGGGTTGATTGTTTTTTCATCTTCCCGGGGCACTAAAAACAAAATTTCAATATCGGTGTGTTGTGCATGATAGCTTATAATGTTATCTTTCTTAAGCTGTTCTAACGTATTTATAATGGTATGTTCTTCCTTATTGGTTTTATTGGCCATTAGAAGTGTATTGATTTTAGTATCATAATCAAAAATACCCCCATAAGTCCTTAATATTGTTTTTATGATCTGTTCGATATTGGGGTTTTTATCAAGGTAATTAAACAAATGATGATTGCTTACTAGAAAGCGAATGGTTGTTTTTTTTTGAAAATTTTCAGAAATGGAAATAACCCCTTGCCTACCCAATAACTGTATGCCGTTATAGGTTAGCATTGTATTGAGCTGATAGGTATGACAAAAATGGTTAAAGTTTAAGGCAACTGTTTCATTCTCTCCTTCCCCATAAGCAATTTGAAAATAGTTGTTCAGTTTTTTATAGAGTAACTTAATGAAATTAACATCAGGAAGCGTACTTAAGAATTGTTTTTTTACCTGAATTTCATCGTTCTTATTTTTAAGGAGGATGGCTTGTGCATAGATTTCGTCTCTTCCAGCCCTTCCTGCTTCTTGAAAATAATTTTCAATGGTATCGGGCAAGCTCATATGGATAACTGTACGTACATCGGGTTTGTCTATTCCCATTCCAAAGGCATTAGTAGCTACTATTACTTGAACATTATTCTGTAGCCATGCTTGAAAATTATTGCTTTTATCTTCAGCAGACATTCCGCCATGGTAGTAAGTTGCGGTGATGCTTTGGTTGTTTAAATGGGTAGCAATATCTGTCGTTGCCCTTCGATTTCTGACATAGATGATGGCCGATCCTTTATTTTTTCTAAGTATGGCGGCTATTCGATATAGTTTATCTTCCTCTTCTAGTACACGATATGCAATATTGGGCCTTGCAAATGATTTTTTTATTAATGAAACATCATTGAGTTGCAGGTCACTAATAATATCGTTGATAACTTTTGGAGTAGCAGAGGCTGTTAGGGCGATAACAGGAGTTTGAGGTACAATCTCTCTTAATATAGCACATTGTTTATATGCAGGTCTAAAGTCATTTCCCCATTGTGAAATACAATGTGCTTCATCAATGGCAATCAGGTTAACATTCATTTGCTTAATACGGTCTTGTACCAATTCTTGTTGTAAACGCTCCGGAGAGAGGTATAGGAATTTATAATTTCCATAAATACAATTGTCTAAAAGCGCATCTATCTCATTATGTTTCAATCCACCAATAAGGGCAACAGCTTTTATATTCTGTTTTTTTAAATTGGCTACCTGATCTTTTATGAGTGCAATAAGCGGAGAGACTACAATACAAATTCCTTCTTTTGCCATGGCCGGCAATTGAAAGCAAATAGATTTTCCTCCACCTGTAGGTAACAATGCTAATGTATCATTACCTTTCAGGACACTATTTATAATAGCTTCTTGGGGATAGCGAAAAGTTTCATGACCCCAATATATTTTTAATATCTCAAGAGGTTGTATCATAAACTTGTGATAGTATCTAATATAAACTGTATCCGAAGATCAATAGTGCCTGTAGGTACATAAATTAATTTATATCCGAACCGCTTGTACGTATCCTCAAGGTGATCATGGATAATAACTGCTTGTTCAAAATTTTCATAGCGCTCATTATCAGATGTATAAATAGCCTTCCATGGAGGCAATAGAAAAACAGCATCATAAATATGATTTGCACATATTTTTATAAAAGCATCCGGATAAGTATTATTAGCATACTCCATATAAGCTAATGCATCGGGAAGCCCTCTGTCTAAAAACACAATCTCTTGCCGAAAAGTACCTGCTTTAAAAAATTGTTCTGTACGTCCTTCAATGATTTTTTGACTAAACAATAGCGGGTCTGATAAAAATAGTTGATCAACCCCTTGTTGGCGTGCATCTAGTGTGATCTGTCTTGATATTTCAGGCATACATATATATCCCTTTTTTTGTAGGGCCTCTATGACAGTCGTTTTTCCAGTACTGGGCCCTCCGGTTATAACTATTTTTTTAGTGTTCAAAAGGAGTTGCTTTATTAAGGCAAATTAATAAAATCCTACTCGAACTTAAAAATGGAAATACTTATCTTTGTGAATTGTTATATGTACGACCGATTATGAATGAAAATAATAAGGAGAATGATTTTTATATACGTTTGAAAGAGGAACTGGCTAACAGTACTTTATGGCCTTCAGATTACATGTATAAATTTATTGTACCAACAGATGACGAAAAAATACAGCAGATTGAAACTATTTTTGACAATACCGGAGCTGTGATAAATACCAAGCAATCAGCAAAGGGAAGCTACACAAGTATTTCAATTGTAGTGAACTTAAAGAATCCCGATGCAGTCATTGAAAAATACAAAGAGGTGAGTAAAATAGAAGGGGTCATGTCCTTGTAATGCACATTATTTTTAGTACTTTGCACACACATAATTAATGTTCAGTTATTCCTATAATATAATTACTAGATAATTTTGATAGATCACATAGAATACAATACAGAGCGATCAAGGCTTATTATTCCAGAATATGGAAGGCATATCCAAAAAATGATAGATCATGCAACGGCTATTGAAGATAAAGAAGAGCGAAACAAAGTGGCCCGAGCCATTATTGCTGTAATGGGAAATTTGAACCCTCACTTGAGGGATGTTTCTGATTTTCAGCATAAACTTTGGGATCAACTTTTTATTATGTCAGACTTTAGGCTTGATGTAGATTCTCCATTCCCAAAACCCTCAAAAGAAGTCTTGATGCAGCGCCCCGAACGATTAAATTACCCACAAAACCATCCCAAATACCGCTTTTATGGGAACAATATTAAAAGAATGATTGATGTGGCAAATAGTTGGGAGGAGAGTGATCTTAAACAAGCATTGAAGTATACTATTGCCAACCACATGAAGAAGAGTTATCTTAATTGGAATAAGGATACTGTAGAAGATGAGGTAATATTTAAGCATTTATATGAATTGAGTGAAGGGAAAATAAACCTTTCTAAATGGAATGAGGATCTTACAGATAGTAGTGATTTAATGAAAAGCCTCTCAAAATCCCGAAATACAAACGGAAAGAAAAAGAGCCGAAGCAATAGAAGTAAAAAACGCTATTAAATCCAGATCATTTCATGGGAACATTCAGGATTGAAGGAGGTCATCAACTAAAAGGGACGATAACTCCACAAGGTGCTAAAAATGAAGCATTGCAAATTTTATGCGCTGTTTTATTAACTCCTGAAAAAGTAACTATTCACAATATCCCAGACATAGTAGATGTCAACAAACTTATATCGCTACTCAAAAAGCTGGGTGTAAAGATTGAAAAAATAGGGAAGGGGTTCTATATGTTTCAGGCAGATGCTATTGATTTAGGATACCTTCAGTCTGAACAATTCAAAGAGGACGGAAAGGGTCTCAGAGGCTCTATTATGATTGTGGGGCCACTTTTGGCACGTTTTGGAAAGGGATATATCCCTAAACCCGGAGGCGATAAAATAGGCCGCCGTCGATTAGATACTCATTTTGAAGGCTTCATAAAACTAGGGGCAAAATTTCGGTATAACAAAGAAGAGCGTTTCTATGGTGTAGAGGCTGATAAGTTGAAAGGGGCATACATGCTCTTAGATGAGGCATCTGTAACCGGAACAGCCAATATTGTCATGGCTGCCGTTATGGCTGAAGGAACCACAACCATATATAATGCAGCATGTGAACCTTATTTGCAGCAACTGTGCAGGATGTTGAACCGCATGGGGGCAGATATCAAAGGTGTAGGATCTAATCTGTTAACAATAAATGGGGTCGCTAATTTAAAAGGGTGTGAGCACACTATTTTACCGGATATGATAGAGATAGGGAGTTGGATAGGGTTAGCTGCGATGACTAAGAGTGAAATTACTATCAAAAATGTAGGATGGGAGCACTTAGGCCAGATTCCGAATGTGTTTAAAAAATTAGGTATTACGGTAGAACAACAAGATGATAATATTCATATCCCTTCTCATACAGAGGGGTATGAAGTTCAAAATTTTATTGATGGTTCTATTCTAACTATTTCAGATGCACCATGGCCGGGATTTACACCTGATTTATTGAGTGTAATGCTCACAATAGCAACACAGGCCAGAGGGAGTGTGCTGATCCATCAGAAAATGTTTGAAAGCCGCCTGTTTTTTGTGGATAAGTTAATTGACATGGGTGCAAAAATTATTCTCTGTGATCCACACCGTGCCACTGTTATCGGTCATGACTTTAAATCAACCTTAAAAGCTACTATGATGACCTCTCCTGATATCCGGGCAGGAATCTCGTTATTAATTGCAGCACTTTCTGCCAAAGGGGTTTCTACAATTCATAATATTGAACAGATAGACCGTGGGTATGAACATATTGATATACGTTTACAAGCTATTGGGGCTAAGATTGAAAGGATATAAAAAAATAAGTGTTCTTCTCAAAGAAGGGTTTATAGAAATTCAAAAAATAATAAACCTAGATATCTTTTTTCATTTTGATTTAATAGCCTAATCAGGAATATTTTATGACATTATTTATTACTGTTGATAGGTGGAGGGCCGTTCGGTACCATTCCTTTATAGATAGCATCCCCTTTTCGGTTTTTAAACTCTTCCTTTATGGCTTTTAAAAGTTTAGGGTCTTCATAAAGATCAAGCATCGTCATACTTAACGCTTTTGCGGCATATTTCATCCCTTTATGTCCTATAGACATACTGCCACAGGCTACTACTGCCCATGAATGCCAAGGAGTATCTTTTGGTGCAGTAGTAACTCCTAATCTAATGGTAGGTACTACCCAACTTACATCGCCTACATCTGTAGAACCTCCTCCTGGATGTTCAAGGGTTTCTTCTAAAGGACGTATTGCACTATCCATCCCTACCATTGGTTTCTCAGTGGCTTCTTGGATCTTTTTGCCAAATGTTGTTTCTTCTTCAGTATATTTTATAGGCCCCAGTAACTCTAAATTTTCTTGCATCGCTTTTCCCCCTGTACGGTTTACCAGTAATTCATAGATACCAGAGACGAGCGATATTTTATAGTCAACATTAGCCATTATAGCAGCCCCATTAGCCATTTTCTGAACATGCTCATAAACGGGCATTAACCCTTCTCTTTTAGTGTCTCTTACCCGGACCCATATTTTTGAATAATCGGGAACAACATTGACTACTTGCCCTCCATCTTGTATGTGATAATGAATTCGAACAGTAGGCTTGATATGTTCTCTATAATAATTAATACCTGTAGTATACAATTCTAGAGCATCGGAAGCGCTCCGGCCATTCCAAGGATCTGCAGAGGCATGTGCCGCCTGTCCGTAAAACTCTACGGTAAAGTCTACCAACGCTAATGAACTTTGTACATCTGCCTTGGTTTCTGCTGAAGGGTGCCAATCCATACAAACATCTACATCTGAAAACAATCCTTCTCTCACCATCCATAATTTCCCAAAGAACTTTTCTTCTGCTGGGGTTCCAAAAAATTTAATGGTTCCTTTGATTTCTCCTTGTTCAATAAGCTCTTTTATAGCAATGGCAGCCCCAAGGCTTCCTGTTCCAAATAGGTTATGTCCACACCCATGTCCGGCAGCACCTTCCACTAATGGATCTTTAATGGGAACAGCCTTTTGTGAAATTCCAGGTAAAGCATCAAACTCTCCTAAAATTCCTATGACTGGTTTTCCCGAACCATAAGTGGCTACAAAGGCGGTAGGTATACCGGCAACACCTCTTTCTACTTTGAAACCATTTTCTTCTGCATAGTCTGCTAGTAGCTTAGCTGATTCATTTTCATTAAAGGCGGTTTCTGCAGCAGCCCATATTTGATCACTTAGTTCTATAAGAGCATCACTATGATTTTCTATAGAAGCGATAGCCGCTTTTTTATTTTTAGATATTTTTTGCGCATGTCCATTAAATATTATAATTGAAAGCGTCAAAAAAAAGAAGAAAGATCTTTTCATCAGGAAATGTATTATTGTGAGAATTATGGTAAAGATAATCAAAAAAATAGCTGTATTTTTCTAAATACAAGGTATTTATTACTATACTATATTTTGATATTTTTGATTAATTTTTTCTAGATGAAGCTATTTAATCGTATACTATTATTTACAATTTTATTTGCGCCAAGCATATATGGACAAACAGTCTCTTATGAGAAGGGTATAATTATAGATTCAATACCCGTGGATAAGGATTCAGGGGAAACCTTTGCATTATACCTTCCCAGATCGTATAACCCTGTTGAGAAGTCGGCTATTGTTTTTATATATGAACCTGCAGCCAGAGGGCGAGTAGGGGTTGAGCCTTTTATTGAAGCCGCAGAGTTATACAATTATATTCTGATATGCTCAAACAATTCAAAAAATGGCCCTTATGAAAAAAACTTTGAGATATTAAACAGCCTTTTTACGAGTGTTTTTAATCAATTTGATATAGATGCAAATCAAGTGTATACTGCCGGATTTTCTGGGGGCTCTAGGCTAGCAGTTACTGTTGCAGTACTTACAGGGGAAATTCAGGGAGTGATAGCATGTGGAGGAGGATTCTCTTCTCAGCCCGAACATATCCCGTCTGAGGGGGCATTTTCATATGTAGGGTTAGTAGGTTATCGTGATATGAACTATAGAGAAATGATAGAAAATATTCAATGGTTGGACAGAGTAACCATAGAAAATGAATTGTTTACTTATGATGATGAACACAATTGGCCGCCATCAGATCAAATAATACGTGCATTCGATTGGTTAGAAATTCAAGCATATAAGAAAGGTATACGGAAAAGGAATGATAGTATTATAGAAGTAGCTTTTTATCGAAATTATCAATGGATTGATAGTTTAAAAAATCAAAAAGACCTATACCGAATGGGATGGGAATACAAAAGGTTGGTGTCTTCGTTTCGTACATATATGAACACTGATACATTGTCTCATAAATATAGTCAGCTGAAAAAAAATAAGCTATATAAAAAACAGCAACAAATACATAATAGATTATTAGAAGAAGAGATTGTTATTGTAAGAAAATTTAGGGATAGGTTTTATAAAGAACTGGAAACTCCAAAAGCAATTAAAGAATTTAAATGGTGGAATAAGGAAATTGAGAAATTTGATAAAATATATATTGAGGAGGCTAGTGGAGAAGTTAAGCGGATGGGACAACGTATTCGTTATATGCTGTTTGCGATGGTTTATGAACCTGCTAATTTTTATATGGAAAATGAAATATATGAAAAGGCACTTTATTGTAACCGATTGTTAACAGTAATACTCCCAGAGTATCCTTTTGCATATTATAGGTTAGCTCGTGATTATGCCAGAAAATATGACGAGGAAAACTTTATAATTAACCTTGAAAAGGCGATAGAAAAAGGACTTGATGATAAAAACCGGATAGAATCCACGAAAGAATTTATTCCATTTTTGAACAAAGAAGCCTATAAAAACTTAATGAATAAATATTTTGACTAATCTTTCTTTATAATTAAATGAGGAACATTCTCAAGTTTCCAATCAATAACCAATCCACTTGCTAACGATTGTGCAATTTCTACACCATATAGGTGCTCGCATAAATACAAAGCTGCTTCAAAGCTTTTAGCACCTCCAGAAGAAGTAATATACTTTCCATCATGAACAAAAAAAACATCACTTCTAATATTTAGTTCAGGAAACATAGCTTTATACTTGTTAAGATCTCCCGGGAAACTAGTTGAAGCAACATTATCAAGTAGCCCTGCTTTTGCCAATACAAAAGCGCCATCACAATGAGAAGTGACAAATAAGGCTTCTTTAGCTACTTTTTTCACAAAATTCAGCATCACTTCATCCTTCAGATCAGTATCTAAATGATGCTCTGCACTGGGCACTACTAAAATATCGATATCGGGAAGCGAATCTTTTGTGTAATCAAAGTCAGGCAATACACGAACTCCTTCAAAAGTAGTAATAGGTTCTAATGTATTAGCAACTGTAAACACATTCATTTGTTTAATACTGTCACGATATTGCGTATGTTGAAAAATATCATACGGAGCAGTAAATTCGGTATTAAATGTACCATCCATTATCAAAAAAGCCACATTGTACCGGTCAGGCTTCAATTCAGGTAAAACCCTTTGAAAAACTTCTCTGTTTTTATGATCTTCTTGACGGGGAGGTTCATTTTGCTTACATCCGGTTATAAACAGTACAGTGATGATTATAATCGATAGTACTTTCTTCATATTGTTGATTTTTTTAAATAGTTTCGTAAAAATACACAGAATAAAAATCCGATTATGCTTAATACACCCATAAATATCCAATTAACAGTATAGCCATAGTTCTCAATAACTAATAAACCGGTCTTGGAAGATAAAATATGTGCCAAGGAGAATGACATGGTGTAGGCTCCCATATAATTGCCCGCTTTGCCTAACTGGGAACGCTTCATGGCAAAATCATTACCAAAAGGAAAACCATACATTTCTGCAACGGAAAGCAGTACAATGCTAATAATTAGAATGCCTATCCACCCTTCAAAAGCCATAATGAGGAACCCCATTGCAAGTAATATCATACTTCCCCCTACAATCTTCAGGTTATTGATTTTTAGCTTTTCAGCATGATGTACTAAGGGCATCTCTAGTGCAAACACTAATATTCCATTGAGTGACAGTAACAATCCTGTTTCAAATTCGCTAAGTTGGTATACGTCGGCATGGTATAATGGAATGGTTGTGAATAGTTGAAAAAAGACAACTGCCATTATGAAACTTACCATAAGAAATATGAGATAGGGAGTGTCCTTTAAAAAAGAATTGATGGCTTTTTTTGAAACTGCTTCGTGAGGTATTTCAAGATATTTTTCTTTTACAAGTAGAACAAAAATAACAATAGCTATAACACATGTGATGCCATCTATCCAAAAAAGCCCTGGATATCCCATAGATATGATAATTAACCCTCCTATTGCAGGACCCGCTGAAAAACCAAGATTTATAGCTAAACGGATAAGTGTTAAGGCCCGTGTGCGATTTTCAGGTTTTGCATAGGTGTTTAATGAAACAAACATGGCAGGGCGGAACATATCAGCTACACTCATAATACCAAATATACCAAAACAAAACCCCCAAAATGTCCGGATATATTGCAACCCTATGAACATAAAGCCACTTACAAGTAAACTAAAAACCATTACTTTATAGAAACCGACCTTATCAGTCATTTTGCCCCCTAGCCAAGAACCTGCCATAGAACCTAACCCGAAAAAGATCATAATAGTTCCTACTTCACTCAAGGTGAATTGAATATCCTCCTTCAGGTATTTTGTAAGGAAAGGCAATACCATGGTTCCAGCCCTATTGATAAGTGTTACCAAGGCCAGTATCCAAATTTCTTTTGAAAAGCCTCTAAAAGAGGATATGTAATTAGAGTACAGCTTTCTCATACTTTTTCAAAATAAGAAGCCCGACATGTTTGTCGGGCTCCAAGTAATTCTTTATCGTGAGATTTAATCACATTAAACTACAGAATGCCCAAACTTGTTTCTGCTTACAAACGGGATAGACAATTTCTTTTCTTGTGATTAAATTCATTTTTTCCTTGTTTATGGCACAAAGCTACTTAAAAAGTTTATATGTTGTATTTTTGAAACACAATAAAAAAAGATGAAGTATATTCTATTATTATGTGGATTACTACTTTTTGGATGTAATAAAGGGAAACGCTATCATAGTAATGCACCTGTTGTGCTAAATAAAATAAATTCAAGTACAATAAAAGATATTTTAACCTTTCAGAAAGCGTTAGATGGAACATTTAAAAACCCTGAAAGCTCTCCTTTAAAGAAAAAAGATCAGAAGGATTTTACAGGGTTGGATTTTTTTCCGGTGGACACAGCATATTATATTATAGCAGAGTTTGTTAGAACGCCAAATGAACTTCCTTTTATGATGCCTACAACTACTTCAAGAAAAACAGTGGAGATAAAATATGGAGAAGTTTATTTTAAAATTGACGGAAAGGAATTAAAACTCAACGTTTACCAAAATCAAGAATTAAAACTCACTCAAGAATATAAGGACTATTTATTTCTTCCTTTTAGTGATTTAACGAATGGAGAGGAAACATATGGGGGAGGACGCTATATAGACCTTTCTGTTCCTGATAGTGATACAATTGTTATTGACTTTAATAAAGCATACAATCCATATTGTGCATATAATGAAAAATACTCATGCCCGATAGTTCCTTCAGAAAATATATTGGAAGTGGCGATCAGAGCAGGTGTAAAAGCGTATAAAAATTGATAAATCACATCAATTGTTTGGCTAACCACAAACCTGCCCATATAGCTAT
The DNA here is from genome assembly GCF_037645805.1 of Leptobacterium meishanense. NCBI lineage: Bacteria > Pseudomonadati > Bacteroidota > Flavobacteriia > Flavobacteriales > Flavobacteriaceae > Leptobacterium > Leptobacterium meishanense. The sequence goes on from NZ_JBBEXE010000002.1 coordinate 298,129, forward strand.
TAGTGCAATTGAGAACGTTAAGACACTATATAGAAAAAAGTGAAAGAAATCATTTGACTTTAAAAAAGTGTGATTTTCGTAAGCAAATGTTGAAAAAGTTGTCAAACCTCCACAAAAACCTGTGGCCAAGAATAACGTTTGGTTGGTAGTTAATAAATCACTTTTTGAACTTAATCCTAATATGATTCCTATCAACAAGCTACCAATCACATTAGCAGTAAAAGTCCCTATGGGAATTAAACCGTAATTATTGAGTGTTTTACTAAATACATACCGAAGTACACTTCCTGTACCACCTCCAATAAAAATCAGTATCATATGCTTTATCATAAGCAATAAAATAGTGACATTACCAATCAAAATTACTAAAAAAGCAAAAGAACTACTAACGAATAATTAGTTCAAACAACTTATTGTCTAGATAGCCTCTTTATACGAATGAAGTGGAATCTTTTTTTCTTTTGATCGGTACTCTTTTGGCTTGTTAATCGTTGCCAGAGTATTTTTCTTAGTAGACTTTTTAGTTTTATTCACACTGAAAACCAACAACAGTATGTTTAAAACGGTTAAGCCTAAGAGAATACTTAAAAAAATAACCATTGCTTTATTATTTTGGGGTCAAAAACTCGACACAAATTTAATGTTTTTTTATGAAATAAAATCTTACTTTAAGAAAAACAATATAAAAATCAGATGAAATGCTTGGCAATATTAGTTAATTAATAGAATATTTAATAATGAATAAGGTTGATAGGAAAAGAAGGAATCCAACCAGTACCCATACAATACCTTTATAATTTTTAAAATGTGCCTTTTTATCTTTTTGGTAACTTATGATTAATATAATAACAAAAGAAATTATAAATAAAATGGTAAAAATGAGTTGCCCCTTACTGAACATATTTATATTTTTAAAAAACGAAATTAACTAAAATATAATAATGAAAAAAAAGCTGAATGCAGTAGCAGAATTTCACAAGGCATTTGGTCTTGGGATAAAGAATGAACCAATTGCATATATAGGGGAGGAAAAGTTGAAGTTGCGGTTTAATTTGATGGCAGAAGAAAATGAAGAGTATTTGGAAGCAGCTAAGGAAGGCGATCTTGTTGAGGTTGCAGATGCATTAGGCGATATGCTTTATATTCTTTGTGGAACCATATTGGAACATGGTATGCAAGATAAAATAGAAGCTGTTTTTGAAGAAATACAGCGAAGTAATATGAGTAAATTAGGAGAGGATGGTCACCCCATTTATAGAGAAGATGGAAAAGTGATGAAAGGGCCTAATTATTTTAAACCAAACATCGCTAAAGTACTGGATTAAAGTTAATATAAAACTAGGGTTCTCAATAGAAAAAAGAATAAAGATACCCCTGGTTTTATTTTCATGGACTTTGTAAGCTGCAGTTTTGTAAGTTGATTAATGCCTTATCTATAATCTGTAGGCTTTTCTCAGCATAAAATTTTCTGGTAGTATTTAAATCCTCATTTTCTAGGGCTTTTTCAGTCCTAGCATAACTTTCATACATAAGTTCATAAGCATCTCTGCAATCCAAGGTGTTAATGACTTCTAAAATTGATTTTTCAAATTTTAAGATAGCTTGTTCTGCTTTTATTTTTAACTCTATTTGTTGCTGTAATTCTTTTTGCCTGTTCAATTTTTGCAGCTCCTTTAATTTACGTTGCTCCTCCAATTGTTCCTCTAGCTTTTTTTGCTCTTTCATGAGCTTTAGCTGTTGCTCTTCCAACAAACGTTGTTGTTCTATCAATGCTTGTTCTTCAATATTAGACTCTGAAAACTCTGAATTGGTTGAATATGTAAAACCGTTATTGTTTAATGTAGTACATACTTCTAAGGAACTAATCAAATCTTGGGAGTCAGCATATGCTTTTTTTACATAATACCTCCCTTTGTCCCAATCTTCCGGATCGGATGCTTTGGTAAGGTTTTCATACCCTTTGGCAATAGCATTTAAAGCTTCTTCACAGCCACATTCAGAGATGATTGCCTTGGTTTTTTCAAGTGCTTCAAGTGCTCTTTCTGCATAATAGCGTTGGTGGTCAAAATTATCGGCATCTAATGACTTTTTTGTATGAGAAAGTACATAACTGGCGGGAGAATGTGCTTGAGAACAACCTTTCTCAATAGCATTAGCAAACATGCATATAGCAAAAATCGATAGAAAAGAAAATATCGTTTTCATAGTAGGTTAGGTTTTAATTAATAAAATTTGGGCATCACAATATTACAATTTTATCTTGATATATAAAAGTTTTTTCAGATAGGGGCTATCAGTTACACAATATTCATTTTCTTCATATCTTTAGACATTATTGGAGCAATGCCATGAAGAAAATACATGTAGACGATTATAAAATTGACACAAAAATCAGTTTAAACACCATACCAACTTTTGTAGATTTAGAAGTTTCTGAAGAAAAACTGGAAGAAGAATTAAAAGCGGTACGTAAAAAACTGGGAAAATTTCAAGACACCATGTATGCACATGGTAAATATGGTGTGTTATTATGCTTGCAAGGAATGGATACTTCAGGAAAAGATAGCCTTATCCGTGAAGTTTTTAAAGATTTTAACACAAGGGGCATTGTAGTGCATAGTTTCAAAGTGCCTACGGAAAGGGAGTTGAAGCACGACTATCTATGGCGGCATTACATAGCCCTTCCGGAACGGGGAAAGTTTAGTATATTTAACAGAACACACTATGAAAATGTATTAGTGACACGTGTACATCCTGAATACATTATAAATGAAAATATTCCGGGAATCGATAGCATAGCAGCTATTGATAATAATTTTTGGGAAAAACGTTTTGAGCAAATCAATAATTTTGAGAAACATATTGCTGAGAATGGGACTATCATATTTAAGTTTTTTTTACACTTATCAAAAGAAGAACAACGAAAGAGATTGCTTAGAAGAATAGCGCTCAAACAAAAAAACTGGAAATTCTCTCCCGGCGATTTAAAAGAACGAAAATTATGGGACAACTATCAAAAATGTTATGAAGATGCCATCAATCATACCTCAAAACCTTATGCTCCTTGGCATGTGATCCCAGCCGACAATAAAAATGCTGCAAGATTAATGGTAGCTACTATTCTCTACAAAGAACTTAGAAAATATAAAGACATTGAAGAACCAGAATTGGATGACGACATAAAAGAAAACTTAGCACTATATAAAAAACAATTAGAATCAGAATAAAAATTACTTATGAAAAAACTACTTATCATTACAGGCCTATTATGTGTATATACTATTTCTGCGCAAACAGAAGATGAAAAATGGTTAAAAGAACTATACCATGCATCTTTGACAGAAGGAAAAAGCTACGAATGGCTCGACCATTTATCCAATCAAATAGGAGGAAGGCTTTCTGGGTCTATCAATGCAGAAAGAGCAGTAAATTACACCAAAGCACAATTAGATTCTTTAGGGTTGGATCGTGTATGGCTACAGCCGGTAATGGTACCGAAATGGACAAGAGGTGTTCCGGAATTTGCTTATATAGAAACTGCGCCAGGCAATACAAGTAATGTACCTGTTTGTGCACTTGGAGGGTCGGTTGCCACTCCCGGAGGAGGTTTAAAGGCGCCTATTATTGAAGTACAAGGAGTCCAAGATTTAGAAAAATTAGGTGTTGAAAAAATAGCGGGAAAAATTGTCTTTTACAACAGGCCTATGCAACCTGATTTAATCAATACCTTTCAAGCGTATGGAGGTTGTGTAGATCAGCGTTACTCAGGAGCTCTAGAAGCTGGTAAATATGGAGCTGTAGGTGTTATTGTCCGGTCTATGAATTTACGGCAAGATGATTTTCCACATACAGGTAGTATGAGTTACGGTGACCTTCCTTCTGCGCAACGAATACCGGCAGCAGCTATCAGCACTAATGGTGCCAATAAACTAAGCTCTATGTTGAGCTTGAACCCTGATCTCAAATTCTATTTTAGGCAAACGTGTGAGCAATTACCGGATGTACAATCGTATAATGTTATAGGGGAAATAAAAGGAAGCGAATTTCCGGATGAAATCATCACCATAGGGGGGCATTTGGATTCCTGGGATTTAGGAGATGGCTCTCATGATGATGGGGCAGGTTGTGTACAAAGCATGGAAGTATTGAGATTGCTGAAGAAAACAGGTTATAAACCCAAAAGGACGATTCGGGTAGTCTTATTTATGAACGAAGAAAATGGTTTAAGAGGGGGCAGGAAATATGCAGAAATAGCTAAACAGAAAGGAGAAGACCATGTATTTGCTTTAGAGAGTGATGCAGGAGGGTTTACCCCACGAGGTTTTTCTTTTGACTGCTCTGATGAAAATTATGAGCAAGTTTTATCATGGAAAACACTGTTTAAACCTTATCTAATCCATTATTTCGAAAAAGGGGGAAGTGGTGCTGATATAGGGCCACTTAAGAGTAGTAATATTGTATTAGCAGGCCTGCGGCCCGATTCGCAACGGTATTTTGATTACCACCATGCAGCTAATGATACATTTGATGCAATTAATAAACGGGAATTGGAACTGGGAGCAGCTACCATGGCAAGTTTAGTATATTTATTTGACAAATACGGAACCGTTCGTTAAGCCATTTACATACCTTCTTCCAGAAGTTTTTTAAGTGTCTCGGTACTGTCTTTAGTAAGCTCGTTTTGGTCATTCAATAACTGAACAAGCATTTTCACACCATTATTGGCAGTTATGCGGAGTTCGGTAACCCTCTTAACAAAGTCATTAATTTGTACTTGCTCTTCCTTATTCAGTTTAGAGACAACTTGGTTAGCAAAATCTAAAAACTCATCAATAATGGTTTCATGCTTTAGGTTTTCTTTGGTAAGTTGTTGGAGTAATTCACTTACTTTTTGCCCTGTTTCATTATAGTTTTCGGCAATTTGTTGTGTATAATTGAGGCGTAGGAGTTTAATCTCTTTATCTTCAGGAGTCATATTTGTTAATATTAGTAGGTTGTGGTATATGTAAACAATTGATTATCAAAGATAAATAATTCTAATGACATGCTATAAGATTGAACAAATGGGAATTCGTTTATGGAGTATCAAATCATTACCTTTGCCGATCATATAAAAATAACGAATTATGCAAGAAGGTATTTACGCAAAACTTGATACTTCAAAAGGAGAAATAATTATAAAACTTACACATGATAAAACTCCCGGTACTGTGGGCAACTTTGTAGGGTTGGCAGAAGGGGCACTAACTAATGAGGTGAAACCTAAAGGAGAACCATATTACGATGGATTGACATTTCACAGGGTTATTCCGGATTTTATGATACAAGGTGGATGCCCTCAAGGAACAGGTGTTGGGGGACCCGGTTATCAATTTGATGATGAGTTTGATTCTGAACTCCGTCATACAGGTCCCGGAATATTATCGATGGCCAATGCAGGGCCAAGGACTAATGGGAGCCAATTTTTTATAACACATACAGCAACTCCATGGTTGGATGATAAACACACCGTTTTTGGTTTTGTGGAAAGCGGGCAAGAAGTAGTGGATGCAATACAACAAGGAGATATTATCAAACAAATTTCGATTGTACGTGTAGGTACTGAGGCTGAAAATTGGAATGCCGTTGAAGCTTTTCAATCTTTTGAAGCTAGCAAAGAGAAACGATTGGCAGATGAGAAAAAGAAAGCAGCAGCAATTCTTGAAAAGCTTTCTGAAGGGTTTGATAAAACAGCAAGCGGGTTACGATATCAAATCACCGAAAAAGGAAACGGAATACAAGCAGAAAAAGGCAAGACGGTATCTGTACATTACACTGGACAATTAGTAAACGGAGCTGTTTTTGATTCTTCGTACAAGCGAGATCAGCCTATTGATTTTACTTTAGGGATAGGACAGGTAATACCCGGATGGGATGAAGGCATTCAACTTCTGAAAGTAGGTGATAAGGCCCGTTTTGTGATTCCCTCACATTTGGCCTATGGAAGCCAAGGGGCAGGAGGGGTAATCCCGCCTGATGCTACACTTGTTTTTGATGTAGAATTAATGGAGGTAAAATAAAAACAATCTATTCACCTCCTTTTGGGCCATAAAAAATAACCCAGGTAAGGAAATCATCTGTAAAGTTTTCAAACCGGTGTTCCTTTCCTGCTTTTACAAAAAGCATGTCCCCTTTTTGAAAAGTAGCTGTTTTTCCATTATTATAAAAAGTCCCGCTGCCAGATATAATAATATAGACTTCGTCTTTGTCATGTGGCTTTTGAAAATCAACAGTATCCGGTTTGTATATTTCAACAGACATTGAACCATGTTCAAAAAGTGTGGTATAAAGTGTTCCTTCTGCCTTTAATGCTGCGATAGCTTTCTCTTTGCTTACTTTCATAGAGATATTTTAGGATTTCCATTTGATATTGCATCCAATACTTGGTTTTTGGTTTTGGGGAATGGGTTGGTTGTTCAGAATGGCCTCTAATACGGCACGTATGTCTTTTCCGGTTACTGGAAGCCCATTTCCTGGTCTGGAATCATCCAGTTGGCCTCTGTAAACAAGGGTCAATTTTTTATCAAACACATAAAAATCGGGTGTGCAAGCTGCATTATATGCTTTGGCCACCTCCTGTGTTTCGTCATATAGATATGGAAATTTAAAGCCCTGCTCTATGGCATTTTGCTTCATTAAATCAGGAGCATCTTCAGGGTAGTTAATAATATCGTTACTAGAGATGGCCACAAAACCAATCCCTTTTGAAGTGTACATTTTTGCCAATTTTGCAACTTCAGCATTTACATGTTTTACAAAAGGACAATGGTTACAAATAAACATAACAACAGTGCCGGTCTCCCCTTTGGCTTGTTGTAAACTCACTGTGGTATCCGTAACAGTATCATATAAATTAAAATCAGGTGCTGATGTTCCAAGTGCTAGCATATTACTTTCTGTACGTGCCATGTTTTATGTATTAACTTGTTTATAAAGAGGTAAAATATAAAAATATTGTAAATTGAACATGTAAAAAACAATTATTTTATGAAGACACTTGAACAATGGTTTGATGAATATTCGGTGAGCCATCAAAATAAAACCAATAAAGCAATTCATTACATTTGTGTGCCGGCTATCTTCTTTTCTATCGTAGGCCTGTTAATGAGTATTCCAACAGGGTTTATTGAAAACGTATTACCATTTCAAAACCCGTTTATTGAAAATTGGGCGACAGCAGTGCTTATGCTAGTGTTGTTTTTTTATGTTAGGCTATCGTTGTCAATGGCTTTTAAGATAGTATTTTTTGCTGCATTATGTGTTTTCTTAAATTACCAAATAAGTTTGTATTTACCACTATGGGCAATATCATTGGGCATTTTTGTGGTAGCATGGGTTGGACAGTTTTATGGCCATAAAATAGAAGGAAAGAAACCATCTTTTTTAAAAGACTTGCAATTTCTGCTTATAGGTCCGGCTTGGGTGTTGGATAATTTATTTAGAAAATCTTAGTATAGTATATGGTAAAGGTTATTTGCTTAAGATTATCAGGATACTTAAATTTATGATACCAATGAATAAATTATGAAGCGGTCTTATGAAACACTTGTGGAAGCGATTAATGATTTGCAATCTCAAGGATACATAGAAGATTTTAACCTTCATATGAAGACCAAGGATTTTTCTGAGGCCCAATTTAATGTGGTAAAATTTTATCGGTTTGAAGGGAATACATATCCGGGGGACAATATGGTTTTATATGTGATTGAGACCAATACAGGAAAAAAAGGATTGTTGCTGGATGCATATGGGGCATACGCAACAAGTATTCCATTAGAAATATTGAAAAAATTAAACATACGTTAACCATATTATGGAGATTAATTGGGACGATTTTGAAAAAGTAGATATACGGGTAGGAACTGTTGCTGAGGTGAATGATTTTCCTAAAGCCCGGAAGCCTGCTTATCAATTGACGATTGATTTTGGAAAAGAAATAGGGGTTCGAAAATCTTCTGCCCAAATAACCAAGCGCTATACAAAAGAAGATTTACTGCATAAACAAATTATAGCAATAATTAACTTTCCAAAGAAACAGATAGCCAATTTTGTGAGTGAATGTTTGGTATTAGGTGCTGTTGAAGGAGATGATGTACTATTGCTCCATCCTGAAGAAAAGGTGCCCAATGGTATGCAAGTCCGCTAATCTATTTTTATTATAACGGTCTGGAACTTCTAATGACTTCCCACTTACCATTGACTTTAATATAGGTTTTGCCACAATAGTATTCACAGTTTTGGGCAGTAGCATAGTCTTCACAACAAAATTCGCACACCAAAGCATCCGGTACATTGTCATTGTTTATATCAATAGCGCCTTTGATGATTTTTTTGTTTATATCTTTCGGAAGGTCAATGGGTTTAATTTTGTCAACTTCCAGATACTTTACCCCTTTTTGTATGGGATGAATTACAATAACATCTATCGGGAATTCATTAGAACGTTCCTGAGGACCTTCGAAGTCAAAATAGGTTTGTTCCATGACTTCTTCAACTTCAATTTCATACCATTGAGGTGTTCCGGCTTCTAGGTCGTCACGAGGGGTTATTTTTAAAATGGCTAGTTGGAGGACAGGCAATGCATGGGTCAACGGTATCACTTGAATAGTTTCTCCTGTTTTAGGAGCTTTTTCAAAACCAAAAATATTCGTTATTTCTACTTTTTCCCATGTATTTTCAACCCCATCTTTTTCTTGCCGCCATACAATGCCTTCTCCAATAGTCGTTTCGGTATTCCATGTGTTTTTTTCTTGGACAGCTATTTTTTTCTCATGAGCATGTGCTACAGTATCTTTATTTGGATCCGTTAGCACTGTCTTATTAGTATCTTTTTTTTCTGATTTACAACTAATTATAAAAAGAAAAAGAACCAGTGTTGTTATTTTATATGAGTAGTGTACCATTATCGCATCATTTTTGAGAAAAATACAGTATTCATTAATAGTTTATTCGTTCCATACCAAAATGCCCTGAAGTTGGTGTTATCTGTAAAAACAGCAACGTTTCCACGTCCCATTCGTTGAACTTGAAAAGGAACCGTGTTTTTTAATTGTGCTAAGTTTTCTTCAGAAATATAGCCACTTAGTAAAGGATTTTCAGTGTAAATTATGGGATTGTTGTAGCTGTTTTTACTAGGTTCAATATAGATATTTGAATTTCTGAATAATGGGATATTATCAGAAGAATACCCAAAATTGATAGGATGGGAGCGATCTATTTTGGCATTGAAAATAGCTCCGCCTGTTACCTGAGCCCCTCGAAATTTTTGGCGGTGTTCAAAAGAAATATTTTTTGCAGTAAGTTCCGTCTTTTTGAAATCCAAATCTACAAAACCACTACTTTTTAACCAATTTACAGTATTTCGATACCCTATGAGTGTTCCACCTTCTTTTACCCACTCTTGCAATTTCTTTTTGCCACGTTCATCTAGTGTATTTCCGGAAGAGCTGGGGATAATAATGGTAGTATATTTGCTAAGATCAATCCTATTAAAATAATCGGTATCTAATTTGGTGATAGGCATTTGGTAACGTTGATCGAATACATGCCATATTTCACCTGCATCGTATGACCGAACACCATTTCCTACCAATAAAGCAACTTTTGGGGTGTCTATTTTAATAAAGTCGTTACTTCCCAGGTCAATTCCTTGCGCATAACCGGTAGATACAGCATGTATGGTGATGTGGCTCTCTTGAGCTACTTTCTGTAGAAAAGCATACAAATCATCCGGATTTAGCTTTTGATTTTGAACAGGGACCATAATAGTACCATAGTCATAGGCCCTGCCTTCTAAAGTGAAAGGAGTTAGCCCTGCTTTTGCCCGAATGCCTTTGTTTAATATTTTATAAAGTGCTTTTGGGGTATAATATTCATGCCATTCAAAAAGGTAGGCATAGTTGCTTTTTCGAGTAACACTGCCATTATTGAATTTAAGGTCGGTTATTTTTTCAGCAGTATTATTTAAAGTATTTAACTCGTCATAATTAAGATTAAAAGCTAATGGGAACGTCCATGCTGACACATCATAAAAGAGGCTGTCTTTAAAAGTAGTACGTTTTTCAAACATCGCTTTTACAAGGGTGCTGTTTTTTTGATCCATAGGGACGATATAGCTATGTCCTTTCCTGTAATTTTTCCCGTTTACTGAAAAATCATTCTTTATTTCATGAAATGCAATTTTGTGCCGTTGCAAAATTTCTGCTAGATGGTGTACTCTTGCCGCATCCTTTTCATCGCCAAAGACAATGGCTTTTACTTTATTTTTAGTGTTTTGGGACCGTACACTAGTATAAAAATCACGTTGATAATTTAAAAGTTTAACGCGCATATTTTTTGCGGCTTCTAAGGTAGAAAGCGCTGCAGTAAACTGGTTTCTTATAGTAAAAGGGAAGGTAAGAGTGCCATTATTGCTTTCTTGAATATGCCCTCTAGAACTGGCTTGCTCAAATAATATACCGATGCTTCCATTAATATCAGGAAAGGTGGAGCCTTTGCCATAATAATAATCATCAAAACCTTCTCCTGAATAATATAGGGAACCAATATTATTTAATGCTTTTACATGAAATTGTGCAATTTCTTCAGTTAATTGTTGGTTCTTATTAGGTGTTAGAGGATGGGTGCGTTCCGGCACGCCCGGTTGGAAAAAAAATGTAGCATTGGTACCCATTTCATGATGGTCTGTAAGAATATTTGGCAACCATTTATGAAAGGATGCAATGCGTGCCCTGCTCTCGGGTAACTGTACTGGTAACCAATCTCGGTTCATGTCAAACCAATAATGATTGGTGCGCCCTCCGGGCCATACCTCATGGTATTCCCGGTCATTATTATCAGGATTTAAGTTGTGGCTGCGATTGGTATTGGCCCAGTATGCAAATCGTTGCAAACCGTCAGGATTAAAAGAAGGGTCTAGTAAAATAATAGTATTTTTTAGAAGCTCATCAATCTCAGGACCCTGTGCAGCGGCTAAATAATAAGCAAGAGCCATACTGGCATTGGAACCACTTGGTTCATTACCGTGGATTGAAAAACCTTGATAAACCACAATAGGCATATCTTCTGTGTTTATGGCACTGCTTTCCGGTTCTGTAAGTTGAATGTGCCGGTCTCTTATCGATTGAATATTTCGATGGTTTTCCGGGCTTGTAATGGTCAACAAGAGTATAGGCCTCCCTTCGTAGGTAGTTCCTCTATTTTCTATAGTGATCCGGTCAGATAATTGTGCAAGCACTCCCATGTAAGCAACAAGCTTATCATGTGTGATATGCCATTCGCCTACTTCATGCCCGACAATGTCTTTTGGAGTTGGGATATTTTTATTATAAGTAATGTCTTGTGGCAAGTAGTAATCTAAAGTTGCTTTTTCTTGAGATAATGAAAATTGAAAGCTAATGATGCCAATAAATGCAAGGAAAGTTTTTTTCATAGGAGTTATTTTACTTGAACTGTAAATATAAAAAAAACCGTTTCATTGATGAAACGGTAATGTTTGAGTTAGCTGTGTTTAAAAAAATTATATGTCATCAAAACTAATATCGGTAAAGTTTTCTGATGAGGTTTCACCGTTTTGTTCCGAGTCATTTTCTTTTTTAAAATCTTTTTGATGTCTTTCAGAGATTACTTCCTCCCCTTTTTCATCAACAATGTATTCAGTAGTTTCTTCTAATATCTCCTTAAAAGGTTCGAAATCCTCCTTGTAAAGGTATATTTTGTGTTTTTTGTAATGATAGGAGCCATCATCGTGAGTAAATTTTTTACTTTCGGTAATGGTTAAGTAATAATCTCCGGCTTTTGTGGCCCTCACATCAAAAAAATACGTTCTTCTACCTGCTCTAAGTACCTTAGAGAAGATATCTTCTTGTTCTAATAGATCTTTGTCTGCCATAATCCCTCTTTCTTAATTTTAATAGTTGATTCATTAATTGTGAAATCAAAAATGTGAAAAAAAACTAAATGAAACAACTAATTTTAAAAATCTTTTTCTGACAGTTGGCTAAGATAGAGTTCTTTATAGTAACCTTTTATGCCTATTAACTCACTGTGAGTGCCTTGTTGTATAATCTTTCCATCCTCTAAAACAAAAATCTTGTCCACGTTTTTTGCTGAAGAAATTCGATGGCTTACAATGATAGTTGTTTTTTGTTGAGATACCTTCTTTAAGTTTTTAAGTATTTTTTCTTCTGTTTCAGTGTCTACAGCAGATAGGCAATCATCAAATAAAAATATTTTAGGGTCTTTTATAAGTGCCCTGGCTATAGAAACACGCTGTTTCTGGCCACCGCTGAGTGTGATGCCTCGTTCTCCAAGAATAGTATCATATTTTTTACTAAACTCCATAATGTTTTTATGGACGGCTGCTTTTTTTGCAACAGCTATAATTTCTTGATCTGTGGCATCTTCCTTGCCAAACTTGATATTGTTCTTAATGGTATCAGAAAAAAGAAAAGCGTCTTGCGGAACTGCACCGATTACATTTCTTAGATTATACAGGTTTAACTGTTCTATCGGTTTATTATCGATTAATATTTGCCCGGCAGAAACATTGTACATACGACCAATTAAATCTAAAATAGTCGATTTGCCAGAACCTGTTTTGCCAATGATAGCAACAGTTTCTCCTTTGTTTATGGTGAAAGACATATTTTTAATGGCAGTAATGTTTGTATCTTCATAAGTAAAAGAAACATTCTTAAATTCAATCTTTCCTTCAATGGGGGTAAGTTGGTTGGTTTGATTAGTTATTTCAGGTTCGGTACTCAAAAACTCATTAATTCTTTTTTGAGAAGCTTCTGCCCGCTGTACAATAGAGGTAACCCATCCAACAGTTGCTACCGGCCAAGTGAGCATGTTCACATAAATAATAAACTCGGCAATGATCCCTATAGATTCAATATTACCATTAATATATTGTTGCCCTCCTATATAAATAACAAAAAGGTTGCTCAATCCAATAAGCAAGATCATCATAGGGAAAAACCATGCATTTACCCTCACAAGGTTCATGCTTTTAATTTTCCCTTCATTAGCTAAAGCACTTAATTCCGTATTGATACGAGGCTCTATACCATAGGCTTTTATAACGGAAATCCCGGAAAAGGACTCTTGTGTAAAAGTAGACAGCTTTGAAAGATATTCCTGGACAATAGTACTCTTTTTATGAATGATCCGGCTTATCCGGTAGATCAAATAGGACAAAACCGGTAAAGGCAATAACGTATATAGCGCCATGGTAGAAGAGGAGTAAAACATAAGCGGTATAACGGAAGCAAAAAGTGTAAAAGTTTGGATGCTGTACATGATTGCAGGCCCTGCATACATACGAACCTGACCAACATCTTCACTGATACGGTTCATAAGATCACCTGTCCTATTCTTTTTATAAAAATTTAAAGAAAGTTTTTCATAATGTTTAAAAATCTCATTTTTAAGATCAAACTCAATATACCTGGACACATTTATAATAGTCTGGCGCATTAAAAAAGTAAAAAAGCCTGATAGAATTGCAGACCCTATAATAATAACAATATATTCTAGAAGCTGTGCTTTTACCAATTCTAAATTTCGGGTGTCGCTCTTTAAATAATTTTCAACGGCAGTGAAAGAATTTCTTACATAAGGAGGTACAACTAGCGAAAAGATACGGGCAATGATAGTAATAATGACACCTATCAAAAGTTTATATTTGTACTTTATAAAATATTTGTTCAAGTGTTTTAGTGCACGCATTATACTACTACAGATAATTTATATTATAAATATGACAATAATAAACCCAATTTTGAGTTTCAAATTAAATATTTGATTAAATTTGCATCGATTTTTTACTAAATCGATAATTCGAACAATTAAATGAATTCAAAACTAATACAACCCGAAGAAATCAAACATATGGCTCCTGTGTTTGGGCAACTATCTTTTGATAATCATGAACAAGTTGTTTTTTGCAACGACAAAGATACAGGTTTAAAAGCAATAATAGGTATTCATAATACGACACTTGGCCCTGCATTAGGAGGTACACGTATGTGGCAATACAATAGTGAATGGGAGGCATTGAACGATGTACTCCGCCTTTCACGTGGGATGACTTATAAGTCGGCCATAACAGGGTTGAACTTAGGGGGTGGAAAAGCAGTCATTATAGGAAATGCCAAAACGCAAAAGACCCCTGCACTTATGAAAAAGTTTGCAGAATTTGTACACTCCTTAAGTGGCAAGTACATTACTGCTGAAGATGTAGGTATGGAAACTTCTGATATGGATTTAGTAAGGAGCATAACTCCATATGTAACCGGAATATCAGAAGAAAAAGGAGGTGCAGGAAACCCTTCTCCTATTACTGCTTATGGTGTTTTTATGGGAATGAAAGCAGCAGCTAAATACCAATTTGGCGATGATAATTTGGAAGGAAAAAAAGTAATGGTCCAAGGAATCGGACATGTAGGGGAAACACTAGTAGATTATTTGGTTAATGAAGGGGCAAATGTTTTTATAACAGACATCAATGAAGAAAGATTACAATTGGTGAGTAAAAAATATGGGGCTTCTGTATTTGTAGGAGACGATTTATATAGCGCAGATGTTGATATATATGCACCGTGTGCATTAGGGGCCACTATAAATGATACAACGATAAATAAAATAAAAGCAAAAGTGATTGCTGGGGCTGCAAACAACCAATTAGCAGATGAGATAAAGCATGGGAGATTACTTAAAGAAAAAGGGATTGCTTATGCGCCTGATTTCTTGATAAATGCCGGAGGTATTATTAACGTCTATGCGGAATTAGAAGGTTATGACAAGGCAGAAATCATGCGTAAAACAGAAAATATATACAAGACAACACTAGAGATTTTTAACCATTCGAAAGCAAGCGATTGTTCTACACACGAGTCAGCATTAAACATAGCTCAAGCTAGGATTGCTGCAAGAAAAATGGAAAATACAAAGTAATTATTTGCAAATAATAGTATTTTTGTGAGGCGAAAGAAATTCTTTCGCCTTTTAATTTTATGTTCTTTCATGTTAACAAGGCGACATATACGAGTAAAAGTAATGCAATCTATTTATGCATTAGTACAGTCACATAATACAGATCTCGATAAAGAAGAAAAGTTTTTGCTGCTTAGCATGAATGATATGTACAGCCTATACATTACATTACTTAATTTATTGGTAGCTATTCACAAGAAAGCAGAAGAACAACTCGTGATCTCTCAGAAAAAATACCTGGCAACAGAAGAAGAAAAGAATCCAAATAGAAGGCTTATTGAAAACCAAGTATTTCAATATTTGAAAAATAACAATGAACTTCAGGAAATTTCAAAAAAATATAAGCTAATAAACTGGGAATTAGAAGAAGAATATGTAAACATAATATACAAAGACATTATCAACAGTACTGATTACAAAAAATATATGGTTGATAAAAGAAATACCTTCTCAGAAGACAAAACGTTTGTCATAGAGGCATATAAAACCATTGTTGCAACAAATGAAAAGTTATACGACTTCATTGAAGACTATAAACTTACATGGGTAGATGACCTTCCTTCGGTAAATACACTATTAGTTAAAATACTGAGAAAGCTCAAGCCAACATCGAATGAAAAACATATGTTCCCTAAATTATTTAAAGATGAAGATGACAAGGAATTTGCTATGGTACTTTTCAGGAAAACAATTTTAAATAATGCGCTTTTTCAAAAAGAAATCACAGGAAAGACACCTAATTGGGATACTGATCGTATTACTGAAATGGATGCTATACTATTAAAAATGGCTATATGTGAACTGCATAAATTTCCCTCTATCCCTGTCAAAGTCACCATTAATGAATACCTTGAGATAGCAAAGGAATATTCAACCCCTAAAAGTAGCCTTTTTATAAATGGTATATTAGATAAACTGGTAAAAGAATACCAATCTAAAAATACGTTAAATAAGACAGGCAGGGGATTGATGTAAAAAAAATATTAGTATTTTTAGCTCCAAATTAATTAATTAGATAAAAAATAAAGAAAACAGTAATGAGAAAGACAGCTTTAATTTTAGGAATAGTAACATTGGGGCTTTTTGTGTCCTGCAAAAAAAATGACGCATCAAGCAAAGTGAAATCAGAAAATGTAGAAGTAGCTGCTGAACGCGATAATGCCGCCGGAAAGTTACCTATAATGGATTTTGAGACAAGGGACTATGACTTTGGAACCATTGAAGCCGGGACACCTGTAGAAACTGTTTTTAGGTTTACGAACACAGGAAATGCACCACTTATTATTACCAATGCTACTAGTAGTTGTGGTTGCACCGTGCCAAGTTACCCTAAAGATAAACCAATTGCTCCGGGAGAAACAGGTGAATTATTAGTAAAATTCAATGGCTCTGGAAAAAATCAAGTAACAAAGACCGTTACAGTTACTGCTAACACTCAAAAAGGCACAGAATACCTTACCATTAAAGCATTTGTAAATGCTAAAGACGGTACTGCAACGCCTATTGTAAAACAACAATAAAACTGTAGATGGAAACACTAAATTCATTAGCACCTTTTTTATTGATGTTTGTGGTCATTTATTTTTTTATGATCCGCCCACAAGTAAAAAAACAAAAACAAGAAAAGAAATTTGCAAGCGAACTCAAAAAAGGAGACCGGGTTATTACAAAGAGTGGGATGCACGGAAAAGTATTAGAATTGGGAGATGATAGTACTTGTATTATCGAAACATCCGCAGGGAAAATAAAATTTGAACGCTCTGCCATTTCTATGGAAATGTCAAGTAAACTCAATGCTCCTAAGAAATAACGCTTAAAAACATATTCCATAATTTACGAAAACACCCTGTTGCTGCAGGGTGTTTTTTATACAACAATATTTTATAGCTATAGAGAAACTAATAGATAAAAAACATGATGGATACGAGCAGAAGAGTGTTTATAAAGAACAGCAGGTTCCATGCTCTTTCCCATAGAACTTTTAGCACAAACCCGAAACTATATTGGCCCCAATAACCTATCAATTTAGGCCTCATAAGCTGTAAAGGGATGGGGTTTTGCCGACTTTGTATCTATGTAAAAATAGCGAAACAAATATCATAGCATTTTGTGATGTAGACGATTCGGTACTGAGAAAACAATCTGCTGACATTGAAAAAACGATTATCATAATAATTGGAAATTGCCTAAATACTGAAAATTACCGGTATTTATCATTTAACCCGATACCTTGTAAAATCATAGGAATTATTTTTTTGAGCCTTGTTTTTTGAGTGCTTTCACGTTTAGCACTTCCTATATATTCAACAAACTCCCGTTTTTTTGAAAGTGTATACTTATTGAAATACGCTTCCAACTCTGGTTGTTTTATAAAACCTGCTTTTAAAATCCCGGGGATGGTGAGTGGTTTGTTTTTAACTGGTTTTATTTCCCGTCCTTTCTTTTGGTTTTGAATAGCCTCTAACACATAGTTTTTTACTAAGCTTTCATCAATGGCTGTTATAGAATTATATCGCAATTGCCGCATCGCAACAGTTTTTCCTTCTTGTGCGTTAACTAAAACCTTTTTCTCATCTTTTAGCAAGGCTCCTTGAAAAAACCACAATCCCACATATGATTTAAATGCACCCAACCCTACAATATTTTTACCATCTATAGTATAAACCGGAGCTCCCCATTTGATAGTTTCATTCATGCCCAGTGTTTTTAAAATACCTCTGAGAAGTATCAGTTCAGCTTCCCATTGTTCATGTTCTTTAATGAAATTGGCTACCGTTTTATAAGACTTCATGATTTTGAATAGTTATTTTGTTGCATTTTCAGCAGTCAATTCACAAATCCGCACAATCACCTTGATGGCTTTTTCCATGCTTTCCACAGGCACATATTCATAAGGGCCATGAAAATTGTGCCCTCCGGCAAAAATATTGGGGCAGGGTAGGCCCATATACGAAAGCTGAGAACCATCAGTACCACCCCGTATTGGTTTGATGATAGGTTTGATGCCTAAATCTTTCATGGCTTTTTTGGCTGTTTCTACAATGTGAAAAACAGGGGCTATTTTTTCGCGCATATTGTAATACTGGTCTTCGATTTCTGCATGCAATGCACCGGGATATTTTTTATTGAGTTCATCTACAATGTGCAACATTAGCTTTTTTCGTGCTTCAAAAGCATTGTGGTCATGATCGCGTATAATGCCTTCAAGAGTTACTTTTTCCACACCACCTTCTGTTTTATAAAAATGGAAGAACCCTTGCTTGCCCTCTGTGAGTTGTGGGACTTCCTCTCCGGGGACTGTATTGAGGAATTCATTAAGAATTAAAATAGCATTGACCATTTTCCCTTTGGCATATCCGGGATGCACACTTTTTCCTTTAATGGTAATGGTTATACCGGCTGCATTAAAATTTTCATATTCCAGTTCGCCTACGCGGCTTCCATCCATTGTATACGCCCAGTCGGCACCAAATTTTTTTACATCAAAATGATGTGCTCCACGCCCAATTTCTTCATCAGGCGTAAAAGCAATCCGTATTTTTCCATGTTTTACCTCCGGGTGTTGGATGAGGTATTTCATTGCTTCAATAATTTCTGTAATACCCGCTTTATCATCGGCCCCTAACAACGTAGTACCATCGGTGGTAATAAGCGTTTGCCCTTCGTACAGTTTTAAATCTTCAAAATAATCAGGCGATAAAACCATTCCTTTTTTTTTGTTTAAAACAATGTCTTTACCATCGTAGTCAGAAATTATTTGCGGCTTTACATTGGTTCCGGTATAATCGGGGGTAGTATCAAAATGCGAAATAAAACCAATGACCGGAACTTTGTGTTTTACATTCGAAGGAAGCGTGGCCATAATATAAGCTTTATCATCTATGGTTACTTCTTGCATGCCTATTTCCATAAGGTCGAGTACCAGTTTATGGGCCAAATCCCATTGCTTTTTAGTACTGGGAATTGATTTTGAGTTAGGGTCAGATTGGGTATCTATTTTTACATACCTGATAAAACGGTCTATAATGTCCTGCATGAGTATCTTTTTTTATCAAAAATACTATATATAATTGTTCCGGGTTTCCATTGTGCTATTTTTTAATTAACGCTATTTTTGCACAAATAATCTTGCATGTATAAGTTCATCATCCGACCTCTTCTTTTTTTATTTGACCCTGAGCGGGTACACCATTTTACGTTTTCTTTGATCCGTTTTGTATGTAATAGTCCCTTCCTTTCAGGAATTATTAAAAAAACATATACTATTGATGATAAACGATTGGAACGAAAGGTGTTCGGATTGACTTTTAAAAACCCAGTAGGCCTGGCTGCCGGTTTTGATAAGGATGCCAAATTGTATAATGAATTGTCTTGTTTTGGGTTTGGTTTTATTGAAATAGGAACGTTAACCCCTAAACCACAATCCGGAAACCCTAAAAAACGATTGTTCCGGTTAAAAAAAGACCAGGCAATCATTAACCGGATGGGTTTTAACAATGAAGGAGTAGCAAAAGCGGTGGAACGGCTCAAAAAAAACAAAGGTGTTCTTGTTGGTGGGAATATTGGAAAAAATAAGACGACCCCCAATGAAGCTGCTATTGAAGATTATAAATTATGTTTTGATACTTTATATACATATGTAGATTACTTTGTAGTCAATGTAAGCTCTCCCAATACGCCCAATTTACGGGCACTTCAGGACAAAGAACCGTTAACAGCGTTATTAAACACGTTACAAGAGCAAAATGCGGCGAAACCTAAACAAAAACCCATACTGCTAAAAATTGCTCCGGATTTGAATGAGGAACAGCTTTTGGATATCATAGAAATTATAAAAACCACAAAAATAGCCGGGGTGATTGCTACCAATACGACAATTGACCGCAAAGATTTGAGATCTCCGAGCCGTTTAGTTGAGGAAACCGGAGGGTTGAGTGGAAAGCCTTTAAGCAAGCGAAGCACGGAAGTAATCCGGTTTTTAGCAGAGAAGAGCAATAAAGCATTCCCGATTATTGGTGTAGGGGGAATCCATAGTGTGGAAGATGCCCTGGAAAAATTAGAAGCAGGTGCTGACCTGATACAGCTTTATACCGGGTTTATCTATGAAGGCCCGGCATTGGTAAAAGCAATTAACAAACAATTGTTAGCTCTTTAATTATCTATAAGTTCCCGAAGGGAATACTACTAGACTTTCATGGCCATTTTTACCAACAGCGGCTACACCAAAATAAAAATTGTCAATTACAATTCCATCTAATGTATAATTATCTACATCGCCTACAAATCGGCTGTGTTCCCATTGAGGGGAAGTAGTTAACCGCCAGTAAACTTTATACCCTACAATATTGTCGCTCTCTGGTTTTTTCCATCGTAATTTTGTAGAAGGTTCTACAATACCACCTATTTCAACTTCTTGGGGTGGAGGTGGTGCCCAAGCAATGCTTGCTAAATTAATCGCATTGACAGCGGTAAGCTTCTTGGCATACTCAAAATTAACACCTTCTATGACATCACCATACTTAATACCATTTTCTACACGGATATCTTGATGTTGCCGATTATAGTTTTCATGTGCCTCCATAATCCGGATGCCTGCGTATCCCAGGTCGTTGAATGGACGGTGATGCCCGCCACGCCCAAACCGGTCTAAACGATAAATGAGCATAGGGCTCATTTCCGGCATATAAGTGGATACTTGCCTATGTACATAACGTGCCAGTTGCCGTGAAATACCATCTACTTCACCGCCATAGAAACGACGTAATCTCCTTGCTCGTTCTGTCTCAGTAGGGGGTACGGGTTCCGAAAAAATCCGGAATGTCTGGTTGTCTATAACCCCATCTACCCCTTCAATATTTCCGATCATGTCATTGTTAAGGATCCCTATAATATCCCATCCATTCTCTTTTGCATGTTGTGCGAGTCCTGCCCCGCCATACAAGCCTTGTTCTTCTCCTGAAAGTCCTACATAAATAATGCTGTTTTCAAATTGATAGTGGGAAAGTACCCTGGCAGCTTCTATGGTTCCTGCCATACCACTGGCATTGTCATTGGCCCCCGGCGAATCAGAGGTATAGTCAACAGGGTCTGAAACTCTAGAATCAATATCGCCACTCATAACGATATATCGGTTGGGGTATTTAGTACCTCGCTGTATAGCCACTACATTCACTACCCATACGTCTTTTACAATTCTCGCACCATCTCCTTTTTTGATGAAGTTCTTCTGATAGAATACTTCCAAACAACCCTTGCAATTCCCAGAAATGGTTTCAAATTCTTTTTTTATCCATCGTCTTGCAGCCCCAATACCACGGGTATCGGAAACAGTATCGCTTAGGGTATGGCGTGTTCCAAAATTAGCCAAGGTGCGAATATCTGATTCCAGCCTTTCTGCAGATACGGCATCTATGATATTATATAATCGGAAATCAGTTTGTGAATGGAGCAATGTAATACCTAATAAACAAGATAGCAGTGTAAGTTTTTGGATCATTTTGTACGAGATGTTTGTGTGCATTTAAAATTAAGAAAATAATATGATATCAATACCCCGCACAGGTTTTAAAACCTGTGCGGGGTATTTTCAAAAAAATGAAAAGGTTATTTAATCCGTCTGTAATTTTCTGAGAATAAGCGATTTCCCATGCCATCCGTATTTATCTGTCGATAATAATCATCTCCCAGTTCTAAATCAAAAGAAAATACCCGCATGGTATCAATAATTTTTAACATAGAAGCTGAGCCGTATTCTAAGGTTTCTGTTAGGGTAGAGTCTGTTGTTTGATAAGATCCATATCCGTACCATTCAGTAGAATCTAATGGTACTTTTCGAGACCACATAACTTTTCCACCAGTATATATCTTCACTTGCCTATATCCATTCATGCATGCTGTAGTATCTGATATAACATTATCCGTATAAGAGTAATGATCAACTAATTCCCAAACACCATCCAAAGAAGTTTTTTTTGCTTCGACTACTTCTTTTTTTGGTTTTTGATTGCAAGACAAAATGATGAGGGCGATAGTTAAAAAGAAAAGACTATTTTTCATGATATGTTTTTTAGTTGGTTGTAAACGTGTGACAAACACTTAAATTTACGCAAAAAAAATCAGAAGGTATAATAACTAACTCATCTATAGTTTATTAAGATTGGTCTGTTATTGCCTTCCTTTATCTCGGTATAATAACTTTTGATAAATACTTTGTAAGCTTTTTATCAAAAAACCTACTTTTGTTTTACAATTAAATTATTTATAGAAAGAATTATTATGGCTGATACAGTTGAAAAAATAAAGTGTTTGATTATTGGTTCAGGTCCTGCAGGGTATACAGCAGCTATTTATGCTGCCAGGGCTGATTTAAACCCTGTCATATATACAGGGATGGAACCGGGTGGACAATTAACAACTACAACCGAAGTTGATAATTTTCCCGGATATCCGGAAGGGATTGACGGCCCCACGATGATGGTACAATTGCAACAGCAAGCAGAGCGTTTTGGTACGGAGGTACGTATAGGGATGGTCACTGCTGTTACGTTGAGTGATGCAGTTGGGGGAATCCATAAAGTAACGGTTGATAATACAAAACAGATAGAGGCACAAACGATTATCATTGCCACAGGTGCCAGTGCTAAGTATTTGGGGCTTCCCAGTGAACAACGTTTACGTGGAGGGGGCGTTTCTGCTTGTGCTGTATGTGACGGTTTCTTCTATAAGGGTCAAGACGTAGCAATTGTAGGGGGTGGTGATACTGCTGCCGAAGAAGCTACTTATTTAGCCAATATTTGTAATAAAGTTACTATGCTAGTACGTAAAGACGAAATGCGTGCTTCTAAAGCAATGCAGCATAGGGTAAACAGTAAATCAAATCTGGAAGTCCGTTATTATACAGAAGTTGATGAGGTATTGGGAGATCAGGTAGTGGAAGGCTTACGAATGGTAAATAACCAAACTGGTGAGAAAGAGGAGATTAAAATTACCGGATTGTTTATTGCTATTGGCCATAAACCTAATACGGATATTTTTAAGGAACAGTTGGATATGGATGAGACAGGTTATATCATTACTAAAGGGAAGTCGACAAAAACCAATAAACCGGGTGTTTTTGCAAGTGGTGATGCCCAAGATAAAGAGTACAGACAAGCAGTTACTGCCGCCGGTACAGGTTGTATGGCCGCGTTGGATGCTGAACGGTATCTGACTACTGTTGAATCACCACAAGAGGTAGAGAGTTAATCTATCAAATAAGTGTTAATTATAAAAGGGAGCAGCTATTAAGCTACTCCCTTTTTTCGATTGGCTAAAGGTTGGTTAGATAAAAAAGTTAATTTTTTGAGATCCGTCCGGCAGAAGACCGGTCTTTTTTTACAATCTCAGGGTTTCCGGAATAGTGTACATCACCTCCACTGCTAGCATCTGCAGTAAGCTCATCTGTAACATTAACAGATATATCAGCACCACTGCTCACATCTGCTATACACTTTCTGGCAGTTAAATTAGTAGCCTTTATGTCACTTCCACTGCTAGCATCTGCGAAAAGGAAATCTGCTTTTCCCGATACTTCGATATCGGCACCACTACTACTATCAAGCCGCAACTCATCTACATCTACTTCTACTTCAATGTCTGCACCACTACTGCTATCAAGTCTTAATTCATCTACTTTTATAAGCCCTATGCTGTATAAATCGGCACCACTGTTACTGTAAAGTGCTGTTATCTCGGGTAGGCTTACATAAACTTTTTTAGATTTTGCCCTTCCAATGCGTTCTTCCGTATGGATTCTTAGAACCCCATTTTTTATATCGGTTCGTATAAACTCAATGATATTCTCATCAGCCTCTACTCTAATATCAGTTTTATCATCTTGTGTTACATAAACATCTAAACCTTCTGATGCTTTAATGACCGTAAAAGATTCATTGGTGTTTCGGGATTCGGTAACTACATTTCCGTTCCCTTTTTTTCCTTCTCCGATCATTACATCCCATTGACAGGATGTTAAAAATAAGGATAGGAGTAATGTTGTGATAATTTTTAATAGCGTTGTCATAATGTTTAATTTTTGTTTAATGATTGATTAATTCTTCTTTTATATAAAATTGGTTAGTTTGTTTTTATTTTCACACCGTTTTCGTCGATCTTCATCTTGAATTCTTCTCCATCACGGTCTTTAATGTTGATATCAAGCCCTTCTTCATCGATCCGGATGCTATTGGGTTCGGTTTCTTCATCATATGCAGTACAATCCAAACATTTCAATTCACCATCTGCTCCCATTTTCCATAGACGCCCTACAATACCACTTCTATAGAAACCTTTGTCATTTTTGGTGCTTCTTCCAATATTTCCATAGGTAGAATTATCTACTTTAACAACAGTTCCTTCGGGCAGGTAGATATCAATGTCTACTTCTTGGTCTCTAAACTTGTTTCTTGAATCGGTAGTTAAGAAGTCGTCCAATTCAATTGTCTTTTCAGAAGCGCGATATGCATAGTCAATTTTCCCGGCACGCTCTCTGGCATCAGAGTAAGTACGGCCATCAGCTTCTTTCCGAACGGCTACATAACTTAATGAATCGTTTGATTTCCGAATGTTAAACTGCACATCTTCAGAATAAATCCTTTCAGTATCATTTTCATCGACGATTAGTGCAAAGCTTGGATTTCTATAATAATGATCGGTATATTCATTTTCAGTGTTCATTTTAATAAGCAATGTGTCTGAAGTGCTCACAAATATTTGTTCTTTTGTTGATGTAGTTCCTGTATAAGCATGTTCAGAGGCTTGTCTTGCACCAATTATGATTAACCCTACAATAGCTAATAACCATATACCCAGCAGGGTGAATTTTGCGATATTGCCCATCGATTTTAAACTTCCTACCAATATTTTTAATCCTAGGTAGAACAGTAAAAAGAACGGGATGCCTATAGCAAAGAACAGTAGCAATGATGCAAGCCATAATGATACACCGGAGGTATTAAAAATATCAACAAAGTCTACTCCCGGAACATGGACGATGTCTGCAATGCCGGCTGAAAATAGGCCTACAAACAGGGCAATCAGTGCAGAAGCTCCTGTTATAATCAGGATGACTCCTATGAATTTTGCAACTATTTTGAAAAAGAACAGAATGATGTCGCCTATGGTATCAAAAAATGTTTTTGAGCTCGACTTTACTTTTGAGCCTACTTTTTCATAATCTACATTTTTTACCTTTTCGGAGACATTGTCAAACCCTTCTTTAATTTTTTTTTCAATGTTACTGATATTGACTGCTTCGCCCCGCATAGCTAATTTTTGCGCTGTTGTAGAAGCTTCAGGCACTAAAATCCAGAACAGGATGTATGCTATTAAGCCAAAACCTGAGAAAACAGTTACCAAGATAAAGATGAGCCGCATCCATAAGGCATCCACACCTAAATAGTATCCTAATCCAGAACAAACCCCACCAATATACTTATCTTCAGTATCTCTATAGAGTTGTTTACGCTCTTTATAAGTGCGTGATGTTTTAGGTTGGTCATCAAAGATCTCTTCGTCCAGAAGATAATCTTCCGGTTGTCCCATAACAGCAATTACTGCATCAACTTCTTTGATGCTTATAACCTGCCTGTCATGTTGTATTTTTTCGGCAAATAGTTCTGCTACTCTGGCCTCAATGTCAGCAATGATTTCATCACGGCCTTGTGCGCTTGAAAAAGAACGTTTTATAGCATCTAAATAGCGTTGAAGTTTTAGATAGGCATCTTCATCTATGTGAAAAAACGTTCCTGCTAAATTTATGTTTACTGTCTTGTTCATTTGTTCGTTTTTTGGCTTGTTACTATGTTAACTGCGTCTTGTAATTCTTCCCATGTGGTGTTAAGTTCTTTGATAAAGATCTTTCCGGTTTCCGTGAGTTGGTAATATTTTCTCGGCGGTCCGGAACTAGACTCTTCCCAGCGGTAATTTAATAACCCCGCATTTTTCAGTCTTGTAAGTAGCGGATAGATAGTACCCTCTACTACCAGCATTTTTGCACCTTTGAGCGTATTCAGGATTTCTGCTACGTACTTGTCTTCATCTTTTAAGATGGAGAGTATGCAGTACTCCAGGACCCCTTTACGCATTTGTGCTTTTGTGTTTTCAATGTTCATAGGGTTTTCTTTTTAGTGGTGTTAAACTGTTCATTTTTTGATTGATGTATGATTGATGTTACTTTTATTTTATAAAATTAATAGTCAGTGGATACCTATACCGGATGCCTTCACTGGCACGTATAGTGGCAATGATGGAACAAACAATATTTAAAACCGTTAATCCAAGCCCGAGGAGCCCTCCGACACCTATAGGTATCCAATTTCTTCTAAAACGGAAGAGATGGTCCAAGCGATCAAAATCTATAGTATGTACATTATGATCAAATATGTTTGTTGAGGTGATAAAATCGTTCGTAAATAAAAAGAAAGATGAAACGGAAAAGATACCTATAACAATACTGTATAATAAAATACTGATCTGAAAATTAAGTGCCTGTTTTCCATGATGGTCTATATAGTCAGATTCTTTTTTGTTAGAAACCCATAAAACCAATGGAAGGATAAAGTTTCCAAACGGAAAAAAATACCTAGCAAAGGTTGATGCATGTATAAATGCTGCTATATTTCGTTGGTGTTTGCTGATAGATAATTCCATAACCTATTATTTTCCTATGCAAATATATATCTAAAAAAAGGTATTATGCAAAACATAGTACTAAAATTTAACAAATATTTAAGAAAAAAATAAATTTAGATGCTATTGATATTTTCAATATTTTAGATCCAAATAATCAGTCTCGATGAAGATAACCCCTAAGAAACTCAATACATTCACAATGTTTAAACTCCCATCTGCATGGTTATGTGGAGTGCGGGTAAAGCATATAGATGATAAAAAATGTATAGTAACTGTAAAACACCGTTGGATAAATCAAAACCCTTTTAATTCGATGTTCTGGGCTGTACAAGGAATGGCAGCTGAACTGAGCACGGGAGCTATGGTAATGTCACAAATAAAAAAATCAGGAAAACGCATCTCTATGCTAGTAGCCAATAACAATGCCAATTTTTCAAAAAAAGCAACGGGAAAAATTACATTCACCTGCCATGATGGGCATTTAATAAGCAAAGCCATTAAAGAAACTATGGAAACAGGAGATGGGAAAACTTTTTGGATGCAATCGGTAGGTATTAACGAAGAAGGTGTCGTAGTGTCAACATTTAACTTTGAATGGACCATAAAATTAAAAGATTGATAGACAATGACTTATAGTGTTGATAACAATTTTTAACTTTTCTGAAACAATAAAATAGAGAGCGATACTGTTATTTTGTTATTGTAAAACTTAAAAACTATACCAATTATGGCTAGAGCTATGTTTGAATACACTCAGGTAGTTCTTCAGAAAGTTAGCTTTGATCCGGTTTTGTTTTGTAAAGAGTTGGAAAAAGCAGTGAAAAGGTTACTGCCCCATGAATTGGAAGAATTGCGGATATGGATTTATGAATACATCCATGGAAAACCTGAGTTGAACCAATGTTTAATTTATCTAAAATCATAAAACTGCCTATATAGGCAGTTTTATGATTTCTTTTTAGGAATAGGGCTTATGATTTTTACGTTGTGAAAAGCAATGGCACCTCTTACTACTCCGGCTATTATATCTTTTAAAGCTTCTATAATGTGTATTTTTAGCCCACTGCTATGAAAAATGAGGCTTACCTCTCTGGCTGGGTTAGGTTCTGTAAAATAACGAAGGTTCTTTTTCTCATTTTCTTTTATGTCCATTGAGTGTAGATAAGGCAATAAGGTCATTCCCAATCCTTCGTTAGCCAATTTAACCATAGTTTCGAAACTGCCACTTTCTAACTGAAAATGTTCATTTTGATTATTCTTGGCCGCTTTGCATAAGTTGATAACCCCATCCCTGAAACAATGCCCATCTTCTAAGAGAAGGATATCATCTAAATTAAGGTCTTTCGTGTCAATATTTTTCTTGTTATGCAATCGGTGGTTTGGAGGGACGTAAGCTACAAAAGGCTCATAATAAAGAGGGCGTTCTGTAATTTTTTCATCGTTAAGAGGTGTAGCGGCAATAGCAGCATCTATATATCCTTCTTTTAATCGTTGTATGATGGTCTGTGTATTTAGTTCTTCAATCTTGAGGTTTATTTTTGGGTACTTTTTGATGAAATTATGAAGGAACATAGGCAATAATGTGGGCATAATGGTAGGGATAATCCCTAACTTAAATTCACCCCCCACATAGCCCTTTTGTTGTTCTACAATATCCATAATACGACCAGACTCATTTATAATATTCTTGGCCTGCTCGACAATCTTTTTACCTATTTCAGTTAATTGAATGGGTTTTTTACTTCTATCAAAAATCAACACATCCAATTCTTCTTCCAGTTTCTGGATTTGCATACTGAGTGTAGGCTGTGTAACAAAACTTTTTTCTGCAGCTAAGGTAAAATTTTGATAAGTGGCTACTGCAAGTACATATTGAAGCTGTGTAATGGTCATATTGTATAAGTTTAGATGATAAAAGTATAAAAACTATCAATAAAATCTATACTTATACCTATAAAATCATGGTTATATTTATAGTAAATCAAAGAAAACATATAAAAAAACAGATTATGCAGTTAAACAGTTTAGGGCTCAATGCCCAAAAAACAAATGAAATTATAAAAGAGCTCAATACATTATTAGCTAACTTTCAATTGTATTACCAAAACTTAAGAGGTATTCATTGGAATATACGTGGAAAGCGCTTTTTTGACCTCCACGTAAAGTTTGAGGAATTGTACAACGACGCACAGTTAAAAGTGGATATGGTAGCTGAGCGTGTATTAACCTTAGGGGGCACACCACTACATACTTTTGAAGATTACGTAAAGGCAGCTAAAGTCCCTGTCGGGAAGAATGTTTCCGTTGATGAAAATGCCGTAGTATTAATTGTAAATTCGTTAACCGGATTATTAAAAATAGAACGTCAAATATTAGACAAATCCGATGAGGCTAACGATGAAGGGACTAATTCTATGATGAGCGATTTCATTACGGAACAGGAAAAAACCATCTGGATGATGAAGGCATGGTTGGACGAAGAAATATGATATTTTTACTTTAATTAAGAATTGACATTGTAATCCTCATAAGTTTAACTTGTGGGGATTGTTTTATAAAAGTCCTCTAGCTTTTATTTCCAAATATTTGTTGATGGTATTGATGGTAAGATCTTCCGGTGCAGTCAAGATAGTTTGGATACCATGCTTTTGCAGTTCATTTACAATAAGTTTTTTCTCATAAATGAATTTTTCAGCGATTGTTTTTTCAAATACTTGATAGGTAGTCTTAGCATTTTTTTTAAGCAGTTGGTTTAGTTCCGTATTCTTGAAGAAAATGACTACTAACAAATGATTTTTGGAAATGGCTTGCAGATAAGGCAATTGTCTGTGTAAGGCGCCCAACGTTTCAAAATTAGAATAAAGCAGTAATAAGCTTCGTTGTTTTAGATTGCGTTTGATATCAATATATAAACGGCCGAAATCTGATTCTACAAAATTGGTCTGAACATTGTAAAGTGTTTCCAAAATGAGGTTCATTTGGGCTTTTCGTCTTTGGGCCACTATCCGGTTTTCAATTTTACTGGAAAAACAAAACATGCCAGCTTTGTCCTGTTTTTTCAATGCGATGTTTGATATAACCAGTGTTGCATTGATAGCATAATCCAATAAACGCAATCCATTGAATGGCATTTTCATCACACGCCCCTTATCAATTACCGAATATACAGGTTGAGAACGTTCATCCTGATATTGGTTCACCATTAACTGGCTTTTTTTTGCAGTGGCTTTCCAATTGATATTCCGAATGTCATCGCCTTGTACGTAGTCTTTTATTTGTTCAAACTCCATTGTATGTCCAATCCTCCGTATTCTTTTCAGGCCATACTCAAAAAGACGGTTGGTAAATGCCATCAGGTCATATTTTTTTAATTGTAGGAAGGAGGGATATACAGGCACAGCAGCAGCGGACGAAAAGCTGTATTTTTTTGAAATAAGTTGAAGGGGCGAACTGATAAATACATGAAGGCTGCCAAAACGGTATTCACCACGTTCTGTAGGCCTTAATTGGTAGGTGTATTTTCGTTGATGACCACTTTTTATTTTTGAGTGGATTATGAAATCGCGTTTTTGAAATTGTATTGGTAGCTCATCAATGATTTTTATAGTAGCAACAAAAGAATGGTTGTTTTTTACATGGATATGAATGTCATTATTGTCACCATTCGATAACTTTTCGGGAGTGATGCGTTGTGCGATACTATTCTTTTTGTTCCGAAAGAGAAGTAAAACATCTATCAAAACCAACCCAAGAAAAATAAAAAACACCAATTTAGCAATGATAAACAGGCTTTCATATAGGTACGAGAGGCTAAACAGTAGTATAATGCTCAAAACTGCGACAAAAAAGTGTTGCTCTAAATAGAGTTGTTTAAAAAACCGTTTCACTATCTGGGTATTTCAATGGTTTCCAATAATTGCTGAACTACTTTATCGGTGGTAAAGCCCTCCATTTCACGTTCAGGGGTTAGAATAATCCGATGGCGCAGTACAGGGGGCACACATCTTTTTATATCATCTGGAGTTACAAAATCGCGTCCGTTCATAGCAGCTAATGCTTTTGCAGCATTCATAATTGCAATGGAAGCCCTCGGAGAGGCCCCAAGGTACAAATTGGCATTGGTACGAGTATTATTTACAATAGTAGCAATGTATTTTAGTAGATGGTTTTCTATGATGACCTCTTTAATGATAGCTTGATGGTTGGCTATTTCTTTTGCATTCATAACCGCTTCTATAAGTGTGTCGGCTATATGATCTTTTCTTTGATGGTTGCCTTCCAAGATATTGATTTCTTCTTCCAAGGAAGGATAATCAACATTAATTTTAAATAAGAAACGGTCCAATTGTGCTTCGGGAAGACTATATGTACCTTCTTGCTCTATGGGGTTTTGGGTAGCGAAAACCAAAAATGGTGTTTGAAGGGTGTTTTGTGTCCCATCAATAGTTATTTGCCGTTCTGCCATTACTTCGAACAGGGCAGCTTGTGTTTTAGCAGGAGCCCGGTTAATTTCATCTATAAGGATGATGTTGGAGAATACAGGGCCTTTTTTAAACTCAAACTCATTGGTTTTTACATTGAATACAGAAGTTCCAATGATGTCGCTTGGCATTAGATCAGGGGTAAACTGAATCCGGCTGAAGTCAACATTCATGGTTTTGGCCAAGAGTTTTGCGGTGACAGTTTTGGCAACGCCGGGAACCCCTTCTATAAGCGAATGTCCATTTGCAAGGATAGAAACAATGAGAAATTCAATCATTTCTTCTTGCCCTACAATCACTTTTTTTAGTTCTAGTTTGATTTTGTTTACTGCTTCTTGAAGCCCTTTAAGGTCGATACGGTTACTAAATGTGCTGTTCTCGTTTTCTTGTGTGTTCATGCCGGCTATGTATTTTTATATGATTCTATTTTTTTGTTAAGTTCAATAAGTTGTTGTTCAGTATGTGTTGTATTGCTTCTAAGCTTTTCAATATATTTAATAAGTACTTGTGTTTCTTCTATTGTTTTCCCTGATTTTATAGCCAATCGTTCTATAAAATGATTGTCGAGTCTTTCTGTATTTAAAAAGAATTCAGACCGTACAAATTCTAAAAAATAAACTATTTTTTTGCGAACAATGTTGCTGTAATCTTTATGTTGAAAATAGAGGTTACCAATAGTTTGCGTAAATGCTACAGAGGCATTTTCCAAGGGTTTCACTACAGGAATGATCCGTTGTTCTCTTTTTCCCTTGAACAGGACAAATAGAAAAATAGTGCTTATGGTAAGGTAATAGGTCCACTTTAAGGCATCTTGGTTTAAAACATAACGCATAGGTGAATCTATAATAATCCTACCGTCTTTTTTATAATCGTCCCAAAAGATAACTTCACTAGGGAAGTATGACAATGTGTTTGCTACATACTCACCATTTCCTCTAAGCATGTAATAATTAGTATAAGCTTTCGGAAGGGTGCTGATGTAGAAGCTTCCACTCCCTCTTTTTAGTTTTATGAAATTAACTTCCTTTTCTTTTTTCTTTGTGGCATTCCTGTACCCTAATATTGTTGTATTGATAGTATCAAAAGAAGAAAAATAAGACTCATTAATGCCTCTTGCGTATTTATACCCCTTATTTTTAAACACAGAATTTGCCAATGAGATAGTGATCGTGTCTTCTGTCAATCCATATGCCGTATAGGTGTCTATTTTTAGAGAGTCCCGTAGCATATAATCAAAACTATTGGCAGCCAAAAACACATTATTACCTGTTTCCACATAGTCCAACAATTTCTGGAGCTCTTGCTCATCAAACTCAAGATAGCTGTTTATAAACAGGTAGGTTGATGAAGGAATGTCGCCTTCTACTAATTCCAGATAGGCACTCCGATCTATTTTCTTAATAGTTTTATCAGGAAAGAGGCTTTCTAGCTCATTGTATAAAACATAGCAACCAAAAGGGATTTTATCGGCTGAGGTGAAAGAATCCTTCCAGTTAACAGGCTTAGGGCGCACCACTTCAGTAATAATAATAGCTATTAGTACTGCTAAAAATAACCCGATAATTATTTTTGATTTTCTATCCAAAATGTTTGTTTATAAGTTGCTCTAACATTTTAAAATTTTCCTGTGCGTTCTCAAAAAGAGGTTCATCAATATAAAATTCCCCGTACCATACGTACTCGTACCAAAAGGAAGTTTTTTGAAAAGCATTTTTAATTTCGGGATGGTCAATTTCATTAGCATACTCAGTATTTGTTTTTTGATAATGCCAACTGATCAGTTTATGTAAGGATAATTTTTTTAATGACATTAAATATAAGTACCTGACTGCCAACCTATAGTTTCCTTCTAGAAGAGCTTTTTTAATAAATTCATCTAAGTCTACGGCTGTTATATTATCTTCTGAAATTTCAATAGGGGCAATTGTTTTGGCAGTTTTATTGAACAATGATGAAATATTTTCATTAGTAAGAAAGCGTATCAATAAGTACAGCGCAAAAATGCCCAACAACACATAAATAATAATTTCTATGATTGCTAATGCTTGAGGAGAGATACTAACACCAAAGAGCTCTGAAATTCCTTTTGTTATCCAGTTTATGAATCGCGAAATAAGATTTTGAGCTTCCCCTGTTTTTGCATCGTAGTTATATTCATTGCTTTTATAACGGTTCTCAAAACCTTCATCAAATGACTTTATGATAATGGGGCCTTCATCTCTTTTTATTTTGATAGAATCATTTGTAGCCTTTCCGTAAGAAAAAACGGAAATAAAAACAACTATGTAAATACATAATTTATTCACTATCAGCACCTATTTGTTGTATTTTTTCCTGGGCATTTGTGTTGTATTCTTTTTCATGAAGGTTAAAGAACAAAATACCATTTATGAACTGTGATAATGATTGCGAATATGCAGTAATAATTAATACACAACTAAGCCCCAAGGAATAAACTACTTTTGCAAAAACTGACTCCCCTACAACCAGGTCAGTATCTACCACATGAAAAGTATAGATGCCTATAATGATTCCGGGAATAGATAGAGCAAATAGCACGAGTAGGCCTACAAGTAGTCCTAAGATAAAATTTACACCAACAGATTTCCAGAAATTCCCCATCACAAGCTTCCAACCTTCCCCCAAGGCATCAGTAACCCCTTTTCCCTGATAGAGCATACACATAAATGATACGCCTATCCATGCACTTAATGAAAACGACATAATATATTGAATAAACATCCCTATGATAGGGATAAAAGCGAGAACGACACTTATAATCATGACCACTACATAAATAGCAATAATTAAAAGAATGAACCCAAGAATACTACCAAGTCTTTTATTTATAAGTTTCCATAAATCTTGTTTCGTAAAATGGGCCCCTTTATTCTTCTCATAATGGATCATATAAGAAGATGCCAAGCTGTAATTCATAATGGCAACAATTATGAATGTTATGAAAAATAGTGCGCCACCTAGTATTAAATATGCCAAATAGTAATCATCGCTAGTCAGGTTAGTACCCTGAAAAAATTCTTCCCCTTCAGTAATGAGACCAAGAAAACCAGATATTAACAAATAACTGATAATCAAAAAAACAATTAAAAAAATACCATTATAACTAATGAAGATATTGGTGAACTTTTTGATATTTTGTTTAAAAAAATCAAAATAAACAGCGATGATTTCACCAAAATCCCTGTTTACTTTAAGCTCAATGAATTCTTTTTTCATAGGATCTGTTCAATAGAATTGGATAAACAATATAATAATAAATAATCAATGCAAGTGACATAAAAATAATGGTAAAAGCCAACCATACAGGCATATTGGAATAACGGGTAATAAACCCTTCTATAAAACCGGCAATGATAAAAAAGGGAACCGTACTAACCACTATTTTTAAACCGTCTTTGGCTCCTCTTACAAAAGAAACTCTCCGGGAATAGGTTTTCGGAAATAAAATACTGTTTCCCATTGCCAATCCTGCACATCCGGCAATAATAATGACTGATATTTCGATAGTGCCATGTAGCCATACTTGCTTTGTTGCCTGGAACAGTACCCCTTGTGTATAAAAAAAGGTCATAAATGAGCCCAGCATCACTCCATTGGTAAAAAGGATATAGGCAGTACCTATACTGGTTATTACCCCAAAAGCATATGCCAAAAAGGCAACCCGTATGTTATTGATAGTAATTCCCAAAAAAGTACCTATTTCACTACCACTTTTATATATAGCTGTAGGGTCTCCATCTTCTATATTGTTCAATGTCTCATTTACATATGCATCACCGAGTATAAGGCGGACAAAACTGGTATCGTTTAGAGCAGATAGCGAACCTATCACTGCTGCGATGAAGAAAATTAAAAACGAATAACCAAGGGTTTTGTGGTATTGCCTAAAAAATAACGGGAATTCTGTTTTCCAGAAGCTTACAATCCGGTTTTTATGCTCTTTTTTGTTGCTGTATATTTTTTGATGCGCTTGAGAGGTCAATGAATTGAGGTACAAAAGGGTTTTGCTTTCTTTGTAATAAGTTTGTGCATAGGCCAAATCGTTTGTAAGCTGAATATAATAATCAGCTAATTTATCAGGGTCTATCTTTGCATTAAAGGAGATCGCTTTTTCAAAAGCGATCCATTTTTCCTTATTTTGCTTAATAAAAGCTGCTTCGCGCATTATGAAATAAATAATGGTTAAAGATAAAAACAAATCTAACTATGGCAAATTTGGCTATCAATACCGCACAAAATGTAAACTTAGACTATAAGATTGTCAGTATAGGGGAACGCATAGTGGCTTTCCTAATAGACGGTTTCATTTTATATATGTATGCCTTATTGGTAAATTATGTTGGAGACGCTTTCAGGGATGTTTTAAATGACAACTGGTCTGTATTTGGTTTTATGTCGTTACTATTTCTTCCGGCTATGTTTTATAGCTTGTTGATGCACATTCTTTTTAATGGACAAACGGTAGGGAAAATGATCATGAAGATTAAAGTAGTTAAGGTTGATGGAACACCTGTACATTGGTCATCATACAGTATCCGGTGGATGCTGCGTTTAGTGGATATTTGGCTTTTCATAGGTGCTATAGGGATTTTATCCATTCTCTTTACGGATAGAAGGCAACGGTTAGGTGATGCAGCTGCAGGAACAGTAGTCATAAGTACCAAGAGAAAAACAAAAATTTCTCATACCATTTTAGAAGAGGTAGCAACCGATTACACACCTACTTTTTTAAATGTCACAAAGCTAACGGACAAAGATGTACGGTTAATAAAGGAAACATATAGAACGGCTAAACGGACGGCCGATCATAAAACGTTGAAACAATTGAGGAACAGAGTAGAAGAAGTGCTCGAAACAACATCAGAATTATACGATATTCAATATTTAGACACGATTTTAAGGGATTACAACTACTACACCCAGAACATGTAACAGTTTATTGTTCAACAATAGTTACACTATCAATAACAATATTTTGCAACGGCCACTCCCCGGCATCAGTAGGTTGTGCATTAATCTTGTCAACCACTTCCATTCCCTGAATAACCCTTCCAAAAGCAGTATAATCATCATCAAGGTGGTAAGACCCCGGTTTTTTTACTACAATAAAAAACTCATAAGGAGAGGCTAACTTATGCGGATTGTCAATATCGCTACTGGGCATGGAAATAGTCCCTCTATGGTGTTTATACCCTTTTCGGGTATCCGGAGGTAGTAAATAACGCCCTATAGCTTTTCGTTTTTCACTTATCTTTTTATTATCGGCATTCCCGCCTTGAATGATAAAATCTTTGACAACCCTATGAAAGTAGGAACCATTAAAATAGCCTTTTTTGGTTAAGTAAATAAAATTAGCCCTATGATAAGGAGTCCTGTCATAAAGTTCTACGACAAAACTTCCGAACCGTGTGGATATTTTTACTTTGTTCTCTTTATGTTTTTTAGCATATTCAAAAAAGAAAGGAATGGCATTGTCTTCATTGAGGACAAAAGGCTCCTTCTTTTTTTCTTGAATAGTATCTTTTTCAGGAGCTTTTTTTTGAATGCTATCAATAGTAGAAACTGCTTGTCTAGCTTTTTTTTCAGGTTTTTCCTGACAAGCTGTTATAATAATAAATAGTAATATTGCATAAAAGTTAGAGGATATTAGTAACATGGATTTTGATATTTTTTCTAAATCAGTTTCAAAAATAACAAATCTGCCACTTCCGGGGGAAACTTCACACTATAAGATGGCTCCACAGTTACGTTTAAAAGAATTAAATGCCATTAACATAGAAGAACGAAACCCGAAAAAAGCAGCGGTTTTGATATTATTGTACCCGGATGTAGATTTGCAAACTAATTTTGTGCTTATTCACAGAAAAAAATACCCTGGAACCCACTCAGGCCAGATTAGTTTCCCGGGTGGAAAAGTTGAAAAGAAAGACATTGATTTACGAGCAACTGCCTTGAGGGAAACACATGAGGAGATAGGAGTGTCTTCTGAAAAAATTAAATTAATCCGTTCATTATCAGAAGTGTATATTCCACCTAGTAATTTTATGGTATATCCTTTTATGGGAATAACGAATGAATTTCCTGTTTTTTCTCGACAAGAAAGTGAAGTGGAACAAATTGTAGAGGTGCCATTAGCAAATTTCATGGACGATACAAATGTATATACTGAAGAACTGACTACTTTTTATGCTAAGAATATAACTGTTCCTGTTTTTAAATTGAACGGTCATGTTGTTTGGGGGGCAACTGCCATGATGCTCAGCGAAGTTAAAGAGCTATTAAAACATGTGCTTTAACACATATTATTTCATACTTTCGCTATCTGACAAAGACTAAATGTTTTTATGGGAGTATTTAAAGAAAACCCTTTTGGGCATATATTATTTTTAAAAAAATGGTTGATTAGGACTTTCGGGGTGTTAACTCACAGGAGGTATCGAGGGTTTAATGAACTACAAATAGAAGGCTCTGAGATTATAAAAAACTTACCGGAAACAGGTGTCTTATTTGTCTCTAATCATCAAACCTATTTTGCGGATGTAGTGGCAATGTTTCATGTGTTTAATGCCAGTTTAAGTGGTCGGGTAGACACTATTAAAAACATCAGCTATTTATGGAGGCCTAAGCTTAACATTTATTACGTAGCTGCTAAAGAAACCATGCGCTCGGGGTTGCTACCCAAAATTTTAGCATATGCAGGAGCTATAACAGTGGAACGCACATGGAGGGAGAAAGGAAAAAACATACAAAGAAATGTCAACTTAAACGATACTGAAAATATAGGTATTGCGTTAAATGATGGATGGGTAATAACCTTTCCGCAGGGTACTACAAAGCCCTGGAAACCCATTCGTAAAGGGACAGCCCATATTATAAAGCAATACAAACCGATTGTAGTTCCGATAGTGATAGATGGTTTCCGACGTTCTTTTGATAAAAAAGGACTTCGTGTAAAGAAAAAAAATATTCTTCAGTCTATAGTAATTAAAGAACCATTGGACATCGATTATAATAATGAGACTATAGATGATATTGTAGAAAAGTTGGAATATGCTATAGAACAACATCCTTCTTTTTTAAAGGTAATCCCCCAAGAAGAACTAGAAGCTTATGAAGAACTCAATAAAGAACGCCAATGGCGTTATTAAGCATTTAAACTTCTATTTTTTCAAGTTCGTCATAGTTCTTTTTAAGCTTTTGTATGAGGACACCATAAATTAAACGGTAGAGAAACCATATAATACAAGCTATAATTGAAGCGGCTATTACCATAATCCCTATATAGGAAAAATAGAATAACCCTGTAGTGTCTTTATGGGCAGCTTCTTCAACACTATTTATGAGATCCTGATCGTAGTATAGCAATACAATAGCAATAACGATAAAAGAAACAAAAAAGAAGATGATATTAAACCACACATACTGTTTTACAGTCCTCCTGGTTTTTAAAATATTGTTCATTAATACTTTCGTGTTATCAGTAACTGTTATTTTCCGATAGTTAAAATAAAATTGAACGATAAAATAAAGGAGAACGGCGTAGCCTATAATATTCATTGGAATGGTTATATAATCTATATGATAACTGTTGAACTTTCTTAAATGGTCCATATCATTTGTAAAAAAAGCAAGTATTGACCAAAAAGCAAACTCAATGATGCTGATATAAAAAATCCACTTGACAATGGAAGAAGAGCGTTTCCAAATCATTTTATAGAGCTCGTCATACGATAATTTAGGGAAGTCCGTATTTCGCTTTTGCCAATCTTTCTTCAATAATTCTAACTCATCCATGCCACTAATTATTAGGGGTTCAATATTGTCTTTAATTTTGTTTTTACACGGTTCATCTTTACTCTCGCATTTACTTCAGAAATTCCCAACGTCTCAGAAATTTCCATATAGTTTTTATCTTCCAGATATAAAAACACAAGTGCTTTATCTATGTCATTTAATTCTTTTATAGCATTATACATCAATCGTAATTGTTGCTCTTCCGTATCATCATATTCTTCAGCCTTTATTTTAAAATCTATGGTATCATAATCAAATGTATTGATACGTCGTTTGGATTTTCTGTATAAGGTAATGGCCGTATTTAATGCAACACGGTAAATCCATGTACTTAATTTGGAATCACCTCTGAATTTCGGATATGCCTTCCATAATTGAATGGTGATCTCTTGGAATAAATCATTGTGCGAATCGCTGTCATTCGTATAGATACGACATATTTTGTGCACAATATTCTGGTGCTGTTCCAATTGTGTTACAAAACTATGCTCCAGTTCTTTATTCACAGATTCTTGATGGTTATTGGTTATAAGTAGTGTTTTTTATAAATATGTTACAAAAGATAGTGAATTATATTTTTCAGTCACTGGAAAAGCAAATAATAAGCTGTATTTTTGTAGGAGAAACAAATTCACTATGAACATACCCCGTACGAGCACTCCCAGAGTAGTTATTATTGGAGGTGGTTTTGCAGGAATTTCACTCGCTAAGCAACTGGGAGGGAGAGAAGTACAAGTAGTTTTACTGGACAAGCACAATTACCACACCTTTCAACCGCTTTTGTATCAAGTGTCAACAGGAGGTTTAGAGCCAGATTCCATAGCGTATCCGATTCGAAAGGTGTTGAAAAATTACGCTAATTTTTATTTCCGGTTGGCACGTGTCGAAGATATTGATACAACCAACAATAAGGTAATTACAGATATAGGGACACTTAAGTATGATTATCTGGTTTTGGCAACCGGGTCTAAAACTAATTTTTTTGGAAATGAAAAAATAGCAGCCAATAGTATGGCTATGAAAACCATTCCACAATCATTGAACCTTAGAAGCTTAATACTAGAAAATTTTGAACAAGCATTACTGACCTCAGACCTTAATGAGCGCCATGCATTGATGAATTTTGTAATTGTAGGTGCAGGGCCTACAGGAGTGGAACTGGCAGGTGCTTTGGCAGAGATGAAAAAAGCCATTTTGCCAAAAGATTATCCTGATTTGGATATCCGTCAGATGCAGATAAATCTGGTACAAGGATCAGAACGGGTTCTTGATGCCATGAGTGAGGAAGCTTCTGAAAAAGCAGAAGCTTTCTTGGAACGAATGGGTGTTACGGTATGGAAAAATATGCGAGTAGTAGATTATGACGGATTTGTTGCAAAAACAGATGGTGAAACACTTTTTGAAACAGCAACACTTATATGGGCAGCCGGGGTAAAAGGAGCTACAGTAAAAGGATTAAATGCGGAACGATATATTGCAGGAGGGAATCGTGTAAAAGTAAATGAATTTAATCAAGTAGTGACCCATGAAAATATTTTTGCTATCGGAGATGTAGCTTCTATGATAAGCGAGGTGTACCCTCATGGACATCCGATGATGGCGCAACCTGCCATTCAGCAAGGCAAACATCTTGGAAAAAACCTCATTCGGATCATAGAATCTAAAGAAATGATCTCTTTCTCATACAAGGATAAAGGTTCAATGGCCACTGTAGGCCGCAACAAAGCGGTGGTTGATTTGCCTAAAGTCCGGTTTCAAGGTTTTTTTGCATGGTTTGTATGGATGTTTGTGCATTTGTTTTTTTTGATCGGTTTTCGAAGTCGGATTGTGGTATTCATAAATTGGGTATATAACTACATCCGTTATGATAGGGAAACACGGTTGATTATACGGCCTTTTAAGAAGAATAAGAATATTGTTCAACCGGAATGATGACTATATCGTCGTGACCTTAAAAAAATCACTAATTTTTTTCACCTTTTTCCATATAAATTCTGGTATTGTTCCGTAACAAAACCATTTGGTTTTTGGTTATCTTCTCAATAAGATAATCTCCACTATCGCGAACATCTCCCACATCAAAGGTGAGCACTTTATAATCATCGCTTAGGGTCCATTTACCTGTTTTATCTGAACTTTTACCAATATCCCCACCTTTTAAAATCCCACCTTTTACAAATTCTATCCATTTATCCCGTTCATCAAGTATGGTTTCACCATTATCATAACTAACTTTATATATTTCCCAATAACCAATAAGTGGTTCCGCTGTTTTACATGATGATAGGAAAAAAACAACAAGCATAAGTATAGATATGGTATGTTTCATAACAATTATATAAGTATGGGTTATATGTCTTTAAAAATAGCAATAAATATTTTAAAGTTTTGAGATTTTGATTTTTAGGAAGTTAAAAATATTTTTTAATTTTAGGCACCACAAAGAAATAATTTACTATGAAACGAATAATTACCATTAGCTTATTTTTATTTTTCACCTATGCATATACTCAAAAGGTAGTCACTGTTGGCAATTCAACAACCAATTATATAACTATTGCAAGTGTTGAAAATTCTCAACAATGGACGGAAGTTGGTCTTAAATTTAACCCAACTACAACCATCAATGCTACCTTACATGCTCCTTCGGGAAAATCGCCTTTTGTTTTAACCGACAAAAAAGGGAATAGGTATTCTTTAATCTTTCAAACCGGTTGGGGAGGCTCAGACAAAGGAGGTTTTGGAAGTATGTCGTTAACTGCCAATCAAGAAAAACGAATTAAACTCTATTTCAGTAAGTTGAATAATATTGATGATATTTATTCTATGACAGAAGTAAATTGTGAAGGGAGTGGTTGCTGGAATTTTTATAATATTAAACTGACAGAAGCTGTTATTAGTGGAGGAGGGGACTCATCATCCGGGAGTTTTACCAATAGCAAGGTAGCGAGTGCAACCTATAAAAATGCATGGTTGGATAAAGGAGTATATGAAAATGG
Source organism: Leptobacterium meishanense (assembly GCF_037645805.1). NCBI lineage: Bacteria > Pseudomonadati > Bacteroidota > Flavobacteriia > Flavobacteriales > Flavobacteriaceae > Leptobacterium > Leptobacterium meishanense. Next base: position 340,130 of record NZ_JBBEXE010000002.1, read on the forward strand.
GAAGTATGGAATACGGGTCCATGTAAGTTTTTCTGTAGAAAATATGACTAATAAAAGAGGCCAGATCACTGTACGTTTTATGGACGAAGATGATGAATTTTTAAGTACAACAAATTCCTCGTTTGCAAATAAAAATGGTGATATAGCTGTTTTTAAGAGTATTTACCCTTCTTCTGATAATGCAAATTATTCAGATATAGAAGTGTTTATGCCTTATGATGAACTTAATTTGCCTGTAGGCACGCACAACTTAAAGTGCGATATTGATCTTATAGATGATAAAGGGAATTTGGTTAAACACTTTGCACTTAAAGATTTTACCTACTATAAGTTTTAAAAGTAATTGAGCTAGGATTTCTGCTCCCTGTTAAAATAGACAAGGTAATAATACATCTGACGTTCTTCGTCCCATCCTTTTTCTACAAACCGATCGGCAGAATCGGGATTGATAAAATCCAGTTTTATTTGGATATTGGTGTCCAGATTGATCACATTTTTGATCTTCTTTCGGGTGTCGGAAACAGCTTTGTTAGCAATAGGGAAACTCGAAACGTCTTCAATACTGTATTTAGGGCCCCGCTCTACTTTATAGTTTTTAAACTCCGGAATAAGCTCAGGGTTGTCCATTACCTCGTTTAAGAAATGTGTTTCTTCAAATTCATTATTGCTAGCAAAATGGTTAATGGCCCTGTTCATAAACAGAACTTCTTGTTGCTTATCTTCTGCCGGCAAAACCACATCTTTTGCAAAATTTTGGCAAAATTTCAAGTATTTCTTAGTAAAAAAGTTCTCATCAGCCAATGTGTCAACATTTAAAAAATGATGAAGCCAGTATTTGGTATCATAACGATTGCTATCTACAGAAAGCACTTTGTACCCTTCTTCTTTACTGCGATTAAAGATCAGGCAGCCTTTGTCTAGCTTATTGATGTTGACACCTTGCTGGATGATAATATCAAGATTGTTGCTTTTTTCTTCAAATTGTAAAAAATCGTGTTTAAGCTCACTTTTAAAAATACCTATGGCATCTGTTTTCTCATTGTCTAAGACGATGTTAGTCAGGTAAGTAACATACAATTCACCATTCTTAATATGTGGGTGATTGGATTGCTCGAAAAGGTGGGTTGCAATTTTTTTAGAATTGACATGAAGTGTATCCGGATTATCAAAAATAGTATTAGCTATATTGTATAGTGTATTGAACGCTATATCGGATTCATGTGAGAAATGATAATAATTTTCTTCCTTTTCCCGAAAAGACTTAAAAAAATATTCTTTTAAAAGCCCTTTGATTTCATCATTTAGATTATAAGGTTCTGATGATAAAAAAAGTGATTCGTTCTTACTTTTATTACCAATACGATGTATAGAAAGTGTTTCTACTTGAGTAGTGTAGAGGTTAACCATAGTTTTAATTTTTCAAAAATTAGGTTTGTTAATTCCAGTTTTCATCAAAATCCAGATCGTCAAAATCTTCAATATTCAAATCTTCGAGATCATCGATTATTTCTTTTGTTTCAAACTGTTTTTCGGGAGCTGATTCAGGCACGATCCCATGAGCGAAAAGCAACCGTGGATAGGTAATTCCATCTTGTGCTTCTGCTACTCCTGCTAATTCCACATAGAATGTCCACATATTTAGAAAATCATAGATATAAATCAGTTTGTTTTGATCTTCAGAGACAACCTCTTCAATAGTTGTATTTCCCATAAAACGTGCTTCTTTGTCTCCCATATCAAACAAAGCGATTTCTTCTCCTTGGTTCCATTCATCATCAGCAATATAGAAAGAAGCCATTTCACTACCACCAAAACCAAAAGCTTGTGTAATAACATTATGAAAATCTTCTAGGGTATTATCAGCTTCAATTTCAACATCGCGGAAGACATCTTCTTCGGCATCAAGTATTATTCTTAATTTGTATATCATACACTGGATTTTGGATTGCCAAAGTTACAAAGTTTCCACTTGGTATTTAGATTTTTGTACTTCGAGAAAGATATAAAATTGGACTCCAAACAATATCGAAGCCAGTACTAAATGAACTGCTTGTGAACCTATGGGGAAATCATTATAATACATAATAATTCCTGAAAGGATTTCTGCAAAGAGCACTATAATTACCCAGTTCATCAATGAATATCCAAGTGCTTTTTTTCTATTCATGTAAAAAAGGAATGCATTCACTGCTAATACCATCACAGAAAAAGAACGGTGTAGGTAAAACTGTAATGTAGGGTTTGTTAGCCATTGGTCTTTAGCAGTCTCTCCAAAAACATCAATTTGTGTGTCTACATATTGACGGACTTGTGTACCTAGTACAATTTGAATAAGCGTTAACAGCAAGGCAAAGATTATACTATTTTTGAAAAGAGGGTTATAAGAGGATTCCTTAAATGGTTTTTGAATAGAATACAAAATATACAATATAAGTGCAACAATGACAAGTGCCATGACCATGTGCAGAGTTATTTTCACAGGTTCCAGAACGGAATAAACGACAGTGGCCCCCAACCATGCCTGGAACCCCATTCCTAAAACGGTTATCCATGATAAAATAGTTACCCTCCTGTTTTTCTTCCAATACTGGAGCGATACAATTGCCATAATAAATGTTGCAATCCCTGCCAATGCGCCTATTAACCGGTTGATAAATTCTGTCCACGTATGAAAAGCATTAAAGACAGCATAATTGTGTTTTGTATAAGTACTCCAGTTATGTTCCAAGTACGCATCAGTAGTAACAAAATCTTTTTTGGCTACCCGTAATGTTTCGTCAACAATAATGACCTGTCCTTTTTTGTAGGTATTATCAGGCTGCCATTCTAGTTGTGCCCTTTCCGTTGGAGGGACAAGGTATCCAAAACATTTAGGCCAATCGGGACAGCCCATACCACTACCGGTCATTCGTACGGTTGCCCCTGCAACAATAACAAGATATACAAGTATGAGCGTGATTTTTGTGATGTTCCTCATTTGTTTTTTTTATTAATGGGAGAAGGTGTCAATCCCAATTCTTTTGCTTTTTTGAGCATAAATTGATGGGCGGCTTCATATTCATTAGAGATGTTCCCTTCTAAAATAGCTTCTTTGATTGCTTCTTTGATAATGCCAATTTCTTTTGAAGGTTTCAGATTAAATGTCCTCATGATCTCTTCCCCTTTTATGGGAGGTTGAAAATTACGGACATGATCACGTTCTTCTACTTCAATTATTTTTTGTCTTACGATTTTAAAATTTTGATGATATTTTTTAAACTTTTTAGGGTTCTTGGTAGTGATATCAGCTTCACATAAGGTCATAAGGTCATCAATATGATCTCCCGCATCAAAAATCAATCGACGCACGGCAGAATCAGTAACAATATTTTGCACTAAAGCAATAGGACGAGAGCTTAAAAGCACCATTTTTTGTACAAATTTCATTTTCTCATTCAGTGGCATCCGTAATCTTTTGAAGAGTCTATAAACCATTTTTGATCCTACAAATTCATGTCCATGAAACGTCCAACCAATTTTTTTGTGAAACTTTTTAGTAGGGGCTTTTCCAATATCATGTAATAATGCGGACCAACGCAGCCATAAATCGTTTGTGTTTTTTGCGATATTGTCCACTACCTCTAATGTATGATAGAAATTGTCTTTATGCCGCTGCCCTTCTTTTTCCTCAATACCTTGTAAACTAGTAAGTTCAGGGAGTATAATGTACAATAGTCCTGTTCTATATAGAAGTTTAAAGCCCGATGAGGGAATGTTACTAAGCAATATTTTGTGGAGTTCATCTACAATGCGCTCTTTTGATATGATTTTGATCCGCTCTTTATTTTTTGTTATGGAATTGAGTGATTCCGGATCAATAGTAAAATGGAGCTGCGAAGCAAAACGTATGGCACGGAGCATCCGTAACGGATCATCAGAATAAGTTATATCAGGATCTAAAGGGGTTCGGATAATTTTTTTGTTTAGGTCGGAGACTCCATCAAAGGGATCCAATAAGTCACCATAAGTAGCTTCTGAAAGCGATATTGCGAGTGCATTAATGGAAAAATCCCTGCGTTTTTGGTCATCTTCCAAGGTACCATCTTCAACCACAGGCTTACGGCTGTCAAAATGATAACTTTCTTTTCGGGCTCCAACAAACTCGAGTTCTAATGCGTCAGATTTAATCATGGCAGTACCATAATTTTTGAATAGTTGTACCTGAGGGTTTCCGGCGAGCTTTTCAGCTACTTTCTTTGCTAACGCAATACCACTGCCAATAGCTACGATGTCAATATCTTTTGGTGAAGGTCTTTCTAAAAGATAATCACGAACAAAACCACCAATTACATAACTATCAACTCCCAACTCCTTCGCTGCTTGTGAGATGGTCTTAAAAATAGGGTGCTTTAAGGCTTCTTTATGATTGTTATGCATGAGATCAAAAAGTTACATATACTTGGTAGAGTATTTTTGATAGGGCTTACAAAGTTACTGTTTACAATACATGTATTAAAATATTTATGGAGATCATGCTTAATTAAAAAATAAAAATAGGGTTATGTGTAGAGAGCTTTATATTTTTGCAATAAATAACAGCATATGGAAAAACCTGAGATTTCAGTGATTATAAGTACGTATAATGCTGAAGCATGGTTGGAAAAGGTCTTATGGGGATACCACACTCAAACATATAAAAGTTTTGAAGTTATCATTGCAGATGACGGTTCTACCGATAAAACAAAAGACCTTATAGCGCGTATTCAAAAAAAAGTTTTTTACCCGATTGTTCATGTATGGCATGAAGATGAAGGCTTTCAGAAATCAAAAATATTGAACAAGGCGATAACCGAGTGTCGTGCAAACTATATAGTGATGAGTGATGGTGATTGTATTCCCAGAAGGGATTTTTTGGAAATACATAACAGCTATAAAGAAAAAAGATATTTTTTATCGGGTGGTTATTTTAAGCTTCCGATGAAGATTTCAGGATTAATATCTAAAGAAGATATTTTATCCGGCAGATGTTTTGATTTAAAGTGGTTAAAAGAAAATGGGTTGAGAAAGTCTTTTAAAAACAATAAGCTTACAGCAAAAGGATTTCGTTCAAGGTTTTTGAACTTTATTACCCCTACTAATGCAAGTTGGAATGGTCATAATGCGTCTGGATGGAAAGAAGATATAGTAGCTGTAAATGGTTTTGATGAACGTATGCAGTATGGTGGACAAGACAGGGAGCTCGGAGAACGTTTATTCAATTATGGCCTTAAATCAAAACAAATACGCTATAGTGCTATTTGTTTACACTTAGATCATAAAAGAGGATATAAAACTAAGGAATCAATTGAAAAAAATTTAGCAATCAGAAAAAATACACGGGATAAAAAATTGAAATGGACCAATTATGGGATTGTAAAAAATAATAACGATTAATTGTCCGTACTGTTGTACATTTTTTTTAACTCTTTATAGCGTACATAGACACCTAGCCAACCCATATAACACATAATAATTCCTTTTCTTCCATCTAAAAACCCCAAACGTATAAGATAATTATACAAGAACCGATAGGTGGGCTTTACATAGAAATGAAACCAATTTGGTCTAATTGCTTTTTTGAATTCTTCCCGAGCACGTAGTCTTGCATATTTAATAATTTTCTCTTTATGAACTTTAAAATTTCTATAAGAAAAATGAATCAATTTATTTTTTAAGGTGCCTGTAGTACCATTTACTTCTAATCTTTCATGTACAATACGGTTAGGGCGAAAATGGCATTTACTTTTCTTAAATAGCCTCACTGCTTTATCTGTTTGAAATCCACTAAATCGTAACTGTTTATTTTTAAACATAAAAATACGATAACACCAATAAGCATCATTTGTTTTTTCGGATTTAAGAATACTAACTATTTCATCCTGTAATCTAGGAGGTATTCGTTCATCAGCATCAATAAAAAGGATCCAATCGTTATGGGCTTGTTCCAATGCATATGTTTTTTGCTTTGTAAAGTTTTCAAAAGGGTTTTGCAGTACTTTTACATTAGATAAATTTTTAAGATATTCATAGGTGCCATCTTTGCTATAAGAGTCTATGACAATGATTTCATCCGCAAATGAAATGCTTTGAATGCAGTCTCGAATACGGTCTATTTCATTGTAGGTTATAATGAGGGCCGTTAGTTTGGTCATGTAAGCAGAAAAATTTCGGCAAAGATAAAGCTTTATAAACAATACAAAAGAAATATTGTATAATGCTTTTATACAGCTACATCATATTCACGGAGCGCATTATTTAATGATGTTTTTTTATTGGTGCTTTCTTTCCTTCTTCCGATAATTAGTGCGCAGGGTACTTGATAGTCGCCTGCTCTAAATTTTTTAGTATAGCTTCCAGGGATCACTACTGAACGGGAGGGAACAACACCTTTGGTTTCATTAGGTTCACTACCTGTAACATCTATTATTTTTGTAGAAGCGGTGAGTACTACATTAGCTCCTAAAACTGCTTCTTTCTCTATCCTTACACCTTCTACAACAATACATCGAGACCCTATAAAAGCATTTTCTTCAATAATAACAGGAGCTGCTTGTAGAGGCTCTAAAACCCCTCCAATACCTACACCGCCACTTAAATGGACATTTTTTCCAATTTGCGCACAACTTCCTACCGTAGCCCATGTATCTACCATAGTCCCTTCATCTACATAAGCACCAATATTTACATAACTGGGCATCATAATAACCCCTTTAGAAATATATGCACCATATCTTGCTATTGCGTGTGGAACCACTCTAATTCCTTTTTTGGCATATCCTTTTTTTAATGGTATTTTATCATGAAACTCTAAAGGACCGGCTTCCATTGATTCCATCTTTTGAATAGGGAAGTAAAGAACAACAGCTTTTTTTACCCACTCATTAACATGCCATCCCGAACCCTTCTGTTCAGCTACACGTAAAGACCCTTCATCTAATAAATGGATAACTTCACGAATAGCTTCAATAGCTTTAGGCTCGTTTAATAAAGATCGGTCATCCCATGCTTTTTCTATAGTAGATTGTAATACAGTCATTATCATATAGTTTTGCGCAAAGATAATGGCTTCCCATTAATAATTTGCTCAAATTTATAAGTATAACAATTTAAAGCTTTATTTTTGCAAAAAGGAAAAGATGGCGCGTATTTTGGCGTTAGATTATGGGGAGAAACGGACAGGAATTGCTGTAACAGACGAGTTACAAATTATTGCTTCTGGTTTGGCTACAGTGCCTACACACAAGCTTATAGAATTTTTAAAAGATTACATAAATAAAGAGCAAGTAGAAATGATAATTGTAGGAGAGCCTAAACAGATGGATTATAGTTCATCTCAGAGTGAGCCTTCAATACAAGTTTTTCTTAGAGAATTGAATAAACAGCTTCCCAATATTCCTGTAAAAAGAGCAGATGAACGTTTTACATCTAAAATAGCATTTCAAACAATGTTAGCAAGTGGATTAACAAAAAAACAGCGCAAGAATAAAGAATTGATAGATGAAATAAGCGCTACAATTATATTACAAGGATATTTGCAAAGTAAAAAATAATTAAAAAATGATATTACCCATCACAGCATATGGAGATCCTGTACTGAGGAAAGTATCAAAAGATATTCAGCGAGATTACCCCGATCTTAATGTGCTAATAGACAACATGTTTGAAACTATGTACAATGCATCGGGAGTAGGGTTAGCAGCTCCTCAAATAGGACTGCCAATCCGACTTTTTGTTATTGATGCGACCCCTTTTGCAGATGATGAAGAACTAAGTGAAGAAGAAAGAACAGCACTTAAAAGCTTTAAAAAAGTATTCATTAATGCCAAGATACTTAACGAAGATGGAAAAGAATGGGTTTTTAATGAAGGATGCCTCAGCATACCAGATATCCGTGAGGATGTCTCCAGAAAAGAAGTTTTAAAAATCGAGTATTTAGATGCTCATTTTACAACCCATAGAGAAATATATAGTGGTTTAATAGCCAGAATTATTCAGCATGAGTATGATCATATAGAAGGCGTGCTGTTTACAGACAAGATATCGTCTCTTAAGAGGCGGCTATTAAAAAGCCGATTGAGTAACATCTCTAAAGGAAAAATAAAAGTTGATTATAAGATGCGCTTTCCTGACGTTAAGAAATTAAGATAAATTTTAGATTAAATAAATAGAAGTAAAAGTGAATTTAGATAAAATATTGGCTATTTCCGGTAAACCCGGGCTATATGAATTAAAGGCACAGACAAGAACAGGCTTTATTGCGGAATCGCTTGTTGACGGGAAAAGAATTACCGCAGGAGTTCGTAATAATGTAAGTGTGCTTTCTGAGATAGCAATTTATACGCTAAAAGAAGAAGTTCCCCTTAGGGAAATATTTCAGAAAATTAAAGAAAAAGAAAATGGAGAAGCAACTAGCGTAGATCATAAAGCTAATAAAACAGAATTAGAGGCCTATTTTTTTGAAATTTTACCCGATTATGATGAAGACCGCGTATATACCAGTGATATAAAAAAAATCATTCATTGGTATAACCTACTGCATGCTAAAGGGATTGTAGATTTTGAGGCATCAACAAAAGAAGAAAACTAAAGTTTATAAGAAAACACAGCTATTTAGATAGAATACGGTTTGATATTTATTTAGTTTGTGTATTTTTGGCATAAATCATAGTAGAATACCATAACTTTATAAGTCAAATAAGTAAGAATTAATTGTAAGGCATATCAAAGTAAGCGACTTATAAAGAAGCTATGGTATAATTCTAAAAAAGTATCTTAAATGCTAAAACAAGCAAATAACCAGAACCTACAGTACTTAAAAGATGCGTTACAAAAATTAAACGATGAACAGTTTTCCATGCCACTGGATGTTTTAAGTGGCTCTACCATTGGAATGCATGTGCGTCACATCCTCGAGTTTTATCGATGTTTGATGAACTCAGCGCATACTAAAGAAGTTGATTATGATTCACGGGTAAGAGATGCTTCATTAGAATTAAGTATACATAATTGTATGCAAGAAATTGAAAAAATCACAACTTTCTTAGAAGATGTAAAAGAAGATGTTTCAATGAAGTTGAAAGTAAATTATGCCTTTGATACAAGTGAAGAAGACACTGCCCAAATAGGAACCTCATTGTACAGAGAATTACAATATAATGTAGAGCATACAGTACATCACTTAGCGATTATAAAAATAGGAATAAAAGCCCTGAGACAAGATTTTCAATTGGATGAAAATTTTGGGGTTGCAGCCTCTACCATCAGAAATAAAAAGGCATGTGCACAGTAAGCTACGTACCCTTTAAAAAAGGGTTTATCCTTACATCTAATAGGGATGAAAATCCTTTACGAAAAACATGTGAGCCCCAGCAAATAAAGCTAAGGAAAGGATTAAGTGTTTATGCCCCCGTGGATACTACAAATGGAGGTACGTGGATAGCAACTGACAAAGAAAAAAAAGTAGCGTGTCTATTAAACGGTGCATTTAAAAAACATCAAAGGAATATACCTTATAGAAAGAGCAGAGGGCTTATTGTTACAGAAGCATTCTCATACAATTCGTTTTCTGAGTTTATCGATAAAATTGATCTACAAAATATAGAACCCTTTACTTTGATTCTCAAAGAGCAGGAAAACCTGCAAGTATTAGTATGGGATGAAAAAGTAAAACATCAGCAACAGCTAGCTATTGACAAATCATATTTATGGTCTTCTGCTACATTATACACCTCTGAAGAGCATTATAGAAAGGAGCTTTTTTTTAGTCGATTTCTTCAAGAAGGGCAAGTATCTCCGGAAAATTTACTAAAAACTCACGGATTGTATAAAAACACGCCTTTCATTTTGGACTTACCAAATGTAAAAACAGTGAGTATTACACAAATAGTAGCTGAGAAAGATAATATACAGCTTACATATGATTTAAAAAAGCAGCATAAACTTGAAAATATAGCTTCTTAAAACATTCTGCAATAGCATGTGAAACGATTATGAAGCTGCTACACAATATAAAAAAACACCCATTCTTCATAAAATGTTCTAGTTGGGAACATTGGCCTATGTTGTTTCTATATATTCCTGTATACATACAACATATATGGCTTAGTATAAAAGCAGGAAACCCATTTTTTTTCTTCATCACCAACCCCGCTATTACCGAAGGCTTTATTTTGAGCGACTCTAAATACAAAACACTTACAAAGTTGGTTCCTCAAGAACACCTTCCACTATCGATGCTTATATCAAATGAAGATTCCCTAGCATCCGTTATAAAGAGAATAGAAGAAAACAAAATGAACTTTCCTATTATTCTAAAACCGGACATTGGTTATAGAGGGCTATCAGTTTATAAGATTAATAATGAAGAAGCATTAGAAGAAGCATTTTTAGAAATGCAAGTTGATTGTATTGTCCAAGAATACATTGATTATCCGATTGAAATAGGCGTTTTTTACTATCGCATGCCAAATGAGGTAAAAGGAAAAATACCATCCATAACCATTAAAGAGTTTCTCAAAGTAACCGGTGATGGGACTCATACACTGGCAGAACTTGTTCAACAAAACCCGCGAGCCATCTTACAAAAGGAAAAATTAAAAAAGAAGTTTCATGAACAATGGAATGAAGTGATTCCTGAAAAGAAGCAATTAGTTTTAGAACATATAGGCAATCATAATCGGGGGACTAAATTTGTAAATGCAGCTAATTTATATGACATGAGCCTTCAAAATGTTTTTGATGCATTGAACAAAAAAATGAAAGGGTTTTATTTTGGCCGTTTTGATATCCGGGCGAAGTCTGTAGAAGACCTAAAAAAAGGACAGAATTTCAAAATATTGGAAGTGAATGGTGTAGGTGCAGAACCTACACACGTATATGACCCCAATTATAAACTCGTGGCTGCGTGGAAAGAATTGCTTTTTCTATGGCGAATAGCCTATAAGATAGCTGCTGTTAACAAAAATTTCGGATTGTCATATCCTAGTCTTTCCGAAGGGAGGAAACGTTGGTTAGCGTATAAAAAGTATAAAAAAGTATTTAAACCCTAATTTTTTTCATATATAAAGATAAAACTCCAAAGACAGGTCCCGGAACCAATAGCAGGTATAGATAAGTGGAGGGAATATACTTTATCATTTCTTGTATAAGCTGGATGCTTATGATAGTAACAGCAAACCCGATACAATTTACAATAGTAAGTGCAGTCCCTTTGTATTGCGGGATCGCATTCTGGGCAACCATTGTAGAAAACAAAGGAGAATCAGCAATAACAACCATTCCCCAAAAAAGCAGAAAGAGGATAAAAATGATAGGTGAGGCAACTAAAAACATGAACGGAGAAACCAAGCAGCAAAATCCAGAAAGTAGCAATGCTTTTAGTGCAGTTTTTTTTATCCCTTTTTTTAGGGAAATATAACCTCCGGCAATACACGCTATGCTACCAATAGCAATAATCATAAATGACCATAGAGGAACATTGATATCATTACCGTGGATATTTATATAAGTGGTTAAGATTATAGGGACAAAAGTCCAGAAAGCATACAGTTCCCACATATGTCCGAAATAACCATAAGCAGCTTTTCGAAAAGCGATATCCTTAAAGACGCTAAATAATACTATTATATTAAATTTTTGACTGGCTTTTCTGTAGGGGCCATTTTTGATAAAAAAACCAACAGAAAAACCACCTAAAAAACACAAGGCAGAAGTATAAATGATAACTGCTTTCCATGAAATATATCCAGAAAAACTATTCAATAAATGGGGGAAAGCAGTCCCAATAACCAAAGCCCCTACCAGAAAACCCAATGCTTTTCCCAGGCCTTTTTCATAATAATCAGCGGCTATCTTCATTCCTACCGGATAAATACCGGCAAGAAAAAAACCAGTTAAAAACCGAAATGTCAAAATACTTGTAAAAGTTTGATGGTTAGAAATAATGGAGATATTCGCCAAGACCCCTAAAAATGCACTTACCATAAAAACTTTGGAAGGAGAAAACCGGTCGGCAACATTAAAAAAAGCATAGATAAGTGTCCCACTAATAAAACCAAATTGTACAGCAGCAACAATGTCCCCTAGGTCATTTTTATTAAGCCCATAGTCATTAATAAGCCCTTTTATAACAGCATTGCCTGCAAACCAAACGGAAGTGCATAGAAATTGCGCAATAACAATAACAGGTAATATCCATTTTTTACTTGGGAGCATTTTAATAATCATATAAGCTTATGAACTTGGGCATATTGAAGCAATAGTATTGATTTTGCGTCTTGAATTTCTCCTGTTTCAATCATTTTTAAAGCATTTTTAAAGGGAATCTCCATGACTTCAATATTCTCATGCTCATCTTGATTTCCACCACCCTCACTTACTTTCATGTTTTCATTGTATTCAGCAACAAAATAATATAATTTTTCAGTAACAGCCCCAGGTGACATATAGGCTTCAAACACTTTCTTTACATGAGGTATACGATAGCCGGTTTCCTCTTCAGCTTCACGTATGATACAATCTTCGGGGTTATCTTCATCTAATAATCCTGCACAAACTTCTAGCATCATCCCAGAGTGGTTCTTGTTTAAATATGTAGGCATTCGGAATTGTTTGGTTAAAATAACGGTTTCTTGTTTTTTATTGTAAAGCAATATGGCGGCACCATTTCCCCTATCGTAAACTTCGCGGGTTTGATTTTGCCATGAACTATCTTCCAATTGATAATCAAAATTTACTTTTTTTAAAATATACCAATCGTCTGATAATACCTTTATTTCATTAATATTAACTCTATTGTTCATTAGCGTTTACTTCAAAAAGATACGTGTTTAAACAAATATACAGGTATATTTTAATTTGCTTAAAAGATGTTGTTTTTCAATTTCCGTTGTATCATTGTATTAAATTATCATATATGGAGATATTCAGAATTTCTTTAACAGAATGGGTGGGTTATATAGCCTCTGTAGGGGTATTGATTTCTTTTCTAATGCGTAATATCCGGACACTTCGGATTATAAATTCTTTCGGTTGTATCTTTTTTGTAGTTTATGGAGTTCTTTTAGATTCTATTCCTGTAATAGTGACAAATACGGTTATTGTTGGGATAAATTTATATTATCTTCTTATTAAGAGGAGGTAAAGTTGTCAATTAGCATACAATAATTTAGTTTTACGAAATCTCAACACGTTGCATTGTGCGAAAACTATTTGATAATAAGTTACTGAAAGTTACTTCTTTTAACACATTTGCAGTAACTATAAAGATAATAGGAGGCATAATAACATCTAAGACGCTTGCTTTTTTTCTAGGGCCGCAGGGTATTGTTTATGTTGGAAATTTGCGGGATTTCATCCATACATTACATAATGTAGCTACATTATCTCTTGAAAAAGGGCTTATTAAATATAGTGCTGAATATAAAGAGAGTAAAGAAAAACTCAGGAGTTTTGTAACGACTCTTTTTTGTATAGTACTTCCAATCTCATTGATGATATCAATTTTATTGTTTTTTTCTTCTGAAAGCCTTAGTGTTTTATTGTTTGATGATAAACAATATCAATATCTTTTTAAGATAATAAGCTTTAGTGTCCCTTTTTATGTTTCACATGTATATTTACTTTCTATTATTAATGGTTTAGGTGCTTTCAGGCAAGTACTGCAAATAAACATCTTTGGATACATAATAAACGCAGTTTTAATGTTTGTGCTGACGTGGCAACTATTGCTTAAAGGAGCATTGCTTACACTTATTGTTACTCCGTTATTTTTATTCTTTTTCACCTTGTTTAAGATGTTTAGTTACTATAAGCCAAAGATTCGGTTATATATATATAAATCAGATATAAAAATAAACCACATAAAGAATTTAGGGGGCTATGTGTTTATGACATTGTTTTCAGGCATTGTGTTTCCCTTGGTATATATTACCATCAGAAACTATGCAATTGATGCTATTGGTGCAGAGCAAGCAGGTTATTGGGAAGCTATCAATAGAATTTCATCGAATTATTTACTTTTTGTAACATCATTGCTCACATTATATTTATTGCCTAGCTTATCATCAATAAGCTCTAGAGCAATTCTTCATAGCACCATATACCGGTTTTACAAAGTCATATTACCTGTTTTTGGGATAGGACTTATTTTAGTATACATTTTTCGTAAGTGGATTATTTTAGTTTTTTTATCAGAAGATTTTTTGCCTGTATCCCCGCTATTTAAATGGCAGTTGTTAGGTGATTTTTTTAGGGTAGCATCATTGATATTAGTCACTCAGTTTCATGCGAAAAAAATGGTTTATAGTTACATATTTACGGATATGTTACTAGCATTAATGATTTATTTTGCTAATATTTATTTCATTAATGTATATGGGTTAGAGGGGATGGTTATCGCCTATACAATTACATACATTAGTTATTTTATATTGACAGCAATAGTCTTTAAAAAGATGTCTTTTAAGTATAGTAAAGAACCTTAAGCATGGAAGATATGGTTTTAGAATTATTGGTAGCTACAATGGACAGAGAAGATTTAAAGTTTCTTTATGACATGTTCCCTTTTGGTTTGCCAAATAACTTGAAAGTCCTTATAATAAACCAAACTTCAAAAGATAAATTATTAGTTTCATCAGATGAAAATATAAGAGTAATTAACTCTTATGAGAAAGGATTGTCAAAAAGTAGAAACTTGGCTATTCAAAATGCAATAGGGGACATATGTTTAATAGCAGATGATGATGTTAAGTATAAAAAAGAGTTTCAAAAAATAATATTAGATGCCTTTAACGATCTGGTAGAAACGTCAATAATTGCATTTATGGTTGATACTAACGAAGGGAGACCTTATAAAAAGTATTATAGTAAGAAAAAACAGCTAAAGAAAATAAAAGAAATTGATCATTTATCCTCTGTTGAGATAGCCTTTAGGCACCGCGCTATTATAAGTAATAACATTTTTTTTAATGAAGCCTTTGGTTTGAGAAGTACATTTTTAAGTGGAGAAGAAACACTTTTTGTTTTAGAGGCGTTAAAAAAACAATTAAAAATATATTTTGTGCCTCGTTATATTGTACTACATAGTTTTTTTCGTTCTACCACTGATATGGGAAGTGATGCTTTCATAAAAGCAAAGAGTGCTATTAAATACATACAGTATAGAGAATGTAGTAGGGTATGGCTGATAAAATTTATATTTTTTCTATGGAGGAAAGGCTATATTAAAATGAAAGAAGCTATAAGTAAATATTTTGTAGGTCTAAAAGCGATTAATCAAATTCGGCAACATGAATCATCTCATTAAAGTTATATTGCCATATATAATAATTGCAGTTGTTTCATTTCTGTTTGAACTGGCTTTTGGTAAATATGATGACAGTATTCTATATAACTTAATTGAAGGCTTTGTTTTTGTATTCCTTATCATACTGGGGATGTTTTCCGTTCCTTTAAAATATAAGAAAACATACCTTGTGGGGAGTTTTTTGTTTTTCTCTTTAGTATGTATTTTCGAGAGTACATATTCTTACCTATTTGCTACCTATTTTAGTCCATCTGCCATTTTTGTAATTCTGGATACTAATATTTCAGAGAGTAAAGAATTTTTTATTTTTTATTTGGATACAACTTTAGTGGTCTATATGACATCCTATGGCTTTCTGGTGTTTTTCCTAACGAAGGATTTAATAAATAAAACCATATACCCTGCGAATTTGCCGAACTATAGAAATCAACTATTCACATTTGGGGCAATTATTTTTTTAGTAGGATTTATAAAATTCTCTAACCTTATAGTTTATAATTTACCATACCTTATAGTTAAATCTACCTTTTTATACCTTGAGGACAGTGAATTATTAAACGATAATTTAAGTGATGGAACAGGTAACTTCCATAATGTAACCCTCACCGATCCTAAACAGAAAGAAGTACATGTAATAGTAGTAGGAGAATCTACAACCAAAAGCCATATGGGATTATATGGGTATTACCGAAAAACAACACCAATGCTGGAAGAAATAAAAGATGAATTATTGATATATGAAGACGTTATAGCACCTAGCACATATACAATACATTCATTAACTAAAGCCCTTACTGCAGGAAATTATGAAGAACCTGAAAAAACTAAGGAAGGATCTATTATTCAATTATTGAATCAATCAGGATATCGTACATACTGGATATCTAATCAACAGCCTATCGGAATGATGAGCAGCCAGATAACTAGAATAGGGAAAGCAGCATATAAGAAAGTTTTTATTAATACGGCACACACTAGTAGCATTACACCTTATGATGGACACCTTGTAGATAGAATGCTAGAGGTGTTTAATGATGGCACAAATAAAAAGGTGATCTTTTTGCACTTGCTGGGAACTCATTTCGATTATAAAAAACGGTTTCCTAAGGAGTTCGAATATTTTAAGGATAGCCCAGAAACAAAGTATAATTCAAGAAAGGTTCATAACCAAATAAACAGTTATGATAATGCAGTCAGGTATAATGATTATTTATTGAGAACTATCATAGAAGAAGTTAGAAAAAAAGATGTAAAAGCCTCCGTGCTTTATTTCTCTGATCATGGAGAAGAACTTTATGAAGATTTGTTTTTTGCAGGCCATGCAGTAGATAATAATACAACAAAAAGCATGTATGAGATACCTTTTATATTATGGCGATCCCAAAAATATAAAGAGGAAAAAACAATATCCTTTTACCCTGAGAGGAAATATATGATTGATGATCTATTCCATAGCGTATCCCAACTTATGAAAATTGAAGCAGATGAAGTAGATGTGTCGAGAAGTATTTTTAGCGATTCTTATAAAAAACGGAAGCGTATTATAAAAGAAGGGAATGAATCAATGGATTATGACAAGGTTTTTAACCAATAACTTTTAATCGTATTCTGCGTTTAGCTAAAAATGCTCTTAGTCTGATCATGTGCTTTAAGAATATGCGTGGAGTATTTAATAATATTTTTTGTTTAAAAGTCAGGTTATTACGGTCAATGCTATCATAGATATTTTGATAAGCTTTGAGATCCCCTTTTATTTTACGTTCTAATCCAATGGAAAAGCGGTTAAGGTCCATGAATTTTTTTAACCCGGGATTGTTTAACTCGTCATTCTTGTACTTGTCAACCATTTGAACCCGATCTGCCACAAAATGTGAAGATGATAGGCTATTGGGACTTTGAAGGTAGTTTGCCGTAACAGTTTTTGATAAGGCCATTTTATGTTTTAACCCTACCCGGACCCACAGGTCAGTATCTTGTCCTGAGCGCATGTTAACATCGAACCCATTAAGTGAAAGAAAGGTTTTTTTTCGCATAGCAGTAGAGGATGAGCATGCGGGACAAAATTTCAGGCTAGCATAAAAAAAATCTTTTATAAGAAAGTGATCAGGTTTATTATGTAAATCAATTGATAGATTAGCGAGCTCTATAAAAGTATCAAAATGGACTAATTGATACCTGGTTCCCCAAAAACCGGCCTCAGGAAACTTTTGAAATAAAAGATTTAACTCTAAAAGGTGATTTGAAAACCAATTATCATCGGCATCTAAGAAAGCAATAAGCTCTCCGGAAGCCTTACCTACACCATAATTCCTAGCATAGGATGCTCCGTAATTCTTCTGTAAATCATAAATAGTAACCTTGGGATGATCTATTTCTTTAACAATTTCAAGACTATTGTCTGTAGAACCATCGTTGACTATAACCACTTCATAATCATCAAAGGTTTGGTTAAGAACTGAATCAACCGTATTTTTTATAATACGCTCTTTATTAAAAAGTGGGATTACGACAGAGAATAAGGGCATCTAATTTGTTTTTTTGACTTTTGAATAATATCCTAACTTATATAGATCAAGTAAAAATATAGATGGATAAGAGGAATTGAAGTTTGAAGTAAAAAATGCTTTTAGATGTTTAACAAGTAATTCAGGGATTTTGTGCAGTCTAAGATAATTTAAATGCCTATATATGTTTGAAACTCTGTAGAAGTTTTCTGGAAGCATATTTTTGGATGTTAACTGAGCTAAATTTTCCATTGCTTTTTCACTTTTTGCTAAAAAAATAACAGCAGGTTCAATTCCATTATGATATACAGGATTTTCAATATGAGAGACAGATATATTTTTTGACTTTAGTGTTGCTGCTAAAAGGCTATCTTCACAACCATATTGTTTTAAGGATTCGTTAAACGGAATGTCCTCCAAGATAGTTTTTTTAATCATAAAGTTGACAGTGGAAAACGACTTAAAGGGAATACGCAATCGTTTTTTTAAACACAATGCCTCTCTTTTTTTTCCATATTTCCAATGCAACACATAGGGAACAGAAGGTTTTTTAGGAATTGCAGAACACCCTCCATAAACAACCTCTTTATGCAGTTTTGATACATAATGTTCTAAAAAAGTATCATTAACAGGCATCACATCACAATCAAGGAACAAGAGATTATCATACATGGCTTTTTTAGACAGGCAATTTCGAAGAGCACTCCTACCAATATTTTTTTTCAGTATTAGATATGAGCAATGGGGCAAGTTACGTATTTTCTCATTGTTATATTTTTTATCAGAAGCATCATCTATACATATAATCTCATACTGTTTTCCCAATAAATTTACCTGTGAGCACAATTCTTGCACCAAAGGAAGTGTATTGTAATTATATATAGGGATAAGGATAGAGATCATTTTGCATTCTTTTGCACTACCTCAAACACTTTACTCCCATCACACTTCAATGTTTTGGAAGGGAATTTTAAGATCAAAGCATAATCATGCGTAGCCATGAGGATAGTACGTCCTGTTTGATTAATTTCTTGCAAGACATTCATAACCTCCACACTGGTTTGAGGATCTAAATTCCCGGTAGGCTCATCTGCTAATATAAGTTCAGGGTCATTTAATAAAGCCCGGGCAATGGCTACGCGCTGTTGTTCCCCTCCGGACAATTGATGTGGATATTTAAACCCTTTTGAACTCATCCCCACTTTATCCAAAACCTCATGTATCTTGTCCTTCATTTTAATCTTGTCTTTCCAACCGGTAGCTTTTAATACAAAAAGCATATTATTATTCACCGTTCTATCCGGAAGTAATTTGAAGTCCTGAAAGACAATACCCAGTTTTCTTCTTAAAGGAGGGATTTGCTTTTCTTTGAGAGCCCTCAAGTCAAAATCAACAATACTCCCCGAACCTTGTGTAAGAGGAAGGTCTCCGTACAACGTTTTCATAAAACTGCTTTTGCCACTTCCTGTTTTTCCTATTAAGTAAACAAATTCGCCTTTTTCAATACTTAGATTAATACTGCTTAAAACAAGATTTTCTTTTTGGTAAATAGCTACATCTTTAAGTTCCAGAATAGGTGTGCTCATAAGTGATAAATAATAAGTAAAGGTAATAACAAAAACTAGTAATTAAAAGAAGAACTCAAATACGGAATTAAATCATTTTTACTAATTGTATAATTAACACCTGTCATGTTCGTTATTATCATGTTGACAATACAAATCATAAAAAGATAAAATGCACAATCATTTCATTGTTATTATACTGCTTTTCTCATTAATAAATGTAAAAGCCCAACAATCAGCAATATATACTCATAATTTAAAGGGTTTTCAGGAAGCGTTGGACTTATATCATAGCAAACAGTACCAAGCAGCTCAAAATATCTTTCTAAAGATAAAAAAACGATCAACAAATATAGAGTTAACAGCTGATTGTACTTATTATATAGCTAATGCCGCTATTCGCCTTAACCAATTGGGAGCTGATAAGCGTATGGAAGAATTTGTTTCTCAATACCCCACTAGTACAAAAACCACAGCAGCATTTATGGATGTAGCTGATTATTATTTTGAACAAGGGAAATATGCCTATGCTTTAAAATGGTATGATAAAGTAGAAACAAATAATATAAGCAATGAAAAAGAAGAGGAGTTTAACTTTAAAAAAGGATATGCATTATTTACAGTAAAAAAATACAATGATGCTAAAAAGCACCTTAACAGAGTTATAACATCCAAAGCATATGGAGCACAAGCAAAATACTATATTGGTTATATGGCCTATCAAAATAATGACTATGATGAAGCTACTATATATTTTGATCAAATAACAGACGAGAAGGGAGTCAATGAAAAACTATCTTATTATCAAGCTGATTTAAATTTTAAATTAGGAAATTTTCAAAAGGCTATTGATTTGGCCAAAGAACAATTGCCAAAATCAGATCGGAACGAAGTTTCAGAACTCAATAAGATCATAGGCGAGAGCTACTTCAATCTACAACAATATGAAGCCTCTATTGCTTATTTAGAAGCTTATAAAGGAAAAAGGGGGAGGTGGAACAATACGGATTTTTATCAATTGGGATACGCACACTATAAGCAAAAAGAGTATGAAAAAGCCATTCAACAGTTCAATAAAATAATTGACGGAAACGACCACGTTGCCCAAAATGCCTATTACCATTTAGCAGAGTGCTATTTAAAAACCTATAAAAAACAAGAAGCCTTAAATGCCTTTCGGAATGCTTCTGAAATGAATTTTAATACCGAAATTCAGCAAGATGCATGGCTTAATTACGCACGCTTGAGTTATGATATAGGGAATCCATATGAGAATGTATCACAAGTACTTACTGATTATCTGAAAAAACACCCAAAATCGCCCTATAAAAATGAGATAGAAGATTTACTGGTAGATTCCTATATCACTACGAGAGATTATGAAGCAGCTATAGAAGTTATCGAAAATAATCGAAGTACGGCAAACAAAGAAACATTACAAAAAGTAACTTTTTATCGCGGCATAGAGCTATTTACAGAAGCAAATTATAAAGCAGCACGCAATTATTTTGAAAAATCATTGAAAGAGCGAAGCAACCCATCATATACAACGCAGGCAATGTACTGGATGGCAGAAACTGCATACATATTAGAAAATTATGAAGAGGCAACTATTGGATACAAAGAGTTTCTACAACAATCGAATGTACAAGAAATAGGATACAAAGATGCACAGTATAATTTAGGTTACGCATATTTTAAGCAACAAAATTATATACAGGCTATTGTGCATTTCGAAAAGTATGCTGAAGAAAACCAACAAGACAGTCCTCGTATAGAAGATGCATATCTTAGAATTGGAGATGGCCATTTTATGCTTGCCCAATACTGGCTAGCGATGGAAGCATATAATAAAGCCATTGCCTTAAATGGTACTAGCTCAGATTATGCAACCTTCCAAAAAGCAATGAGTCATGGCTTGGTAGGTAACAGTGAGCAAAAAACGACTACTCTTGAACAATTCATAGAGGCGTATCAAAAATCACCTTTACGGGATGACGCTATGTATGAATTGGGAAGTACGTATCTGCTTCGATCTCAAAACACGGAAGCATTGAAAAGATTTGATAGGTTAATCAATAGTTATCAGAAAAGTAAATATGTTGTTAAAGCACTATTGAAACAGGGACTGATACATTATAATTCCGGGAACAATACGGAAGCATTGATTAAGTTTAAAAAAGTAGTACGTGCTTTCCCGAGTACACAAGAAGCCATACAAGCAGTCTCAACAGCAAAATTAATTTACATAGACGAGGGGCGTGTAGATGAATACGCAAATTGGGTAAAAGAACTTGATTTTGTGGAAGTATCTGATGCAGAATTGGACCATGCCACATATGAATCGGCTGAAAAACAATTCAATCAAAACAATACTATTACAGCTATCAAGTCATTTGAGGCATACCTACAAAAATTTCCAGAGGGCTTACATAGTTTACAGGCAAATTTTTATTTAGCGCAGGCATACTATTTAGATGGTCAAAAAGAAAAAACAATTCCTCATTATAAATATGTACTTTCAAAAGAGCAGAATGAATTTACGGAACAGGCACTCCTAAGAGTAAGCGAGATGTACTTGTTACAAAAAACCTATGACGAGGTCATTCCTATATTAACACAGTTAGAAGCTGAAACTGAGTACCCGCAAAACGTTATATATGCCCAATCTAATCTTATGAAAGCATATTATGAACTTGAAAACTATGAAAAAACCATCATATATGCTGAAAAGGTGTTGCAGCATAAAGAGATAGACAACCGTATTAAAGCAGATGCACATGTTATGATCGCAAGAGCGGCAATAAAAACTGGAGATGAAGCCAAAGCAAAAGAAGCATATGCAGAAGTACAAAAATCAGCTACGGGAAACCTTGCCGCAGAAGCACTTTACTATGATGCCTATTTCAAAAATAAAGAAGGAGCCTATGAAGTATCAAATGTACGTATTCAAGAACTGGCAAAAAACTATCCCGGTTATAAAGAATATGGAGCAAAAGGATTGATCATCATGGCAAAAAACTTTTATGCATTAGAAGATGCTTTCCAAGCTACTTATATTTTGGAAAATGTGATTCAAAGTTTCACAGATTATCCCGAGGTACTTGAGCAAGCAAAAAATGAGTTAGAAATAATAAAAAATGAAGAAGCTAAGCGAAATGCCTCTGTAGTGCCCGAAAATTAAAAATTAAATTGCAAAACAGATATACAAAAGCATAAATAAAAAGATAGTTCAAGATATAATATTGAATAATCCGTTACCTGAACAATATAAATTAGACAGACAAATGCAAAGATACCTTAGTCATATAATTCACATAGTTGCTCTATTTCCATTGGCTATATATTCACAAGACAAAAACATAAAAACAGAAGAGGTAACCATTGTGAAACCGTATTCGCCAACAATTTTGGATGCATCCAAAATAAAAGAAATACCAGTGCTTAATGATTCTATAATCACCGCAAAAAAAGAAATTAACTACACTATTTTTTCCGTTCCAGTTGCTTCCACATTTACACCCGCAAAAGGAAAAGCTTCCGGCGTTAAAAGAGCACCGAGAGAAAAACTGTACAATACCTATGCAGCCATTGGTTTTGGGAATTACAATACGGCTCAGGCTGATTTTTATACTGGCAGGACATTAGGTAGGGATGAAACCATAGATATATCATTCAACCACCATTCCTCACAAGGAGGTATTGATAATGTATTGCTAGATGATAAATTTTTTAAGACCAAACTGGAAGGGACCTATAAAAAACATAAGAGAGACATGTATTGGAGTGCCTGGGCAGGGGCGCAACATCAAATTTATAATTGGTATGGATTGCCCAATCAGGTTACATTTGATGAAATCACATTGAATAGCATAGAAGAAAGACAGACGTATTATGATGCCTATGTTGGAATGGATATAGCATTGGAAAATGCTTTTTTCAAAGGAGGGGACATTCTCTTAAGACACTTTTGGGATGCCGAAAAGTCAAACGAAACAAGATTTGTGCTAAAACCTTCTTTTGAAATACCACTTTCAGAACAATCCATTATAGCCAACTTTACAGCAGACTATTTAAATGGAGGATTTGACCAAAGCTTTTTCACTGAAGAAGAAAACAACTACAATATGTTGCTGTTAGGAGCCAATCCAAACATTTCATTAACGCAAGAAGACATTACCCTAAACTTAGGAGCATCCATATATTATATGCTCGATGTAGAAAACAGTGATAACGATTTCTTCATTTATCCTCAAGTAACAGCATCGTATCGCTTAGTGGAAGAATATGTAACCGTTTATGGAGGGATAGAAGGAACACTTCAGCAAAATTCCTATCACGGATTTGTAAAAGACAACCAGTTTTTAGCACCTACATTAAACATTTTACCTACTGACAAACAGTATGATGCCTATGTGGGAATGAAAGGAAAACTATCATCTAATATAGGATATGATATAAAAGGTTCATACATAGTGGAAAATAACAAGCCATTATTCCAGTTAAACCCTTTGAACGCATTCAGCAACCCAAATAATGGCTATGCATACGGCAACACATTTAATGTAGTGTACGATGATGTTAAGACCATAGCTATTTCCGGGGCGCTCGACATTAACATTAATAGTGATTTTATGTTAGGAGTAAATGCCGAACTATTTGATTATAATATGGATGAAGCGCCTACAGCATGGAATTTACCTACTATAAAAGCCTCAATTTTTTTAGACTATCAAATTGGAGACCGATGGGCGTTTGGGGCAACAATACTTTATATGGGAGAACGAGAAGATATATTTACACCTGACAATTTTGGGAACCCATTTAATAATGTTACCCCACAACTCATAACATTGGGTAGTTATTTTGATGTAAACACGACCCTTAATTATAAGTTTGACGATCAGCTTTCTGCTTTTATGAGATTAAACAACATTGCAGGGAATGAATACGCCCGATGGGCAAACTATCCTGTGCAAGGATTTCAATTAGTTGCTGGGGCTATCTACAAATTTGATTTTTAAGAGAGCAGTTCCACAAATAATTCTTCAGAATACACTATTTTTACCAAATACATAGTTAAAAGTGGCCACTTTCATTTACAATGTAAGTTTGAAACTATGAAAAGCAATTGTTTAATATAAATTCGTTTAAATGAAAAAGATATTCCTACTGCTATCCCTAATAATTATTTCCTGCTCTACCAAAAAAGAAGCAGATACCATAGTTTATAATGCCAATATATATACGGTTGACGATGAATTTAATAAAGCTGAAGCCTTTGCCATAAAAGATGGGAGATTTTTGGCAGTAGGAAGTTCAGAAACCATCCAAAACGAATATAAGGCCAATAAAGTAATAGATGCAGAAGGAAAGACCATTTTACCAGGTCTTATAGATGCACATTGCCATTTTTATGGATTAGGGCTCAATCAACAATCAGTTGATTTAGTAGGTACTAAAAGCTATGAAGAAGTATTGGAAAAAGTAGTGGCTTTTCAAAAAGAAAAAAACAAAACCTTTATTGTAGGCAGAGGTTGGGACCAAAACGATTGGGACAACAAAGAATTCCCTACAAAAGATAAATTGGATGCATTATTTCCAGACACACCTGTAGCCTTGGAACGTATAGATGGGCATGCATACTTGGTTAACCAAAAAGCCTTGGATATGGCAGGGATTACAGTAACAACCCAAGTAACGGGCGGTGAGATAGAAATAAAAAATGGAGCACTAACAGGTATCCTTATCGATAACCCCATGAGTCTGGTAGATGCTGTCATTCCAAAACCCGATACCAACACCCAAATACAAGCACTACAAGATGCCGAAAACATATGCTTTCAATATGGACTTACTACTGTAAATGATGCAGGTATCAATAAAGCTACTATAGAACTTATTGACAGCCTTCAACAAAATGATGCGTTGAGCATCCGTATTTATGCTATGATAAGTAACAATAAGGAAAATCTCGATTACTATTTACCGAAAGGAATACTAAAAACAGATAAACTCAATGTACGTTCTGTAAAAGTATATGGAGATGGTGCACTAGGTTCCAGAGGAGCAGCTTTAAAAGAACCATACACTGATAAACCGGGACATTATGGTGCATTGGTAACCCCTGTATCTGATATTCATCAATTAGCAACACGCATTGCTGCTTCCGAATACCAAATGAATACGCATGCTATAGGCGATTCAGCCAATAGTGTTGTTTTAAAAGCGTATAACAAAGTATTAGAAGGAAAAAAAGACCGTCGTTGGAAAATAGAACATGCCCAAGTAGTGGATGTAAACGAATTTGAAGCGTTTAAAAATGGTATTATCCCCTCTGTACAGCCTACACACGCAACCAGTGATATGTATTGGGCAGAAGATAGAGTAGGGGCAGAAAGGATAAAAGGCGCATACGCTTATAAAAAACTTTTAAACCAAGCAGGAATAGTAGCCTTGGGAACTGATTTTCCAGTAGAACAGGTAAGCCCGTTTCTAACCTTCTATGCAGCAGTAACCCGTAAAGATTTGGATAACTATCCTGAAGGAGGTTTTCTTCCTGAAGAACTATTATCACGTGAGGAAGCTTTAAAAGGTATGACAATTTGGGCAGCCTACTCCAATTTTGAAGAAACCGAAAAAGGCAGTATCGAAACAGGTAAATTTGCCGATTTTACAATACTTGATAAAGATATCATGCAAATCCCTGAAAATGAAATCCCAAATGTGCAGGTAAAACATACCTTCCTGGGAGGGGAAATGGTATATGAAAAGAATTAATCCATTTCAATAGGAACCCATATACGAGTAGTGTCCCAACCAAGTATCATATAAATTGACAAGTTTTCGCCATCCTTAAAAGTAATTGAGAAAGCTTCTAAAGGTTTAGTATCTGTTTTAACGGGTACCTTAACACTAGCTACATCATGTCGTTTATCATAACTATAAGCGCCCCAAACATGTAACTTACTATTCAAAATAATGGTCCATTCATTTTCTCCTGGAATACTGTACAATACATAAGTGCCTGCTTTAAGCGTAGTACCTCCCAATCGAAAGTCCCTGTAAAAAGTAACCTCTGTAGCTTCGTTGGCTCCGGTACGCCATACACGGTCATAAGGAACAATACCACCAAAAATTTTACGCCCTTTCATTTGTGGTCTTCCATACAACACTTTAATATCAGGGTCATCACCTCTGCGCATCCTATAATATGAAATATCATGAGGGCTTTTGTCTAAATCACTAAAACGTTGGGCAGAAACAGTATCCGTAAAACAAACAATAGTAGCTAAACACAGCAAAGAAATAATTTTTTTCATGACGTCAAATAATTTTGACTATAAAACTATGAAATAAAAAGAATATTATATTGTTAAAAATAAAACTTACAAATTATCACAAGAATAACTAGAAAGAACCATTTAAAATTCTTTTTATTATAAAAAAATCAATTTTTAGTTTTAAATTAAAACATAAAACACAATATTTATTTTAAAAATGGAATTAAAATAGAATATTTGCTTATCAATTAAAACAAGATAAAATATGTGCGGAATTTTAGCAATTATTGGAGAAGGAAAAGACAAAGCAATTGCAAAGCAAATATCTAAGCGGATGGGCCATCGCGGGCCGGATGAAAGTGATCTCCACTGTACCGAAAAAGGGCATATCCTTAGCCATGAAAGGCTTTCTATCATCGACCTTCATACGGGGAAGCAACCCATACAAGGAACAGCTACCGCATGGATGGTGCATAACGGTGAGATATACAACCATGAGGAACTTCGCAATACACTACTAAAAAAACATACATTTAGGACACATTCAGATTCTGAAGTCATTGTTCACCTTTATGAAGAGTTTGGCTATGATTTCTGCAACAAATTAGACGGCGTTTTTGCCTTTGTAGTGATTGATGGAGATGATTACATAGCCGGGCGCGACCCCATTGGTATAAAACCCCTTTACTATGGAAAAGACAAAGAAGGAAGAATGTATTTTGCTTCTGAAATGAAAACCATTGCCGATCAGTGTATAGAGTTTGCAGCATTTCCTCCAGGACATTTTTATACCCCAAAAACCGGGTTTGTCCGTTATTATGAACCGGAATGGTTTGATGATGAAGCAGCTACCGGAGAGTTAGATATCGCAAAACTTAGAGAAGCGCTTATAACAGCCACTAAAAAACGATTAATGTCAGACGTTCCTTTGGGTGTATTGCTTTCAGGAGGGCTAGATTCCTCATTAACCTCTGCCATAGCATCTAGGTTACTGGAAGGAACTGGGCAGAAATTACATTCTTTTTCCATCGGTTTAGATAAAGATGCCCCGGATTTAATTGCAGCTCGAAAAGTGGCCGATTACTTAGGCACGGAACACCATGAGCTCTATTTTACGGTAGAAGATGGCATCCGGATTATCGAAAAACTCATTTGGCATCTGGAAACCTATGACGTGACCTCTATACGTGCCTCCACGCCGATGTATTTTATGAGCAAAGCCATTACCGATTTGGGCATAAAAGTAGTGTTGAGCGGAGAGGGCGCCGATGAAATATTTGGAGGCTATTTATATTTTAGGAATGCCCCTTCTACGGAAGATTTCCAAAGAGAAACAATTGATAGGGTCCAAAAATTGGCTACGGCCGACTGTTTAAGAGCTGATAAAAGTACCATGGCACATGGCCTGGAAGCTCGCGTTCCGTTTTTAGATAAAGAGTTTCTAGAAATAGCCATGTCGATAAACCCTTATCATAAAAGGCCGGACACATACGAAGGACGTGAAAAATATATCCTCAGAAAAGCATTTGATACTCCTGAACGGCCTTTTCTTCCGGAAGAAGTACTGTGGAGGCAAAAAGAACAATTCTCAGACGGAGTTGGTTATAATTGGATAGACACCCTTATTGAATATTGTGCAGCCCAAGTAACGGATGAACAACTAGCTTCTGCAGCTTCAAAATATCCAATAAATACCCCAGCGACAAAAGAGGCGTATTATTATCGGGAAATATTCCACAAGCACTTCCCACAAGACAGTGCAGCGTTGACCGTTAAAAAATGGATTCCGAAATGGCAGGAAAACCCTGATCCGAGCGGCAGGGCCAATGCAGCACATGTAAAAGCAGACACCACTATTGCCCACAAACACACTAAAATTGCCATTTGATTTAATCGTTTTAATTATTATTTATGAAGAGCGTGTCTAAAGTGTGTTTTTCTGTCAATTCGAGCGCAGTCGAGAATCATACGCAATTGATGATCAGATATTTCGACTACGCTCAATATGACATATTTGGAGTTTTTATGGCTTTTTAGACACCCTCTTTTTTAGGTTGTTTTTCCACATAAAATTGTTAATAACTTAACGTTGATGATAAGATGGTTAAACCTCAATTTTGCTTGTGAATCCGTATATTTGTTCGTTTAGTATTCTAATAAATTAAGATCTGCATTTTATGAGTGAAGAAATAAAGAAAAATGACTATTCAGCGGACAATATTCAAGCGTTGGAAGGAATGGAACATGTACGCATGCGTCCGTCTATGTATATCGGAGATGTTGGTACGCGAGGGTTACATCACCTAGTTTATGAAGTAGTGGATAATTCTATTGATGAAGCACTTGCAGGCCATTGCGATACCATACACATAACTATCAACGAAGACAACTCCATTACCGTTGAAGACAATGGACGGGGAATTCCGGTAGATACTCATAAAAAAGAAGGCGTATCCGCTTTAGAAGTAGTCATGACCAAGATCGGTGCCGGCGGTAAATTTGACAAAGATTCCTATAAAGTTTCCGGAGGGCTTCACGGTGTGGGAGTTTCGGTAGTAAATGCACTCTCAGACCATTTAAAAGCTACGGTTCATAGAGATGGTAAAATATGGGAACAGGAATACGAAAAAGGAAAAACGTTGTATCCTGTAAAAACAGTTGGAGAGACTACAAAAAGGGGAACAATAGTCACCTTTAAGCCTGATGCCAGTATCTTTGAACAAACCACAGAATATAGCTATGATACCCTTGCAGGAAGAATGCGAGAGCTTGCCTTCTTGAACAAAGGGATTACCATTGAAATTATAGATAGACGCCATAAAAAAGAAAATGGTGAGTTTGAAGGTGAGGTATTTCATTCAGAAGAAGGATTAAAAGAATTTATCCGGTTTTTAGATGGAAATAGAGAGCCCATTATAGCAGACATTATCGCAATGGAAGGTGAAAAAAATGGTATTCCTGTAGAAGTTGCCATGACGTATAACACTTCCTTCAATGAAAACTTGCATTCCTATGTCAATAACATAAATACCCATGAAGGGGGAACGCACCTTTCAGGGTTTCGAAGAGGTTTAACAACCACCTTAAAAAAATATGCAGATACGTCGGGAATGCTCGATAAGTTGAAATTTGAAATCTCTGGAGATGATTTCCGTGAAGGATTGACTGCTATTGTTTCTGTAAAAGTTGCCGAACCACAATTTGAAGGACAAACCAAGACCAAATTAGGGAATAGAGAGGTCACTTCAGCCGTTTCTCAGGCAGTATCAGAGATGTTGGAGAATTATCTGGAAGAACATCCCAATGATGCCAAAACCATTGTTCAAAAAGTTATTCTGGCAGCACAGGCACGCCATGCAGCAAGGAAAGCCCGAGAAATGGTACAGCGAAAATCGGTAATGAACGGTACGGGGCTTCCCGGAAAACTCTCCGATTGTTCCGAACAAGACCCTGAAAAATGTGAAGTATTTTTGGTAGAGGGAGACTCTGCAGGTGGTACCGCAAAGCAAGGAAGAGATCGGAATTTTCAGGCCATATTGCCACTGAGGGGTAAAATCCTTAATGTAGAAAAAGCGATGCAGCACAAAGTGTTTGAAAATGAAGAAATCAGGAATATTTTTACCGCATTGGGAGTTACCATAGGAACTGAAGAAGACAGTAAAGAGTTGAACCTTGAAAAACTAAGATATTATAAAGTTATTATTATGTGTGATGCCGATGTAGATGGATCTCATATTTCTACTTTAATCTTGACATTCTTCTTCCGCTACATGCGAGAACTCATAGAAAATGGCCATGTATATATTGCTACGCCACCTTTATATCTTGTTAAAAAAGGGACTAAAAAAGAATACGCATGGAGTGATAAGGAACGCGATGTGTTGCTGGAGCAATTTGGTAATGGTGCCTCTGTACAACGCTACAAAGGTTTGGGAGAAATGAATGCCGATCAGCTATGGGACACTACCATGAACCCTGAATTTAGGACCCTTAGGCAAGTTACCATAGATAGCGGTAGTGAAGCCGACCGCATATTTTCCATGCTTATGGGCGATGAAGTACCGCCACGGCGTGAATTTATTGAAAAGAACGCGGTATACGCCAATATTGATGCGTAAGTATCTTTATGAGTAGTATAAATAACTTGTAAAAACTCGTGGTAATTACGAGTTTTTCATTTTTTTGTTACTTTGTAGCAACCAAATTATATTCAAATCATGAAAAAAATCCTATTTGTGGTAGTTTGCATGTCAGCAATTACTACTACGTATTCACAAGAAAACATAGAAGATATTTTATCAGCAGGTGTAAATGATACCGAACAATATCTGGGAGACTATCTCAACCCTGCTACAGATGCATTGGTATACAACTTAAATAGTGGTTGGTTCAATAGTGGAAAGGCAAAAAAGCTGTTCGGTTTTGAAATTTCCGTAATAGGAAATGCATCCTTTGTAAAAGATGAAAATAAAAATTTCGTACTTAACACAGCAGACTATGAAAACCTTCGCTTTTTAGATGGCAGTCCTTCAAAAGAAGTATCTACGGCTTTCGGAGATATAGAAAATGTAGCTATGGTGGTGGAAGGGCCGCTTCCGGGAGCAGTAGATGATGCGGTGTTTGAATTGCCTACAGGATTAGGTTCATCTGATATCAATTTTATGCCCAGTGCTTTTTTACAAGTTAGTTTCGGGCTCATAAAAGGCACGGAAATCAAAGCACGTTATTTCCCTAAAGTAGAAACAGAGGAAGTAGAAGCCGGCTTATACGGTTTTGGTATACAACATGAATTTACTTCATGGCTTCCTGCTGACAAGCTATTTCCGGTAGCTATTTCCGGCTTGATAGGGTACACCCGCTTAGACGGAACTTACGATTTCACAGCCACAAGCATTGTTTCAGGAAGTAATCAACGCTTAGAGCATGTTACTGATACCTGGATATTTCATGTGATAGGTTCTACAAAATTTCCGGTTTTTAATTTTTATGGAGGACTTGGATATGCTACGGGAAATTCAAAAACTGATTTAAAGGGAACCTACATAATACAATCAGGAGCTATTGCAGGAGATACACTAATAGACCCACTTTCCATTGATAGTAGTACCTCAGGGATACGGGCTTCTTTGGGAGCATACCTCAAACTAGGTTTTTTTAGGCTTAATGCCGATTATACATTAGCATCATATAATAACCTTTCATTTGGGGTGAGCTTTGGTTTTAGGTAGAATACCTTAAAAATAAAACAAATGAGCCAGTGTCTTTTCTGCGTAATTCTGTAATTTTGCCAAAACAAATATTAATCCAAAATACAGAGATACATGAAAGTTACTATAGTGGGTGCCGGCAATGTGGGTGCTACATGTGCAGATGCCATTGCGTATAGAAGAATAGCAAGCGAAATCGTTTTATTAGATATTAAGGAAGGCTTTGCCGAAGGAAAAGCGTTAGACATTACACAAACCCAAACTACTTTGGGTTTTAATACTAAAGTAACAGGAAGTACCAACGACTATACTAAGACAGCCGGAAGTGATGTCGTAGTTATTACATCAGGAATCCCAAGAAAACCCGGAATGACGAGAGAAGAACTTATCGGGATCAATGCAGGGATTGTACAAACTGTGGCAGAGAATATCCTTGAACATTCCCCAAATGCAATTATCGTAGTAGTCTCTAACCCAATGGACACCATGACATATCTGGCGTTAAAAGCTACAGGACTTCCAAAAAACAGGATTATAGGAATGGGTGGTGCACTGGATAGTTCTCGCTTTAAAACGTACTTGTCTTTAGCTTTAGACAAACCTGCTAATGATGTCCATGGAATGGTCATAGGAGGGCACGGAGATACCACTATGATTCCGTTAACGCGATTGGCCTCTTATAACGGTATTCCGGTTTCTAAGTTTCTTTCGGAAGAAGCCCTGAAAAAAGTAGCAGCCGATACCATGGTAGGTGGTGCTACACTAACAAAATTGTTGGGTACTTCTGCATGGTACGCACCCGGAGCATCCGTGTCATACTTAGTGGATAGTATTTTAAATAACCAAAAGAAAATGATCCCTTGCTCCGTATACCTGGAAGGTGAATACGGTCAAAGTGATATCTGTATTGGGGTGCCATGTATTATAGGAAAAAATGGTTTAGAAGAAATTGTAGATGTCAATCTCAATGAAGAAGAAAAAGCCTTATTTGCCAAGAGTGCCGATGCTGTTCGGAACATGAATAGTGCTTTAAAAGATATTTTGAAATAAACAGAATCTAAAAATACATTTTTAAGGCCGTTATAAAACGGCCTTTTTTATACAATAAGATGGCAAATAATTGTTTAATCTTATGGTAAATTATATATTTGCTCGTTTTTTAAACCTCATTATTAAATAAAAGAAAAATGCAGAACAAGGGACTAATCAGGCTGTTTGCTTTTTTATTTGGAATTGTTAGTATTTATCAACTATCATTCACATATATCACGAATAAAATAGAAAAAGAAGCAACCGTTTTTGCAACCAATAAAATAGCAGACTCCGAAGAAGATTATGTAGTAAAAAGAGAAATAGAAGAAGCGAGATACCTCGATTCTATAGGGAGCAAGCAAGTATACGACATAGGAGTAGCAAGCTTTACATATAACCAAGCAAAAGAAAAAGAGCTAAACAAAGGGCTTGACCTAAAAGGAGGAATCAATGTAATCCTTCAAATATCTGTAAAAGATATTCTTAAAGGATTAGCTAACAACTCTAAAGACCCTGTATTTAATAGAGCTTTGGCAGATGCAGACGAAGCCTCAAAAAACAGTGACAGAACCTATGTAGATTTATTCTTTGAAGCTTTTGAAGCCATAAAAGGTGATACCAACTTAGCTTCCCCCGATATCTTTGCTAACAAAACACTGAGCGATGAGATAAATTTTCAAATGACAGATGATCAGGTACGGCCTATCATTCGAAGAAAAGTAGACGAATCTATTATTTCTGCATTTGAAGTATTACGTAAACGTATTGATAAATTTGGGGTAACCCAACCCAACATACAACGATTAGGGACTTCCGGGCGTATCTTGGTAGAATTGCCAGGAGCAAAAGATGTAGACAGGGTTAAAAAACTGTTACAAAGTACGGCACAGTTGGAATTTTGGGAAACCTTTAAAGCGGAAGAAGTAGCATCGTTTTTAGTAGCTGCCAACAATCGGTTAAAAGATTTGGTAGCTGTAGAAAAAGAAGAACCAGAAGAAGTAGTATCTAGTATTGACTCATTACTTTCAGATGTAAACAAAGACTCTTTAGACCTTGCAAAACAGGTAAACCCTTTATTTGATATGATCGTAGGGGGAGGGCAGCAGGGATCACCTGTAGTAGCAAGTTTTGCGGTTAAAGACACTTCCAAGGTAAATACATACTTAAAAATGTCTCAAGTAAGGCAACTCTTGCCGGCAGAACTCCAATTTGCCAAGTTTGTTTGGGGAAAAGTAGCTGACGATTCAGAAGTAGCTGATTTGTACGCATTAAGATCAAACAGAGAACGGGAGGCACCTTTAAGTGGAAGTGTGGTAGTAGATGCTACCCAGACGTATGACCAGTTTAACAAACCTGCCGTTTCTATGCAGATGAATGGTAAAGGGTCAAAAATATGGGAAGAACTTACAGGAAAAGCGTTCAGGGAACAAGGAAATATTGCCATTGTATTGGATGAGATCGTATATTCGGCACCTGGAGTATCCAGAGGAGCTATTTCCGGTGGAAACTCAGAAATTTCAGGACAATTCACGCTCAATGAAGCTATTGACTTAGCAAATGTATTAAGGGCCGGTAAATTACCTGCCTCTGCAGATATTATACAATCAGAAGTAGTAGGTCCGTCATTAGGACAAGAAGCTATTGATAGTGGTTTCATGTCTTTTATTATTGCCATGATTATCGTATTGGTATGGATGGTATTCTACTATGGAAAAGCAGGTGTTTTTGCCGATATCGCTTTGATATTTAATATCCTGCTCATTTTCGGGGTACTCTCAGGTTTAGGTGCGGTATTAACACTTCCCGGTATTGCAGGTATTGTATTGACCATAGGGATGTCAGTAGATGCCAATGTACTTATTTTTGAGCGATCAAAAGAAGAATTGGCAAAAGGAAAAGGTATGAAACAATCCATTGCCGATGGGTTTGGTAATGCACTATCTTCAATTCTCGATGCCAATATCACTACCGGATTAACAGCACTTATTCTGTTAGTATTTGGTACAGGACCTATTCAAGGATTTGCCACTACCTTATTAATTGGTATCGCAACCTCACTGTTCAGTGCTATTTTTGTAACCCGATTACTGTTAGAAGGTTATATCAAAGAAGGTAAACGTTCCTTAGATTTCTCTACGGCTATTACTAAGAATTTATTTAAGAATTTGAATATCAATTTCTTAGGAAAACGAAAAATGGCATATATCATCTCAGGGATTATTATAGCCATAGGCATTTTTTCATTAGTGACGCAGGGATTAAACCAAGGTGTTGATTTCGTTGGAGGGCGTTCCTATCAAGTACGTTTTGAAAACCCGGTAAACCCTACGGAAATTGCAAATGACCTGTCGCCTATATTCGGAAACACAGAAGTAAAAACGTTTGGAGGCGCTAATCAGGTTAAAATAACCACCAAATATAAAGTAGATGAAGAAGGAACGGAAGTGGATGAGGAAATCCAACAAAGTTTGTTTACAGCGCTCCAAAAGTATTTACCATCCGGTATTACCTATGAAGATTTCATGATTGGAAGCGACACTAAAAAAGTAGGGATTATGCAATCTATTAAAGTAGGACCTACTATCGCAGATGATATTAAGAGAGGGGCCTTATGGGCTGTTTTAGGCTCATTAGCCGTAGTGTTCCTATATATTTTATTGCGTTTCCGTAAGTGGCAGTTCTCCTTAGGGGCAGTTGCAGCGGTATTCCATGATGTACTCATTGTACTAGGGATCTTCTCTTTGACCTATAAATTCATGCCATTTAATATGGAGATAGACCAAGCCTTTATTGCAGCGATCTTAACGGTAATAGGATATTCCCTGAACGATACTGTAATTGTATTTGACCGTATCCGAGAGATTATCTCTGAAAAAGGTTGGAGAGCAGGCGAAAATACCAATTTGGCACTTAACAATACCTTAGGAAGAACGTTGAACACCTCGTTAACTACTTTGGTGGTATTGTTAGCCATCTTCATCTTTGGAGGAGAATCTTTACGAGGGTTTATGTTTGCGATGATCGTAGGTATTATGGTGGGTACGTACTCTTCTTTGTTTATTGCAACCCCGGTGATGTTTGATACATTAAAAGATAAAGGAACAGCAACAAAAGATAAAAAGTAGAAAAAGAATATTTTTTATACAACCCTCACAGGTTTTTAAAACCTGTGAGGGTTGTATTTTAAATAGAAATCTAGATTATAAGGTTCAAAGTCGGGAGGTTTTGTGGAATAGGGTATTTAAAGTTGCACTGTGCGCCATTAGAAAAATAGCTTGAGGAAGAGGGCAATTCAAGTAGCCGAAAGTATTTTGCCAACAATTTTGGCAGGGAAACAGCTTTGATAACATTATTTTTAACACATTGATTGCAGAGCATGCTTTCTTTCTTAGCCATTGTTTTAGCTAGTTTTTTATTTTTCAAAATCACTCTTCGTAAATTCTTTACCAATAGTCGAACCATCACCGAACTTTTGAACGATTATCATTTTATCATCACTCTCCATATAGTTAATTTTCTCGTCAAATTCTGTATCCCTCCATCGTCCGTCACTATTTCCCCAAATAATTTTATCTTTTCCTTCAAATTTGATTTTGTATTCAAATTCTTTCCCATCAGAAGGTCTTTTGTATGAAACCAAATAGATGTTACTTTCTTGTGTCGCAGAAATAATTGAGGGGGATTGGTTCATTATTGATGAGATTGTGAAAATTGAAATTTCTTTCTCTGAAAATTTCGATTTTTTTTGTATCTCAACTTTATTATTTGATTGTTCTTGTCTGCAACTTGATAATAATATAGTTAAAGTCAAAATTTGAATTAAATGTCTCATAAAAAAGTCTTTAGTCTTTCTTTTTTTAATTAGCCATGATAGTCTTAGCTATGGAATGATTCGGTAGAATTTTTATACAACTAAACCAAATATAACAGAAAAATTATTTTTACTATACCAAATAAATTAAGAATTTTATCAAGCAAGAACTTGCCCCTCTGCTTAAAAAGGAAATACTTGAATAATCTGCTTTAATAATCAATCCTTTATAAAAGAAATAGAATCCCCTACCTGAACATTCCACTGTTTGACCAATCCCGCATTAAGTTCTAAAACATATTTTGCAGGGAAATTAGAGGGGAGTGAAGCTTCATCAAAAGGTGTAGCGTTTTCTACAAAACTTACAATCTTCAGTTCGGAATTAATGTAGATAATGTCCAATGGAATTTCAGTGTTTTTCATGTAGAAATAACGAGGTGCTTCTTCTTTAAAAATAAACAACATACCATGGTTTTCTTCCATTGATGTTCGGTACATCAATCCGGTTTCGGTTTCATAGTCATTATCCGCAATTTCAATGTCTATCGTTTTATAAACTGGTTGATCCGGTTTCAGGAGTTGTAACGTACCTTCCTTTTTAAAAGCGACCACCTGTTTTTTTACGGGGCTTTTTTTCTTGCCATCATTGCAGGCTACGGTCAAACCTACAAGGGCTATCAGGATAAACATGGAACTAAAAACTTTCATAAGAACTATTTTTTAGCGGGCTTAAACATAAAATACAACCCGGCAATGATAAATGGAATGCTCAATAGTTGACCTGTAGAAAGCGCATTATTGAATACCGATTCAAATCCGCCCTGACTTGTTTTTACAAACTCCACAAAGAAACGGACTGTCCATAATAACACTAAGAACAGGCCGAAGAGGAAAAAAGGTTTATCTTTTTTATCGGTCTTACGATAAACAAACCAAAGGATGAGAAATACGAATATATAAGAGAATGCCTCATACAATTGTGCCGGATGGCGAAACGGAATAGTATTTAACGTATCTGCAAACCGCGGGTCGCTCACAATAAGGTTATAGGCTTCCGAGATATTACGTTCTCCCGTAATTTGAAACGCTTCGCGTTCAGAAATGGCATCTTGTACAAAACGGACACCCAGAGGAAAATCGGCGTCCACTTCTTTTCCGTTGATTTCGGAGTTCATGAAGTTTCCAATACGCACAAAAACAGCTCCTGAAGCTACAGGGATCACAATTCTATCGAGTATCCATGACAGTTTGAGTTCCGGGTATTTCCTTCGGTATAAATACATAGCGATGATAATTCCGATGGCTGCACCATGACTGGCCAAACCACTAAATCCGGTAAACTCAAATGTTGGTGAGAAACGAAAAGGCAGGATGATTTCCAGTAAATGGTCTTTAAAATAAGCCCAGTCGTAAAAGAAAACATGCCCAAGCCGAGCCCCTAAAAGAGTGGCTATCACAGAATATACAAATAGAGAATCGAGTTTTTCCAGTGATTGCCCTTCTCTGGTAAAAATACGCTTCATAATATACCAACCTAACGAAAATGCAATAACAAACATAAGGCTGTAGTAACGAAGCTGAAAAGAACCAATTTCAAATAATGCTTTATCAGGATTCCAGGTAATACCTAAAAAATACATGTTTATGGGTTTAAAGAATTTAGCGTTGTAAATATAGGAAAATAGTTAGTAGACTTTTGTATTTATTGGTTCTTTAGAATGATTCTTTAAGGTACCGGATCATAACCACTGCCTCCCCAAGGGTGGCAACTAAAAATTCTTTTGATAGCCAATCGGCCACCTTTAAACAGGCCATGTTTCTTTAAGGCTTCAACAGTATATTGGGAACAAGTAGGAGAGTAGCGGCAAGTAGCCGGTGTTAAGGGAGAAATCAGGTATTGATATATTTTTACCAACAGAATAAAAGGAGCTATGAAGATGCTTTTTAATATGGTTGCAAACGAAGTGTTTCCCGAAGTGGTATTTAGCTTTTGTTTGCTCATTATTATTTTCAGGTCAATTATTTATAGACTGAACGTAGTTCCTTCTTTCCCGTCTTTCAATTGAATGCCTAGTTCTTCCAGTTCATCCCGTATTTTATCAGAAGTAGCAAAATCTTTGTTGGCACGTGCTTCTGCTCTTAGCGCAATCAATAATTCCACTACGCCAGACAGTTTATCTGTGGTAGCATCTGCCGAAGCAGTATGGGCAAGTCCCAACACATCAAAAACAAAAGTATGGATAGTTTTCTTTAAAATTTGGAGGTTTTCTGCTGAAATAGTAGCCTTTCCATCTTTAACCTGATTGATATACTTAACCGCGTCAAAGAGATGCGCAATAAGTATAGGACTGTTAAAATCATCATTCATGGCATCATAGCAATCCTGCTTCCACTTTAAGCTATCAAAACCGGAGGTTTCTCCAGTAGGCTTTAATTCATCTAACACATGAATGGCATCGATCAAACGGTTAAATCCTTTTTCTGAGGCTAGGAGGGCATCATTGCTAAAGTCAAGAATGCTTCGATAATGTGCTTGCAATATAAAAAAACGTACGGCAGAAGGGGCAAAAGGTTTACTTAGAATGGTATTGTCTCCAGAGAAAATTTCATCGGGCAGGATATTATTTCCGGTCGATTTTGCCATTTTTTTACCATTCAAAGTAAGCATGTTGGCATGCATCCAATATTTTACCGGACTTTGGCCATTAGAAGCTTCTGCTTGTGCAATTTCACATTCGTGATGTGGGAATTTCAAGTCCATACCACCTCCGTGTATGTCGAATTGCTCACCTAAATACTTGGTGCTCATGGCTGTACATTCCAAATGCCAGCCGGGAAACCCATCGCTCCATGGCGAAGGCCAACGCATAATGTGCTGTGGCTCTGCTTTTTTCCACAAAGCAAAGTCCTGAGGGTTTTTCTTGTCATCTTGTCCATCGAGTGTCCTAGTATTATGGATCATATCTTCGATGTTCCGACCACTCAATTTTCCATAGTGATTGGACTCGTTAAATTTCAAAACGTCAAAATAAACAGAGCCATTCACTTCATAGGCATACCCTTTATCAAGAATGTCTTCAATAATTGCTATTTGCTCAATAATATGGCCGGTAGCAGTAGGTTCAATGCTCGGAGGTAAATTATTGAACTTTGCAAGGGTGTTGTGAAAGTCAACGGTATAGCGTTGTACCACTTCCATTGGTTCTATTTGTTCCAACCGGGCTTTTTTAGCAATACGGTCTTCGCCTTCGTCAGCGTCATTTTCTAGGTGACCAGCATCTGTAATGTTCCTAACATACCGAACTTTATATCCCAGATGTTTTAGATACCTAAAAACCAAATCGAAAGAAATGAAAGTGCGGCAATTTCCTAAGTGAACATTGCTATATACTGTAGGGCCACATACGTACATGCCGACATAACCTTCATTAATAGGTTGGAAGTTTTCTTTTTTTCCGGAAAGTGAATTGTAAATTTTTAGCTGCTGCTCTTTGTACTCTTGCATTTTGATTGATGATCTTTTTTCAGCTTAAAACGCAGTATCCATTTTTATATAGTCCAAAAACTCTCTTCGGGTTTCTTTTTCTTTAAATTTTCCACCAAATTCGGCTGTTATCGTGCTACTGTCTACATCACGTATTCCTCTGGAATTTACACAAAGGTGCTTGGCATCAATTACACAAGCCACATCTTCAGTATTTAAAACCCGTTGCAATTCCTGTACAATCTGCATCGTCATTCGTTCCTGTACTTGTGGGCGTTTAGCAAAATAATCAACTATTCGGTTCATTTTTGAAAGGCCTACTACAGTTCCGTTAGAAATATAAGCAATATGTGCTTTACCAACAATAGGCAACAAATGGTGCTCGCAGGTAGAGTAAACAGTAATATTTTTTTCCACCAGCATCTCGCCGTATTTATATTTGTTTTTAAAGGTAGAGGCACTGGGTTTTTTATTAGGGTGCAACCCTTGAAAGAGTTCTTTTACAAACATTTTGGCAACCCGGGTTGGTGTTCCCCGTAAGCTATCATCAGTGAGGTCGAGCCCCAAGGTATCCATAATATTGTACACATCTTGTTGGATGCGTTCAATCTTCTCATCGTCTGATAATTCAAATGCATCATCCCTTAAAGGTGTCTTAGCAGAACCGGCCGCATGGTTATCCCCTAACTCCTCAAATTGTTTTTCTAAAGATTTATCTATTTTCATTCGATCGGAATAATAAGACTGCAAAGATAGTTAATTATTAAAGAGGATATCGTGTTTAACGTTATCTTAAGTTATCATAAGAAAACAGCAAATTCGTATAACCGCTTTTTTGTTTTAGGTGCTTTTATATAACGTTTTTATAGGTTAAAACTTAACGAGAACGTTAAATTTGTGTTTGTAGCATCTATGTTGGCAGCATTGGTCAACCCTGTCTCAAACAAAGGCGTGTTAATGTCGCGTTGTGTTTGGCTAAACCCTACATCAAACACCGTAGGGCCAAAAGTATAGCCTACACCTAAAGAAAAACCGCTTAGGTCACCAATTGTATTGCTATTTTCATAAGGGCTTTCTTCAAAACGGTAACCGCCCCGTACATGCCAGTCATCAATTTTATATTCCCCCCCTATTTTAAAGGAAGAAACTGCTTTTAGTTGACTACTGATAAATGCATTTTCATTAGCAAAATCAGGATCAGAATTCGGCCTTAGTTCAGCATTTTCCATGTTTTGATAGCTATAATCAAAATTTATGAAGCCTTCTTCTCCAAAAATAAGCGCTAAGCTCCCGGTAAGTTTTGCCGGTACCTGAATTTTATAATCTGGGAAAATATTGACAATAGAGAAGTCAATAAACCCAATTTCACTATCTGCTAGGTTAGAATTGATACGCTGTGATAATTGATCCGTGAAACGGTACCATGTAGGGGATTGATAAGTAGCTCCTATATGAACTGCATCATTGATCTTTGCAATACCACCAATAGTAAAGGAGAACGCATCCCCAAAGGTTCTGAGCAGATTGTCAAAACTAACACCTTGCAGGGGTGAAGTAGCATCGTAACCACTTTCCTCAAAAAGGGAGAAATTCTCATAAAATACATCATGGAAATTTAAAGAAGCCCCAACAAAGAGATGCTCGTTATATTGACCTGAAACATTAGCTGTAAATTTGTTATTATATCCTGAGGTAAGCCTTAAATAGGCTTGATTAACATCGGAAAAGATTCCATTTGAAATATAGTCCGTATTGTTATCATCATTAATGTCAACGGGGTCTATTACACCTCCAAAATAGCCTAAAAAGGCTTGTTGTGGGCCAAAACCAAGGTTAGCACCAATATCTAAGTATGCTTCTTCAATAAACTCCCCATCCTGAATAAACAAAGGGCCTAAAGGCACTCCTTGCGCAAATGT
Organism: Leptobacterium meishanense; assembly: GCF_037645805.1. Taxonomy (NCBI): domain Bacteria; kingdom Pseudomonadati; phylum Bacteroidota; class Flavobacteriia; order Flavobacteriales; family Flavobacteriaceae; genus Leptobacterium; species Leptobacterium meishanense. The sequence continues at coordinate 382,257 of NZ_JBBEXE010000002.1, forward strand.
CAAGAAATATTGATCGATGGATTGATCACTGATGCCTGAAGCAAAAAACTCATTGTCATAGCTGTTTACAAGGTCATAGTTGAAGGCAATGGCAAATTTTTTCCATCCTTTCGACTCCGGATTAGCATTTTTAAATACAAGCACACCACCGGCCTGATTAAACTCAACATTGTCAGTGTCCGATTCATTAAAACCATTAAAATAGCGTGTTTCATTATTAGCATTGTAGTTGCTTAATGAAAAAGTAAGAAAACTGTTCTTGAACAATGAAGATCCTGCAGGGTTTACATTGATGGCGGATAAATCGCCTCCTATAGCCCCCATAGCTCCACTTAGCCCTTGGAAACGGGCAGTTCCCTGCGTGTTTTCCATACTATATCGGAGGACATCACTTATGGATTGTGCGTGATTGACTGTAGCAGTTAACACCACTGCAAAGAAGAATGCTATTTTTTTCATGAGTTTACTTATTGAGTTGGATGTCTATTAATTATTCCGTCCGTTACTTCTTCCCCGGCTTCCTCCTGAAGACCGGTTAGAGCCGCTACTAGGTCTTGAATAAGAAGGCCTTGAAAACCCGGAACTCCTACGTGAGCCCGAATTATTTCTGTAGGACCGATTATTGGAATTGTTCCTTTTGTAATTAGAATTGTTCCTGTATGATCGTGAGCGGTTACCATCATTATTTCTGTATGAACGGTTGCCCCTATAGTAATTATTATTTCTTCGGCTACGGTTACTATTGATACGTGAACTGTTATTGTAACCCCTTCGGTTAGAGTTTATCGTAGAATTTCGCCCTCTTCGGTAAATACCGTCATTACTTCTATAAAACCTATTGCTGCGGCTATTTACACCACTTAAGTTACTTCTGTTGTAATAACCTCTACGACTGTTGGTGTAGGAGTAAGAGCGGTTTCTGTATGCATATGGGTAACCATACGCAAATCCACCATAATATGGATATCCGTAGAAATTTCCATAGTAAGGTAATCCCCATAGGCCAAATCCTCCCCAAGGGCCAAACCCTCCCCAGGAACCATAGAAATAAGGGTTTCCAAACCCGACATTCCACCCCCAGTAAGGATTGTTCCATCCCCAATACCAATTGTTCCAGTAACTTCCATAAAATCCGCCCCAACCATAATAAGGAGAGCTATATATGTTTATGGAAACACTACTTGGGTTTTCGCCCCATCCGGCATTTCCTGAACGGTACGCATAATCATAAGCTACATCAGTACTGTCAGGGGTACTAGTATATGAATCAACATCGGTAAAAACTTCTTCTTCTCCCAGTATTAATTCATAATCCTGCGCTTTTTGCCCAAAATAGTCTTCATAATAGGTAGGCTCTTCTTCCGGTTGCTCAGAAACACCATAATTGTAATACGGGTCTTCACCATAAACCCTATCATAATAAGAAGATTGCTGATAGGAACCACAAGAAACCAGTAAAAAGGTTAAAATGGGGATCAATAAAAATAATTTATACCGTTGAAGGAAGTTGGAAGTTTTCATCATCGCAAAAATTTATTGTTGTACATAGTAAAAATGGTTAGTTTTGCCAGACCATTTCTTCTAATAAAGATACAATATTTATGCCAAACTAAAAGTAATGAGCAAGAAACTAACAACCAGAAATGAGGATTATTCAAAATGGTACAATGAGTTGGTCGTAAAGGCTGATTTGGCTGAAAACTCAGGAGTAAGAGGCTGTATGGTGATAAAACCTTATGGTTATGCGATCTGGGAAAAAATGCAGGCAGAATTAGACAGGATGTTCAAAGAAACGGGCCATGAAAATGCGTATTTTCCATTATTCATACCAAAATCGTACTTGAGTAAAGAGGCGGCCCATGTAGAAGGGTTTGCCAAAGAGTGCGCCGTAGTGACCCATTATCGGTTAAAAAATGCAGAAGACGGTAGCGGTATTGTAGTAGATCCTGAAGCGAAACTGGAAGAAGAACTTATTGTGCGTCCAACCTCTGAAACGATTATTTGGGACACGTACCGGAAATGGATCCAATCCTACCGGGACCTTCCTATCTTGGTGAACCAATGGGCCAATGTGGTACGATGGGAAATGCGTACCCGGTTGTTTTTACGTACTGCAGAGTTTTTATGGCAGGAAGGACATACTGCGCATGCAACCCGTGAAGAAGCGATAGCAGAAGCGGAACAGATGATGCATGTATATGCCGATTTTGCTGAAAATTATATGGGCATGCCTGTAATAAAAGGGGTGAAAAGTGAAAGCGAACGATTTGCCGGAGCAGAAGAAACCTATTGTATTGAAGCTTTGATGCAGGACGGAAAGGCACTTCAGGCAGGGACTTCACATTTTTTAGGGCAAAATTTTGCCAAAGCCTTTGATGTGAAATTTACAACCAAAGAAGGGCAACAGGAGTATGTTTGGGCAACTTCATGGGGTGTTTCTACACGTTTAATGGGTGCTTTGGTAATGACACATAGTGATGACAACGGATTAGTGCTGCCCCCAAAACTGGCCCCTATACAGGTGGTCATTGTGCCTATTTACAAAGGGGAAGAACAACTCACCTTGATTTCTGAACGGGTACATCCTTTGGTAAAAGCATTACGTGCAAAAGGTATTTCTGTAAAATATGATGACCGTGATACCCAAAAACCCGGATGGAAATTCAATGAATATGAACTAAAAGGGGTTCCTGTACGATTGGCCATTGGCCAGCGCGACATGGAAAACGGTACCTATGAGATAGCCCGTCGTGACACCTTGCATAAAGAGTTGGTTGCAGAAGCCGATGTTGTGAAAAAAGTAGAGAGTTTGTTGGAAGAGATTCAGGCCAATATATATAATAAAGCTTTAAAACACAGAGAAGCACATATTACCGAGGTGAACAGTTTTGAGGAATTCAAGCAGGTCTTGGAATCTAAAGGCGGGTTCTTGTCTGCCCATTGGGACGGGACCCCGGAAACAGAGGAAAAGATAAAAGAGCTTACCAAAGCCACGATACGTTGCATCCTTTTAGATGGTAAAAAAGAGGAAGGTGTTTGCGTGTATAGCGGAAAGCTTTCATCACAACGAGTGCTATTTGCCAAGGCGTATTAGCGCATGAGTTTTAAAAAATGTTTTACAGCTATTGTATCATTTAAAAATAGTTGTATTTTTGCATCCGCGTAAGCGAAAAGCATGGCCCGTTCGTCTAGGGGTTAGGACGCCAGGTTTTCATCCTGGTAACAGGGGTTCGATTCCCCTACGGGCTACTAAAATAAACCGGTCCGTTCGTCTAGGGGTTAGGACGCCAGGTTTTCATCCTGGTAACAGGGGTTCGATTCCCCTACGGGCTACTAAAATAAACCGGTCCGTTCGTCTAGGGGTTAGGACGCCAGGTTTTCATCCTGGTAACAGGGGTTCGATTCCCCTACGGGCTACTAAAATAAACCGGTCCGTTCGTCTAGGGGTTAGGACGCCAGGTTTTCATCCTGGTAACAGGGGTTCGATTCCCCTACGGACTACGAAAACAATTTTTAGAAGAGCGATAGTATTCGCAGAACAAACAAAGAAGAAAAATGGCAAATCACAAGTCAGCGTTAAAAAGGATTAGAAGTAACGAATCAAAACGTTTGCGAAACAAATACCAACACAAAACCACTCGTAATGCGATTAAAAAACTGCGCACTATAGAGAAGGCCAAAGAAGCGACTACATTGTTCCCAACGGTAGTATCGATGATTGACAAGTTGGCAAAACGCAACGTTATCCATAAAAATAAAGCAGCAAACTTAAAGAGCAGCCTTGCTAAGCATGTGGCTTCTTTGGGATAAACTGTATATATTATAACACTTAAAGCCATGCCTCACGTTTCGTGGGGCATTTTTATGTATCAGGGCCTTTAGAAACCCTGTTGTCATCAAAAGCAGAAGGAAGCAGTTTTGGAATGAACTTCACAAAGATGGGAAGCAGGACAGCCCCACCGGGCAAAGCAAAAATGGCCAGGGAAGGAATGCTTTTACAAACATCCAACAACTGTTCCCGCACTTTTCGTTTTTCGGTTTCAGAGAGTTCTTTATGTGTTGATTTTGTAAGCAATACCACCAACTCCTTACTTTCTAACAACTCCTTGGTCAACCGTTTTCTATTTCTCAGAATGAGTTTGCTGACTGTTTTACCTGCTTGCTCATAAAAGTTTTTTACAGGATTGGATGAATTAAAAAACGCAATAGATTCTTTATGCGCTTCAATAAAAGTATGGGTATATGTGGCTGCTTCCGATACATACGGGGAAGGAAGCTGTAACCGGTTGCCCAGGCCATGCAAAAAATGATGCTCATTTGTATCCAGTTGAATATCGTCCCAGATGGCCATGGTAGCTAAATCGAGAAAGTAATATTTTTCTAGCAAGTAAGTATAGTTTCCAAAACAATCCTCTTTACCTTTAAAAATATTGAAAGATGTAATTTCATGGTAACGTAAGGAGGATTCTACCAACCGGATGAGCAATTCATCATAGTCCGATTTTTTTTCTTTTGAGCTTAGGGCCTTTAAGATTGTATTGGTCAATACAATTTCAGTGTTTTTTACGTACACCTCACAATTTTTATCCCCTCTCAGGTAGTGAATAAAAGCCAATATATCTACAAAAAGCAGCACATTGGTAACGATGTTCCCAAAGTATTTTGTGAAGATATTGGTATTGCCCCGCACACGTGTATCAATCACTTTTTCTAGCTGTGCGACACCATGTTTTCCAATAATGATCTTGTCCAGAAAGGAGAAATTCCGTGCTTTTAGGCATTGATAAAAGCTTAAAATGTGATCAATGGCACGTTTGGTGTCCTTATTTTTGGTTTCTGACTGATAAAAGAACAAAAGGGAAGTAAATAGATTGACTTTAGCCATTTCCCTCTCTGTGAGGGTGTTTTCCGATTGCACGTCAAAAACAGTGGCAACATTGGTACCATACACAAACCCTGTTTCCCTGAGCCGGAGGTAAAACGCAGTATCTGTAGTATTGTTAAAAAAAGGCTCGTTTTCTAACAATGATAACGCTTTCTTGATCCATCCGGAGGCTGAAGGGTTCATACCTTGAATTTTTAAATAAAAGTAAACAAAAAAGCCACTCAAAAAGATTTTGAATTCAGGTCATTTCGAATCCCCGGTAGTTGCCGGGATGAGAAATCTAGGCTTTTAATAATCAGATTGCTAAAATTAGATAAGATTTCTCTCCCGATAGGTATCGGAATCGAAATGACACTTTTAGGTAGCTTCTTTTTTTAAAGGATGTTTATTACTGAATAATGCCACCACAGCTTACACGTCCGCCGGCAGCTCCGGTAGGTTGTGTTACATAATCATCCACCCCTTGGTGCACAATAATTGCTCTTCCAAGAATGTCTTTGGTTTCATCGCCACACCCTATGCACCATTCGTCCGTGGTCATGGTAATGCTGCCATTTCCATTGGCATCGGCCGTAAAGTTCCCGATATCGCCTTTGTGGTAGCCTTCTGCAGCACCCCATTTCCCGTGTGGCACAAATGTAGGGTTCCAATGGCCCCCGGTCGATTTCCCGTCAGGGGAGGAGCAGTCTGCTTTTTCATGGATGTGAATGGCGTGTTCGCCTTCGGTAAGTCCTGTTAAAGTGGCCGTCATGGTCACTTTTCCGTTTTCTTCACTAAAGGTTACTTCTCCGGCGGCAGTACTTTCGCTTTTGGGTTCCAGGGCGAATTTTAGGGTGGTTACTTCTATAACTTCTGTTATTTCTTTTTTAACAGGATCTGTTTTCTTTTCCGTTTTTTTACAACTGATGGCTGCTGAAAGGAGAACGGCAGCGAGTATGAATAGGCACTTTTTTGACATAAAAATATCGATTATAATTTATACGTAGTTTTACGTAAAGGTACTGAAATTGCTTTTGGTAAAAAGGGAGTATGTGCCAGATAATTTTTGAAATTGTAACGTGACATGGCATTATTTATACTTCGATGGATATTTTTACCTTTCCGCCCAGGCCTTTTTCAACGATGTCATAGAGAGTTTTCAATGTAAGGTTGCTCCCATTGTTCTCCACCCTCGAAATATAGGTGCGTTTTTTATCCACAAGGTCGCCCAGTTGTTCTTGGGTGAGGTTTTTTTCTTCCCGTGCTTTGCGAAGTAAAAGCCCAATCTTGAACGATTCAAATTCCCTTTCAAGGCCATCCCTGCGCCCTGTACCTTTTTTTCCGTAAACTTCATCCTTTATATCACTCCAATCTTTTGTTTTCATATGATGTATTTTTTTCTTCAAAATATTCTGCCATTAACCGGGCAGCTTTATTAATCTCTTTCTGAGGTGTCTTTTGTGTTTTTTTGGTAAACCCGTTCAGTAAGATAACCAGTTTTCCTTTGTCAAAAAAACAGAAGACCCGCCAAATATTTGAGGCCAGTTGAATACGGGCTTCAAAAAGCCCGTTAGTTCCTGTAATTGATTTTAAATATGTTTTTGGAACGTGTTCATAGGTTTCAATGATTTCAATTACTTTAAATATTTTGTCCTGAACCTTTGTGGGTTGCGCCAAAAGGAATTCTTTAAAAAAATGCTTGTACGCAATTACTTTCCTAACTTTTTTAGCTGTCATTTCAAAGGTAACTTAAAAGTTACTTTTTTGCAAGTTTTAATTAAATAATATGTCATATAAGTGGGCATATTGGAGGGCTAGGGTATGTTTTTAATTTATGGTTGTTGCCGGTATACGTTGTGCGTTTGTGTTAGCGGTGGCATGGATTGTAAATGTACACTAGTGGGTTTATTTTATTCAGTTTCTCTTTCAAGATTTACTATCATAGGTAAATTCGAACGAATTGCTTTACCTGTTACAATTGCGTGATATCGTTTCAAATTGGGCAATGCTTGCACTAAATCTTTGCCAATATAATTGCCTAAAAAAGTAAAACTGGTTTCGTCAAAAGCTTGGAAGCAAATAATTGAATTACATTGAGTAAGTACTGTCTTTGATACATTAGCTGTTCTTTGAGCGATAACAATTAAACCAACTCCATACTTCCTGCCTTGTAATGCAATTTGAGACATCTTATTTACTAGTGCCTTAGAGCTACCATAATCTCCTAAATCTCCTAAAAAGTTTGTCTCAGGAACTATGGTGTGTGCTTCTTCTAGTACCAAACATACACGACTTCCTTTATTTGCTTTTGCGTAATTAAAAACGCTCTCAATAAAAAATTGAGTAAACTCTAAAATGAACGAAGTATTCGATAATGCAGGCAGTTCAAATAATCCAAGGTTTTCGTCTCCTTCAATAAAATCTTTTACATAATCATCAAGTTGACCTTGAATCTTTTTCTTTAATTCAAGTTCTTCCGCAGGTCTACGATTTAAAGCCTTTTCGTGCTTTTCCGCAAATGTCTCTTCGAGAGAATTTAATCCTTCAACTTTTATTAATTCGATTGGATTTAGTCCTTCTAGGTCAATCTTGTATTCACCTGTAAAATCAATACAAATTACATTTGTATCTGTTTTTAATGATTTAATTATTTCTCTTGCAAGGAATGACTTTCCAGAGCCTGTAACTCCTAATAACGCTAAATGATGGCTAACAGCTTCATTTAAATTGATGATTGAAGGTAGCTTTGTGTTTGGAATAGTACCTAGTTGAAATTCAGGATATTCGAATTCTTGAATCTCTGTATTACTTGTGTCGGCTTTAAAAATAGGAGTGTTAATAGATGGAACCCAACCGAATTTTTGAAAAGAAAGAAGGTCATTTTGCCATTCTCCTAGTTGTATCGCCTCTCCTTCAATAAATCCTGTTTCATTCTTACTTTCCAACTTTTCAAGTTCTGTTGTTCCACCAATTACCTGGTAAAATAGTCTATGGCTACCTACTTTCAGTTCCAATAAATCTCCTTCCTGAATGTCATCGGTTTGTTTTGAATATTCAAATTTTATCGAGCCAATAGATGATTTTTCAATTACTACACCAACGAAATCTTTTATTCTAAGTGAATTAGATAGTTCTTCTATTTCATTAGGCAAAACGACTTTACAAACTACATTTCGCTTGAAGTAGGATAAATCTTTAGTGGTAGTTCCTAACTGTAATACTTTAATCCACTTTTCTTGATTAAGCAGATATGTATCAATTACAATACCTGCGATTGCATAAGAATCTGAGTCTTGCATTGAATATTTAAAGGTTACAATATCAAATCGCTTGATGTTCTTGCTTCTATCTTCATATAGCTTTACAAGGAAAATTTTCTTTGATTGAACTCCGAAAATTTCGCCAATAGCATTTGACTGAATTTTATTTTGTTTTCTAGCAAACGAATTATGAAGCGATTTTGAATCGATGATTAAAACAGAACCCCACAGAATTACCATTGTAAACAGGTAACTGTCACTTAGTTCCTTAACTATATCTGATTTGTATAGGATGAGAACTGATATGAAGACAAAAGAGTAAATGACTTTCCCCCTTCCAACAAAAACTGCAATGTTTTTAAGAAGATTAGATAATTTATTTCTAGCTGATTCAGTGCTTTCATTGTCAGATGTGAGGGCAATAGCAATGATAGATAGGATGATTAAAATTCCGATTAATGATATTGTGAAATACCAAAGAGTATCGTTGGTAAATGATTCTTTTATTGATAGATAGACAAGCAATAATGGAATTGAATTTGTAATTACATTTTTTGGGGATGAATAGTATGGCTCTATAAACAGGATTGAAAAAAATAACATGAAAAGTCCCGAATAGAACCAAATATTTTTGGTTGAAGTGTCTGGCAAAATAGAGTCAGTTAGCAGGTAATGGATTCCTATGAATATTGCTATACTGACTAAAAGAAGTATGAATCTATTCGTTATGTAGAACTTTAATTTGTCCATGAAGTTTTAATCTTTTGATTCATTGTTCTTTCGAATTGTTTCGTTTTCATTTGTTGTCTCTTCGGTTTTTCAGCATGAAGCGCAACTAGTTTATATACTGAACTTTTACCTCTATATCCATCTAATGTTGGTAGATATGTCAAATTTCAAACTATGTAGTATACCTCAACAAATCTAAACTATTTCTACTAATAAAAATATAAAAACCTACATAAAAAGTAGTTTATTACGGTAAAACTGTAATTTTATAAAGAACGTCATTTCGAATCCCTCGCAGATGGCGAGGAGGAGAAATCTATTTTTAATGGTTACTTGTTTTCATGAGATTTCTCTCCCGATAGCCATCGGGATCGAAATGACTGCGTTGATGGTTTATTGTTTTTTGGTCGCCTTTAAGGCATATATCATTGGGATTTTGTCGCCCATATAGGCAATCTGGTATTTTTTCGGGGCAATTTCTATCGCATTTACAAAGCAGTTGTAGGGGGAGTAGTTGTATTCGTTAAACGTAGTTATTTCTAGCCCATGCGCTATCAAATTGTTGAGAACTTCGCTAAGGCTGTGGTTCCAGCTTACGTACTTTTGTGTGGTGGGGGCGTTGCGGTCGGCATAGGTGCCCTGCTCGGTATCGATAATGGCCCCGGTATTAAAATAGCTGTGTTCCACGATCTGGAAATGGTCGTCGTACATCCAGATAACGGGGTGGAATTCAGCCATGATAAATGTACCGCCGGGCTTTAGGTAACGGGCTACAATGCCGGCCCATTTGTTGAGGTCGGGCAACCACCCAATGGTGCCGTAACTGGTAAAGACAATATCGAATTGCTCGTTTAAATGCTCGGGGAGGCTGTAGAGGTCGCAACAGATGAAACGGGCATCGGCCCCGGTTTTTTCGGTGAGGGAAATAGCAGTTTCAATGGCTTTGTCAGCGAGGTCTACCCCGGTACAGCTTGCCCCCATTCTGGCCAGTGAGATAGTGTCTTGCCCGAAGTGGCATTGTAAATGCAATACACTTTTGCCTTGGATATCGCCCAGCAATTGGAGTTCGATCTCGTTGAGCGAAGAATCGCCTTTTAAAAAGCCTTCCAGGTTGTAAAACCGGGAATGTATGTGGTGCTGGGTTTTGTTGTTCCAGGCTGCTTTGTTGATGGCGATGTAGTTTTCTTCGTCTTTCATGTTGTGGTGCTTCAACTGTTGTTATATTTCGACTGCGCTCAATATGACAATAGCTTCTTTATTATTTTAGAACCGTTTCTACCTTAATATCACTATGGAGTGTTTTATGGACGGGGCACTTATTGGCGATGTTCAAAATACGGTTGCGCTGGGTTTCCTCGAGGTTGCCTATGAGCCTTATTTCCCGGGTAAAGGTATCAATCTTTGCTGTTTTAGATTCGGGATTTTCACAATCTTCGGCATATTTTTTATCGTGGCTGATGTGCACTTCAATATTTTGCAAATCCCACTTTTTATGGGAGGCATACATCCGTATGGTCATGGCGGTACAAGCCGCTAAGCCAGCAGATACCAATTCATACGGGTTGGGTCCGAAGTTTTGCCCGCCCACACTTTCGGGTTCGTCAGCCGTGAGAAAATGGTCGCCTAACTTCATTTGTGTGGTAAAGCCGTCTTCGGTATCGAGGTTGGCCACTACTTGGTGTTGTGTCTGTAGCTTTGGGGTCTCTGGAGTGGAAATATAGCGTTTTGCCCAGGAGGCGATGACCTCGCCCACATAGAGCGAATCTTGCTTGTTGGTGAGTAGATGGTCGGCACCATCTAAGGAAACAAAACTTTTGGGGTGAAAAGCAGCATCATAGATTTCTTTGGCGTTTTGCACGCCTACAGTGGTGTCTTGCGGGGAGTGCATAACGAGCAATGGTTTCCGCATTTCCTTGACGGTATCGGGCAACGATTTGCTTTCGAGGTCGTCTATAAACTGTTTTTTTATGGTAAAATCCCTGCCACTAAGGTTTACGGTTGCTTTCCCGTCTTTATTGATGGCATCCAAGTCACTTTTGAATAAATGTTTTACGTGTGTGGGGTTGGATGGGGCACCTATAGTGGCAATGGCCTGGATGCTGTCTATTTTTGAGGCAGCGAAGATAACAGCGGCCCCGCCAAGGGAATGCCCAATAATGAGGGAAGGACTTTTATAATGTTCTGCTAAATAATTGGCTGCAGTGATTAAATCTTCAACATTTCCGGAGAAATTGGTATCGGCGAACTCGCCTTCGCTTTCGCCCAATCCGGTAAAATCGAACCGGAGCACACCAAAACCGTTACTAGCGAGTGCCCTACTGATATTGCGAACGGCACTCAGGTTTTTGTTGCAGGTAAAACAATGTGCAAAGAGCACAAAGTTGTGCGGACGGCTGTCTGCGGGCAATTCTAAACGTCCGGATAGGGTTTGTCCCTGTTTGTTTTTGAATTCTATAATAGTTACACTCATTTTGTATTGTTTTTGTTTACTAGAGACAAGAAGGATGTCATATTTCGACTGCGCTCAATATGACATCCTTTAAAAATAACATAATTTATTTTTTAAGCCTTATTCTAGTTTAAAGGCTTTTGTTTCTTTGAATTTGGAGAGCTCAATTTGCTCGATGGTTTCTTTGTATGTTTTCCATTCATTGTCAAAAAACCCATTGGTTTTTTTAACAGCGGCATCCAGTGCATCTTTTGCTTGTTGTATCAACTGCTTTTCGGTAGCTGTAATACCTGAAGGCCTACTTGCGCTATAGAAATAAGCAGTTTGGAGACGCTGGATAGCACTTGGCTCTGGATTCCTGGTAATCCCTTGCCTTTTGTCTTCTTTGCCAATGTATAAAGCAACAACACTGTCAATCTTTTTTACAATCTCTTTCGATGCTTCAATGGCCTCTTTGTATTTTTCTTTGTCGGCTTCTTTAAGTTCTTTTTCAAATTCAGAGACTGTGTTTTTACTTTCTACCAACTGCTTTACAGCATCTGCTGCTACCTGGGTATAGTTTTCCAGTTTCTTAACAGCATCGTATTGTTCATTGATAGCTGTTTGCGATACCGGAATACGAGGATCTGATTTTACGGTAATGGAGGTTTCTTCAACGAGCTCACCATATATAAGCTTAACGGTATAAGTTCCGGGTTTTACCTGCGTGCCGCCGGGCTCTCTTTGGTTTTTACGAATGGTTCTGGATGGCCTGTCGGGCCCTTTTTCATCCATGCCCCAATAGACTCTGTGAATACCATTTTCCTTCGGGGTTTTTTGTTTGAGGGTGCGTATCAACCGGTCACCATCATAGATTTCTATTTTTATAGAATCTTTGGTGGCTTTTTTCTCTTTGCCTTCTTCTTTTTTAGGATCGTCTTTTTCCTTTTTATCTTTTTCTTCTTTTGGAGTTTCTTTTTTATGGAGATAAAAAGAGAGCATAGCACCTCGTTTTCTGTTTTCTCCATTGTATAATGCATCACCTCCAAAACGGCTTCCGTTAGGTTGCTGATAGGCAGCTTGATAAGCTGTTGGGGGATCAAAGAGTGCAATTTCTTTGGATAGCACACTTTTATCTTTAGCCATGGCACGCAACGGACGAATATCGTCTAGTATCCATGCAGCGCGCCCAAAAGTCCCAATGATGAGATCGTGTTCCCGAGGATGGATAGCGAGGTCTTTTATAGATACGGTGGGAAATCCTTCGGTCCATTTTGTCCATTTGTTGCCGGCATCTATACTGATGTATAGTCCATCATCCGTTCCTAGGAACAATAAATTCGGATTTTCGGGATCTTCAATAATACTAAGTGTATAGCTTTCAACATCGTTTTCATCTACAATGCGCTGCCATGTTTTTCCGTAATCTTTAGTCCTGTATGCATAAGGGGTATAATTGAACCGCCTGTAGTCATTGGCAATTAATAAAGCTTCCCCTTTGTTTTTGTTGGATGCTTTTATTTGGGGAATCCAACTTCCTTTGGGCAATCCCTTGATGTTTGCTGATACATTGGTCCAAGTAGCCCCTCCATTCTGGGTAATATGTACATTTCCGTCGTCTGTTCCTACCCAGAGCATGTTTTTTTCAAGAGGTGAAGGTTCTATAACTAGAATGGTGGTATGATTTTCTGCACCTGTGGCATCAATGGTCAATCCACCACTTTCGCTTTGTTTTTGTTTTTCGGGGTCATTTGTAGTTAGATCGGGTGAAATCACTTCCCATGTTAAGCCTTTGTCAGTACTTTTATGAACAAACTGGCTTCCAAAATACACAGTTGCATTGTCAAAAGGATCTTGCCCAATAGCTGAATTCCAATTAAAACGAAGTTTTACATCAGGATCAGGGTGCGTAGGTCTTACAGAGTAGCTGTTTCCAGTCATCCAATCATAACGAGCTACAAACCCTTGTTGACTCATAGCGTAACCGTAGCGGGAATCATCAAGGTCAGGGACTACATCAAACCCATCGCCAAAAGCGATTTCCTGCCAATAGGCATTGCGTATCCCTTGTGCCCTCCACACATATGCAGGACCTCTCCATGAACCATTGTCTTGCATGCCTCCATAAACATTGTATGGAAATTCATTGTCATAACTGATATGATAGAATTGTGCTACAGGGAGGTTGCCAATAAACCGCCATGTTTCCCCACCATCGTGTGTAATATTCATGCCCCCGTCATTCCCATCAATCATGAAGCTGCCATCTTTTGGGTGTATCCACCAGGCGTGGTGGTCGGGGTGTACGCCATTATCTACTCCATAGGCTGGCATGAGCTGCTTAAAGTTTTTGCCACCGTCTTCTGATACGTTCACATAGGTATAGATGGAATATACCCGATTTTCATTTTGTGGGTCAACATAGATTTCAGAATAGTAGAATGGACGGTTTCCGATATCATTTTTATCGTTTATTTTTTTCCATTTAAAACCGCCGTCTTCACTTTTGTACAGGGCATTCTTCTTTGCTTCTATCAGGGCATATACAATATTGGGTTTGTTAGCGGAAATTGCAATCCCGATACGTCCTAATTCTCCTTTGGGCAAGCCATCTTCATCGGTACGTTTTTTCCATGTTTTACCACCGTCAAAAGTGATGTAGAGTCCGCTGCCTTCTCCGCCTGATTTGAAAAACCAAGGGTCGCGCTTATGTTCCCACATAGCAGCAATAATCTTGTTTGGGTTTGTTGGGTCCATTACCAAATCGGCTGTACCTGTTTTATTGTTTACGAACAATATTTTTTGCCAGGTTTCTCCACCGTCTGTGGTTTTATAGACACCACGTTCCGGATGTTCCCCCCAAGGAGAACCAATAGCCCCTACATAAACCGTGTTAGGGTCGGTAGGGTCAATAATTACTCTGTGAATATGGCGGGTTTTTTCTAAGCCCATCAATTTCCAGTTTTTTCCACCGTCAAGTGACTTGTAAATACCGTAACCTCCATTTAGACTGTTCCTAGGGTTACCTTCACCAGTACCTACCCAGATTACGGAAGGGTTTGATTGCTGGATAGCCACAGCACCAATAGACCCTGTTGCTTCTTTTTCAAAAACAGGTTCCCATTTGACACCACCGGAAGTAGATTTCCATAGGCCACCAGAGGCAGTCCCCACATACATAATATCTGTATTGGATTCTACCACATCAATAGCGGTGACCCGGCCACTCATACCGGCAGGGCCAATATTCCGGGGCTTCATTCCTTTTATATGATCCATGGAGAAGTTTTGGGAAAATGTAACGATGGATGCAAACAGCATCGCTAGGGAGAGAATGTGTTTCATTGTAAATGTTGCGTTAGTTTAGCGATAAATTTAGTAAAAAGAAACTTCGGATTCCTTAAAAAGATGTTAATATGGGTTTTTACATAATGCAATTTTCAGGGAAATATCAGCTATAATGTAGTTAATACATATGATGCCATAATTTAAGTTTATTTTTGTTGCCATAATTCTTGGTAGAATGAACTATGAAACCCTTCTTTCTTTTCTGATAGCTTCCATGGCATTGACCATTTCTCCCGGGCCTGATATTATTTATGTACTTATGCAGGGTGTGGTAAACGGAAGAAAACATGGAGTGGTTACAGCTTTAGGATTGGTAAGTGGTATATTGATACATACCACACTGGTTGCTTTTGGTATTTCTGTTCTTATTAAAGAGAGTACAACCGCTTATTTTATTATAAAGTTATTTGGTGCGGGATATCTTTTTTATTTGGCATATAAAGTATATAAGAGTGATGTTTTGCTGTCGTTAACTAAAGATAAAGTACTAAAAAGATCATTGACAGGACTTTTTAAACAAGGTTTTATGATGAATGTTTTAAACCCAAAGGTAACCCTGTTTTTTTTAGCTTTTTTTCCTGGTTTTTTATTTAGTAATGAAGTTTCAACCATCACGCAGTTTTATATTCTTGGGGGGATTTTCATGCTGCAAGCATTTATCATTTTTGGCCTGGTAGCTGTTATGGCAGGAGTTATTTCTAATTATATTAAGCACCATACTCAAATAGGGGTTGTTCTCAAATGGACACAAGTTATGGTATTCATAGGGATTGGTATTTTTATTTTACTACCTTAAAATATTTTAGAAATCGGTTGGATTGGTTATTTTTGGACACTTCTAAATAAAGTGAATGCATTATGTGATTTTTGATATGGATGGCGTGTTAGTAGATAGTGAGCCTATTCATATGGAGTTGGAGGAGCACGTATTTGCACATATCGGAATTGATTTTTCTGAAGCCTACCACCATACATTAGTAGGGATGGCCCCGGTACAAATGTGGGAGAAAATAAAAATAGACCACAAAATTTCAACCCCTATTGAAGAATTGTTGGAAATTGAAAAAGAGCTTAAATTTAATGAGATCCAAAAAAGAGATATAGCGGAAAATGATCATGTTGGCCTCTTGCTTGATACTTTTAAGAAGGAAGCGTTTAAATTATCGGTAGGATCTTCTTCTCCTAAGAAAATCATAGAAGCGTTTACTAAAAAAACAAGGATTCAGCATTATTTTGATTACTTGGTGAGCAGTGAAGATGTAGCTAGGGGAAAACCTTTTCCGGATATATTTCTGGAAGTTGCCCGATTGTATAATGAACCTGCTGACTCTTTTGTAGTCATAGAAGACAGTAAAAATGGGGTAACGGCAGCTAAAGCTGCTGGGATGAAATGTATAGGATATAGGAATCTGAACTCAGGAAATCAGGATTTATCAGAAGCTGACTTTGTGATAACGCGTTTTTCGGAGTTGTCAACAGAACGAATAAAAGTACTTTTTTAATGGAACAGGTGAAACTCATAGAATGTCCTCGTGATGCAATGCAAGGGATTAAGGACTTTATTCCTACCCTAGAGAAAGTACGTTACATTCAATCGTTACTCAGAGTAGGTTTTGATACAATTGATTTTGGAAGTTTTGTATCGCCTAAGGCAATTCCACAAATGGTTGATACTGCAGCAGTGTTGGCTCAACTTGATCTTTCGGAGACAAAAAGCAAATTACTTGCCATTGTGGCCAATGTTAGGGGGGCTGAAGCGGCGAGCATCCATGAAGAAATAACTTATTTGGGCTATCCTTTTTCCATTTCTGAGAACTTCCAGATGCGGAATACGCATAAAACGATTGCAGAAAGCCTTATTGTTTTACAAAAGATACTGGAAATCGCTGCTCAAAAAAGTAAAGAAGTAGTAGCGTATCTTTCCATGGGGTTTGGAAACCCGTATGGAGACCCTTGGGATGTGGACATAGTAGGGGAGTGGACAGAAAAACTTTCCGGTATGGGCGTAAAGATATTATCGCTTTCTGATACTATTGGGAGCTCTACCCCAGATGTCATCAACTATTTGTTTTCTAATTTAATCCCTAAATATCCTGGGATTGAATTTGGGGCACATTTGCATACCACGCCTACGTCTTGGCATGAGAAAGTGGCAATGGCATATGAAGCGGGATGCCGTCGCTTTGATGGTGCTATCCAAGGATTTGGAGGATGCCCTATGGCGAAGGATGAACTCACCGGAAATATGCCCACAGAAAAGATGGTGTCTTATTTTAACAGTATTAAAGCAGATACAGGTTTGCATGCCATGAGTTTTGAAAGTGCCTATAATGAAGCTACCAAAATATTCACAGCATATTATTAAATAAGGAGTCAGCTATACTAAAAACCATTCCTGTTTATACCTTCTTTAAAATTTATTTAAAATAAGTCTAAATAAGCTTTGTGTGTTTCATTTTCATTTTTATTTTTGTCCCGTAAAACAATAATTATTTAAAATCAGTCTAAATAAAGCTAAAATGAAATTCAAACTTTTTTTAACTACGTCTTTTATTTCATTAATTACCTATTCGCAAACTATTTTAACAGATTCTATCCAATTAGACCCCCAAAAGCAATTAAATGCCGCCCAACGTATTTTATCGGGCAATTATGCATCAGCAGTTACAGTGGGGGCGTATGGAGAAGTCCTTTACAATCAACCTGAGGGGGATAATGGTGAAATAGATGTACAACGGCTGGTTTTATTATTTGGATATAAATTCAATGAAAAAACACAATTTGTTACGGAGATTGAAATAGAGCATGTAGAGGAAGTTTTTGTAGAACAAGCTTTTATAAATTATAATGTGGCTAACAATGTTAATTTAAGGGCGGGATTGATGCTAGTCCCTATGGGAATTATCAACGAGTTTCACGAACCTACCACATTTAATGGCACAGAACGCCCACGTATGGACAATGTTATCGTTCCAACTACATGGCGTGAGATCGGGGTTGGGGTTTCCGGAAGGTTCAATAATTTATCTTTAGGGTATCAGGCGTATATTTTTAACGGTTTCCGCTCGTATGATGGGGAAACGGCATTTCTGAAAGGGAGCTCAGGACTTCGTGGTGGCCGTCAAAAAGGAATCCAATCTACGATCAATAGCCCTAATTTCTCTACCAAATTAGATTATTATGGTATTCCGGGGCTTCGTTTAGGGTTGGCAGGTTACTTTGGGCGAACACAGCCTGCTGACGAAGTAGAAGATATTGAGGGTTCAGATATTGGTATGGCGATGGTTGGCTTGGATGCCCGGTATGCTTACCGACGTTTTATGGCAAGAGGGCAGTTTATTTATGCATCCCTTAATGATACAGAGGCCTATAATACACTTACTGGACAGGATATGGGGAGTGCTTTAATGGGTTGGTATGTAGAAGGGGCTTACAATTTATTATCACAAGACAGGGCTCAAAAACTATTTGCCTTTGCCCGCTATGAGCAGTACGATACACATGCAGATACAGCAGGGCAGTTGGTAAGGAATGATGCATATAATAGAAATGACATCACAATTGGTTTGACATATCATATAGCCCCGGGAGTAGTAGCGAAGGGGGATTATCAGATATTTGATACTGCGTTGGATGGAAATAAAAGCAGAAAGCAATTGAATTTCGGTATAGGGGTATGGTTCTAATAAAATAATGAATGGACGAAATTAATACCTTTGTAGAATGAAACGAAAAAGTATATTCATACTGTTTATATGCATACTGAGTTTATTTTCTTTTGATATACCTAAAAACCTACAGAAAAAGGTAGATAAAGAAATTAAAGACGTTTTTCAAGTGGATGCTTTTTTTACGCAGGACATTGAAATATCAGAAGACATAAAAACTACACTTCCCATTGAAATTAAGGACAATAATTTTTTTAAGGTATTAAACAATGAAAAACACACTTTAGGGTATGTGTTTTTTGGTATTGCACCAAGTAAAACAGCGGAGTTTGATTATCTGGTAGTATTTGATGAAAACCTTATTATCCAGCGGGCAAAAGTGCTTGTTTATAGAGAAGAATATGGAGGAGAAATAGGTAGCAAACGATGGTTGAAACAATTTATTGGGAAAACTGAACATGACGAACTGGAGTATCAAAAAAATATTGCTGCTATTTCAGGGGCTACCATATCTGTACGTTCCATGACCAATGCAGTGAATGATCTGTTAAAGGCGATAGGGATACTTCACGAAAACAAAATACTTTGATGGATATTAATGGGCTACTTAGTACATTCCCTAGGGAAGTAAAGATATTTATAGGGGCTTTTGTAATTGTATTGAGTGTAGGGTATTATTCCGGTTTGTTATTTGTGAAACAAACAGAATCACACCATCCCATAGGTATGCAGGAAAACTATTTAGGAAATGAAACGAAGGAAGCGGTTGAGATCATGAAGTTTAAAAAGAGCCCTCGGGAAATGTTGACCATTATTCACACGCATATTTTGTCCATGTCGTTTATCTTTTTCCTTTTGGGAGGGTTATTATTGTTCACAAAACTAAATGCCAAACTAAAACTGTTTCTTCTTATTGAACCGTTTATATCTGTGTTGGTTACGTTTGGGGGCATCTATCTATTATGGAAAGATATTTTATGGATGCGGTATGTTGTAATGCTATCCGGAATACTGATGACGGCTACTTATACATTATCTGCCTCTATTGTTTTGATCCAGTTGTTCAAAAAGCAAAAACTTACTTCTTAAATTTTTTATACCCAAAATATCCTGCTGTTAGGATAACGAGAACAATCAACACTTTCCAAAACCAATGAGCATCTTTTCTTATGGCTTTTTGCATGACATCATTAAGAGCTGTTGCCATATTTGTAGTTGAATCAATAGCCGTATAGGGAACGTTACTGTGTTCTGCAAGCGACTCCATAATATTACCTGTAATGGAGTCCAATTCGATACCTACCAGATACAATGCACTTCTTCCCCTACTTTTTGAACCAGATGCTTTTTCAATGTTTTTTCCGTAGAGCTTCAATCCTAATAACTGCTCATTTCTCAACGTATTTGCCCTAGATGAAATCCGTATATAATACTCACCGGCTTCCTTAAGAATAGGGCTAGTATATAGAATTCCATAGTTAGAAACCCTTCCGTTCATAGGTCCGATAACTTCATTGTTACTATTCAGGACTTCCAAGTAATAATCATACATGTTTAGAGGGGTTTCTATGGCAAGCCCATCCGTAATATTAGCAGTAATGACCGTCTCACCGGTGGTAGTCACGTGAAATACATCCATATCAGTTTTTGGGTACAATGTGAAGTATTTCACTTCTTCTGCTTTAATAGGGGTTGATACAGCTATGGAATCATTAAACTCATTAGGGTCTAATAATTCTTGGTGTTTTGCCTCAATTAGAAAAGCTTTATCAGACCAATTATACCAATCCGGAGATAAGGTAAGTACAATATCATCTTGCCCATTAGTAGGAATGGCCAAAGGTACCCCGTAATTCCCCTGATCACCATTAACACTTATGTACAGGCGGTATGGTTCATATCCAACAGCATCAAAATGGATAACTCCCGGTTTTTCTGATGAAATCTTAATCTGATCAACATCTTTTGCTTTTTCAAAATTTACCTGATACATTTTTCCCAGTTCAATTGGGGCAGGAATAGTATCATTATATTCCAGCTCATCAACTTGTTTGCTGTACATGAGCATAAAAGTAAGTGGCTGTTGTGATTTATAATTGTAATCAGCAGCCAATTCAAGAGAGTACTTCCCTTTTTCTGCGTAATATGGAAATTCCCCAGTAATGAAGCTCCCTTCTTCATTATAGAGCCGCCAGTAGTGCCTCAGGTCAGTAGCCGTTATATTAGGCCGTATGAAGCCGGGGTTCATAATTTCAAATTTAAAAAAGTCTTTATCATATTCCGGGAACAGAACTGCTTGGTACCAGGTAAAGAAATCAATCTTTACAGCTTCTTCGATGTTATCGTTAGGCTCCAAAACATCATCTTCTTCATAGATAGTGATTTTGGCTTTAAAGCTTAATGGCGGGTTTGCACTTCCATAGTATTTTTCATGAAAACGCAATGTAACATTGCCTCCAAAATCCACTCTTGCAGCATTCATTCCTCTGCTATTTTTAAGAAAATCATAGATTTCACATTGAGGGGTAATATTGCCGGAGATTTCGTCATAGGTTATTAAAACATAACCTCCTTCAGGTAAATCAAAATTATATTCATACGGTAGACTGGTTACCGTAATTTCAAAACTCAGCTCTTCTTGTGCATAGATAAAGCTAGTTGTAAACAGCAAGAAACTTATAAAAAGCTTTTTTAGTGGTTTTGATACTATCATAGGGATTATGTTCAATAATTAGTTAAAAACTTTTTTCTCGTATTCAGCATTTAAGTTATTTACAGCCTCTGAAGTGATAAATTCATTGCCACCACACGACTCTATTCCATCGGTTAAGACAATTAACCGCCTATTGTCAGTAGTTGCAGCGCTGTTCATATAAATTCCGGCCTGCTGAATAGCAGTGCCCAGAGGGGTGCCACTTCTTGCAGAGAGCTGACTTAGTTTTTGTTTTACCAATTCGATGTCTGAAGTGAAAGGCTGGTTTAATGAGATAGAACCACAGTCATAAAATGCCATGAGTGCTATTTCATCATTTGCCTTAAACTCAGTGTCGGTCAATACTTTTTGCCCTGCTGCAATAGCACGTTGCATTCTGGCATTTTCGTTCATGCTCCCCGAACAATCGACCAGTAATACAATACTGTTCCCTTCTTTGAGCGGTTTTAATTTAATTTTATGATAAGTGTCCGGCTTTGCTTCATATCCTGACCAAGTTTTTCGGGTTCCCATATATTTAGCATTGGTTATGGGGTCGTCCAATTGTTTTCTGGATGTTTTGCCTAAGGCTTTCACCGTAAGTTGTGCCACTTCAATATCTTCTCCTATATCTACAAGGTCAAAAGACCCTTTCCATTCTTTATCAGTTGCAGTGCCGGTTATCGTTTTTGCACCTAAAGTTATTTCCTGAACCTCAATATCGGCGGTAAAGTTAAGTTCCATAGAAAAATTTCCTTTTCCTCTTAGCTCATCATTTTCATCCACAACAATATACCGGGTTGGTTTTTCCGACTCTTTTTCTTTTTGTTGGATAAGTTCCTGAAGTACTTCATTTAGCGCTTTGAGCATTTCTTGTTGCTTTCTCCTCTTGTTTCCAGCTGATTTCAGGGCATTATGCAATGTAGAACGCTTCATGTCTGCTTCAAGGTATTCCATCCACAACTCAATCCGGTCACCGTCCAAATAATCCTTTAGGGCCTGTAGAGCAGTTGATTGTGCTAAATCGACCAACGCCCCTTTTAACCGTTCTTTATTAAAGGATCCTTTCAAACTTTCTACAAAGTTCTTAGGGTTTCTGGCCAGCTTTTTATAAAAATCGCGCATCTTAACATTTCCCGGATCAGATACCGTAGTCATCCACTTTCCTACTTGATCTTTTTCTGCAATCACCCAAAACTGCCCTTTATTAATGATGTCCCTAAAATTACTCTTAAAGTCTTTAATTCCTTTTAAGCTTTTTAGACTGGGTTCGTAATCTATATTATGTGTATAGTTTAGTGCCTCTCCCGCAATGCCATAGTCTGCAGAAATATATGCTTGTAATGCTTGCATTACGGTACTTTTTAATTGATCTTTTCCAATACTGGAAGCATAGTTCCATGCAGTACCTGAGATGTCTGCAGGTGGGTTGGGTGTAGTAGGTAGCTTGGTAACATCCCAATTGGCATTGTTTGGGGTATCGGAAAGTGCCCATTTACCTAAATCAAAAAGGCGCCATCCGGCTTCATAAAAGACCGCATAAGGCCCCATTTCTTTAAAATTTCTTGCAATATTGAGGGTAGCATCCAATAGATCGGGAACCATGGACTTAATAATCCCCCAGCCTTGTACTTCAGCTACGTAGGCATCCATTTTTTCAGTGGCAACCCTGTTTTGAATAAGTAAATCATCACTAATTTCATTGATTAATTTAGTAATGGTTTCCAGGTGTTCTTCTTGTACTTCTATCCCTTTTTTAACCAATTCTATTTGTTTGTCAATAACAAATCCATAATCTTCCCAATGTGCTTTGTATTTTACAGAGCCACCAGGGCTTTTTACAATTACTTCTTGAAGGTAAGGAGGTGCAATATGGCCAAGGAGTTCCGGAGCTTTTTCTTGAAGTTCATGCAGTTTTTTTTGTGCGTCAGAAAGGTTCAGGTTTGTCTGGTGCACATTTTCTTCTGCAGCTTTAGCCTCTGCTATGGCATTTTCCAGAGGTTGCTTTTTTTGGTTCAAAACACCTTCCAACCGGGCTATTTCATTTTCAATAGCTGTTTTCATCTGTGCCAAAGGGCTTCGGCTCAATCGCCTATTTTTCATGTTTCTATAGGCCATAAGGTGCCTTTCAGCATTTTCAATTTCATCTGAAGGTTTGTTATCGCGCTTTGCTGCCTCCACTCTCCGTTCCCATTTGGCAATTTCCTCATTAAGGTGATTAACGGATTCCTGCATGGAGTTCTCTACAGATGCCAACCGTTTTTGTTGGTTGTCAAGAAGTGCTGAGGTGGTGTTCCACTCATCCTGAAGTGTTTTTACCGCGTTTCCTTTTTGTTGCAATTGCAATTCTGCAGTTCTTAAGGCCTGCTGTGCTTGGTTGACTTGCTTTTGTGCTTCATTTATTTGAGTTCTTACTTCTGCTTCACTAAGTTGAGCAGTTATCATATTGGAAAAGAAAAACAGAGAAATAATAACGATGGACGATTGGCAAAACTTCATATAAAGATGTATTTTATGAAAATAAATATGTCATAAAAATAAAAAATTAATAAACTATTTGGAAGAAAATTCTTTTTAAAAATAAAAAAATATGTTGAAACATAATATTATATTGTCACATCAGAATATGATTTGTTAAGTTAACAAAATACATAAGCAATAATTTCTCTCGATGAGAAAAATATGGTACATTTGCATGCAATTAAATTTTAATTGCAAATGAAATTCCATAATGCAAAGTTTGTTGGCGAAGGATTAACATATGATGACGTTCTTCTTGTGCCCAACTATTCTGAAGTTCTTCCCAGAGAAGTCAATATTCAAACAAAATTTTCAAAAAACATACCTATTAACGTCCCTATTGTTTCTGCAGCTATGGATACAGTAACAGGAGCGGCCATGGCCATAGCGATAGCCCGGGAAGGAGGTATCGGGGTACTCCATAAGAACATGACTGCAAAAAAACAAGCACTTGAAGTACGAAAAGTAAAGCGGGCCGAAAGTGGGATGATTTTGGACCCGGTTACGCTCCCACTAACAGCTAAGGTAATTGATGCCAAGCAAAATATGACAGAGCATAGCATTGGAGGAATTCCTGTTGTAGATGATGAAGGGTTCTTAAAAGGCATTGTAACCAATCGGGATTTACGTTTTGAGCATAATAACAACCGGCCAATAGTAGAGGTGATGACAAGTGAAAACCTTGTTACGGCCAAAGAAGGGACTTCTTTGATGGACGCAGAAGTTATTCTACAAGAAAACAAAATAGAAAAACTTCCTGTGGTAGATGATAATTATAAACTAATAGGGCTTATCACTTTTAGAGATATTACGAAACTTACCCAAAAACCTTTTGCAAATAAAGATAAATACGGACGATTGCGTGTGGCTGCTGCCGTAGGGGTTACTTCAGATGCAGTAGAAAGGGCAGAGGTATTGGTTAATGCAGGAGTGGATGCCATTGTTATAGACACGGCCCATGGACATACAAAAGGCGTAGTGTCAGTTTTAAAAACAATTAAAAACGCTTTTCCTGAATTGGATGTAGTGGTTGGAAATATAGCAACACCGGAAGCTGCTAAATATTTGGTAGAAAACGGGGCAGATGCGGTAAAAGTAGGTATAGGCCCGGGATCTATTTGTACCACACGGGTAGTGGCTGGTGTAGGGTTTCCACAACTTTCTGCAATTATAGAAGTAGCTGCAGCAATTAAAGGAACTGGTGTTCCGGTAATAGCAGATGGAGGCATCCGCTATACAGGAGATATTCCCAAAGCTATTGCTGCAGGGGCTGATTGTGTGATGCTAGGCTCTTTATTGGCAGGCACTAAAGAATCCCCCGGAGAGACGATTATTTATGAAGGTAGAAAATTCAAATCTTACCGGGGAATGGGAAGTGTGGAAGCGATGCGACAGGGTAGTAAGGACCGTTATTTCCAGGATGTAGAAGATGATATAAAGAAGCTTGTTCCCGAAGGTATTGTAGGGCGTGTTCCTTACAAAGGGGAATTAGTAGAAAGCATGCACCAGTTTATAGGCGGATTGCGGGCCGGGATGGGCTATTGCGGAGCAAAAGATATTGCTTCGTTCAAAGAAAAAGCAAAGTTTGTAAGGATTACACATTCGGGAATTACAGAAAGCCATCCGCACAATGTGGCGATTACCAAAGAAGCGCCAAATTACTCAAGGTAGTTAATGGTTTTCCTCATACCATTCGCCTCGATGTGGTTTAAGGTCATCACGCACTTTTCTCATGTCCGGCTCATTTACTATGGCGTATGTAGTGGTAAATGAATCGTTAATTTTGGCATAACCTGTTTGTGCATTATATACTTCTTCTATTTTTAAATATTCTTTAAGGTGAAGTTCATAATGTTTTGCAGTTTCTTCCGCATGAGGCCCTCTAAAATCCCAGATCATTTTTATTTTTCTCATGCAGCATGAGTATTATATTTACGAATCATTTACAGAAATTCCTTTTTCAGCAAAATTTTTAAAGTCAACCATATATTGGTAACTCTGCCTTTTAAAGGCTCCCGGCATTATAAAACCAATAAATTTCATCATAAACCCCGAAAATCTAAACTCGCTGTCACTTATCCATTTGGTAGCATTATCATCTATTGCTTCAAAATAGTTTTCTTGAATGTTATATACCCCATCGGCTTCATAAGTGCCATGAAATTCTTCAGGAAGGTTTTTGTGTGCAATGGTTTCTATCATGGTTATTTTTCGCTTGCCCATTTGATAAGTAAGCGTACTTTTAGCACCTTCTTCTCCGGGGTTTCCACTTATGGGTTCCATGCCCATAAACCCACGCTGCCAATGCTTCATATTTTCTGTACTGTCAAATTTTTGGATTACCGCTGCTCTGGGTAGGTTAATAACAATTTCGTGTTGATATTTCATTTTTGATATGGTTGTTTAGTATAGCCAATATACTAAAAAAACCTACTTATAATAGAAAAAGTATTATAACGTTACTTTTCTGAGTACTGTTATGTATTTGTGAATTAGTATTTTTGTGACCCGTCATCCCATACTATCTAAATATGCGAAAGCAAATTTTATTATTGAGCATATCGGTTTTTCTTTTTTCTTGCGAACTTACTAAAGAAAAAAGGGAAGAGAACATAATTGCCAGGGTAGGGAATAATTATTTGTACAAAAATGATATACGGAACATTACAGGAGAAGGGCTTTCAAAAGAAGACAGCACAAATATTGTTACAAGCTTTATTAATACATGGGCAAAAAAACATTTGTTGGTTGAAAAAGCGAAGATTAACCTGAGTCAGGACAAAGTAGCCGATTTTGAAAAACTAGTGGATGAATATCGAATGGATTTGTATATGGCAGCATATAAGGAAGCACTTATAGCTAAAAATATGGACACGGTGGTTTATAACGAAGAAATGAAAGAATACTATGAAGAACATAAAGAAAATTTCAGACTAAATGAAGACCTTATTAAACTTAGGTATATACATTTAAATGAAGGTTTTTCAGATATGGAGGAAGTAAAAGAACGTTTTATGCGTTTTGACAATGAAGATAAAGACACATTACAGGATATGGCCATTCAATTTAACTCTTACTTTCTAAATGATTCTTCATGGATAAAAAAAGTGCAATTTTTTCAGAAAGTAGCTATGGACAATAGCAATATAGACTTAAAAAAATCACAATTTTTTGAACTAACAGACTCTTTAGGAGTATATTTGGTGCACATTAATGATGTTTTAGAACGAAATGATGTTGCACCCGCTGAATATGTTGCACCAACACTGAAGCAAATCATCCTTAATAAGCGAAAGCTAGAATTTATCAGGAACTTAGAAAAGGACATCATTAATGAAGCAATACAAAACAAAGAATTTCAGGTATATGAAAATGAAGAATAAAATTATAGCAATAATAAGTGGATTGGCAATAACGCAATTAAACTATGCACAAACTGAAATAGTTGAAAACATTCCGGGAACAACGGAATTAACTTTAAAAGATACCGTTAACAATTTCAAAAAGATAAAAGTAGACGGTGTAGCGGCTGTGGTAGGAGATTACCTGATCTTAGAATCAGATATTGATAAAAACCTCATAGACCTTCAATTAAATGGGGTACCAACTGAGGACATCACTCGGTGTCAACTTTTGGGAAAATTAATGGAAGATAAGCTGTATGCACACCATGCCATTCAAGATAGTATTGAAGTATCGGATGCCGAAATAAAAGACGTTGTAAGCAGACAAATAGATTTTCTTGCAGAGCAAATAGGCTCTGTGGAAAAAGTACTAGCCTTTTATAAAAAAGAAGACGAGCAAAGTTTCCGCCAAGAACTTTTTGAAATTCAAAAACTGAGACAGCTATCAGAGCGAATGCAGGAGAAAATAATAGAAGATGTAGAGATCACCCCTGAAGAAGTTAGGCAATGGTTCAATGATATCCCGAAAGATCAATTGCCCGTTTTTGGCACCGAACTGGAAATAGCCCAAATAGTAATTGCCCCTAAAGCTCCTCAAGAAGAAGTACAAAAAGCAATTGATAAATTGAAGGAAATTAAGGAGGATATTGAAGAAAATGGATCTAGCTTTGCTACCAAAGCGATTTTATACTCTGATGATGAAGGGTCAAGATCTAAAGGAGGATTTTACACCATTACCAAGAAAACAGCATTTGTTCAAGAATTTAAAGATATAGCGTTTAGCCTTCAGGAAGGAGAAGTTTCAGAACCTTTTGAAACAGAGTTCGGATGGCATATTTTAACGGTTGATAAAATAAGAGGTCAAGAACTGGACGTACGTCACATACTTATTATACCTGAAATCCCTGAAGAAGCGTTAATAGAAGCGAAAAAAGAATTAGACACTCTTAGAAAACGTATCATAGATGGAGAAATGACATTTGCAGAAGCAGCTAAAAACTTTTCAGATGAAAAAGAAACAAAGTTTGACGGGGGTGTATTGCGTAACCCAACAAATTTTGATACCCGTTTTGAACTTACTAAGATGGATCCCACCTTGTACAATCAGGTACGAGAATTAAAAGAAGGAGAAATCTCTTTACCCTTACTTGAAGAAGAACGCGCAGGGGTAAAAAAATATAAGGTTCTTAAAGTAACAGATAAGTTTGATGAACATATAGCTAATTATTCCCAAGATTATATCAAAATAAAAGATTTAGCATTAAAGGAAAAGCAGCTGAACACTATCAAAAAATGGATGACCGAAAAAATCAATGATACCTATATTAGTGTAGGTACTGATAATAGTGGTTGTGATTTTGCCAATAATTGGCTTAAAAAATAATTGAGAAATAATTATGTCAGACGTATCTGCTATAAATAACCTTGTAGAAAAACACAAAGTCCTAAAGAAAGAAATAGCCAAAATGATTATTGGCCAAGAGGTAGTTGTTGAAGAAATATTACTCTCCATTTATTCAGGCGGGCATGCATTGCTTATAGGAGTACCTGGACTTGCAAAAACATTGATGGTGAATACTATAGCAAAAGCATTAGGGCTTGTATTTAAACGTATTCAGTTCACCCCGGATTTGAT